>CANJKV010000013.1 GCA_947474855.1 Aurantimonadaceae bacterium | reverse complement strand
CGCGCCCACCGGCAACATCGACCCGGAGCGTCGCTTCCCCTCGATGTTCGAGCCGATCCACGGCTCGGCCTTCGACATCACCGGCAAGGGCATCGCCAACCCCGTCGCCACCTTCTGGACGGCCGCCCAGATGCTGGAGCACCTCGGCCAGCCTCAGGCCGCCAAGCGCCTGATGCACGCCGTCGAGACGGTCACCGGCAGCGGCGTGACGACGCCGGACGTCGGCGGCACGGCCACCACGCGTCAGGTCACCGATGCCGTCTGCGAAGCCATCCGCGGCTCGAACATCGTGCTCTGACGCGGAGCCGCGTCGCGAGGACGGCATCGTCGCCGCGGCGACGGTCAGAGACCGGGTTCGACGACGCTCGTCGAACCCGGTCGACACCTATTATGGGCCCGGCCGAACCGGCTCCCGCATCCCGATCCGATCTGTCCGAAAAACGTCGCGCTTCGTTTCATCGCGTATACAGCGACCGATCGGCCACCTTGCGACGATGCCTTTGGACGCAAGCAGCGTCGCCTTCATCGGGATCGATACCGCGCCCGTTTGCCCACACGACGCCGTCATCCGCGATCTCGTCGCGCGGAGCCGTTTTGCCGCTTCGTCGAATTCGGATGTCATGTCGGATAATGGTGGGCGCGACAGGGATCGAACCTGTGACCCCCTCGGTGTGAACGAGGGCGGAGGCTGCGGAAGCCTTGCAGCGCAGGGCTTCGGTGTTCCCCGGCGTGCCCCGGAATGCCCGCATCTGCCCGTCGAAACCGGAGATATCCGGAGAGCGTCGGAAACCGGGGCCCAGAACGGGGAAAGGGCCCGCAGCCGTCGAGCCGCAGACCCTTTCCCGCTAAATCAAAAGCCGGCTGAGGCCGGACCCATGCTACGGCCCCGCATACCTCCCGAGGCCCGAAGACCCTACGACCGCTATTTGCAAAGTTCAACGCACTTCCGGAAAAGTGGTTAACGCGAGCTATCGCGGATCCTTTGGATTGTTCCGATACCGCAACCACATGAGAACGCCGGGCGCGGCGATCCACATCGCTGCGGGGAGGTACCACCTCGCGTCCGTCACCTGAGCGACGGTCTCCGTCATGGCCCACCTCCGCCGCCGCCGAGCGACAGCCCGTTTAGCGCCAGCACCCGCAGTCCTAACTCCTCCGCCGATGCTTCCGCCAGCGCCCGTTCCTCGGGAGCCGCCAGACGATTTCCCGGCGCCCTGACGTCCGCCAGCTCGCCGCAGTCGACGCGCATCGTCAAGATCCGGTAGCCGAGGCGGTCGCGCAGGCTGAAAAATCCCACGGTTTCGTGCGGATCGAACGACAGGAAATGCCCCAACTCGCCGATATCCAGGCCCATCGCCTCCGACTCGGTGACGCGGTCGGCGAAGCTGGAGAGGTACCGCCAGTACTTGCCGCCGCCGATCGGCAGGTCCTCGATCTCGAGGTCGGTGCGAGGGGCGCCGCCGATCATCACGACCCCCTCCGCCGGTACGTGACGACCCGCTCCAGCCCGAGCGCCAGGCACATCAGCTCGCCGGGCGCCTTTCGCCCGGCGAGCACGTCGTTGACATATTGTGGAGACAGCTCGGCCGCTTCGGCCCATCTCTTCTGCCCGCCGAGATCCTCGCAGGCCCGGCGCAGGATTCGGACGACATCGGCGGCCGACATGCAAGGCGGCGTCACGGCCGGCATCGGCGTGGTGAACGGCTTCGACGGCAGAACTCGGCTCACGGTGTCGCTCAAAACGGCTCCTCCCCATCCCACGAATCCCGCAGCCTCTGCCACCGCTCCTCCTCCCAAGCGTCATCCTCGTCGAGCGTCTTCTGCACGCCCTTGCCGACGAGGAGCACCTGAGCGCTCCAGGCCCGCCCGGTACCGGCGTCGAGCACATAGGCCCGCACCGGCTCCCCGGCGTCGAGGACGGGCGCGAGATCGCCGTCGAGGACCCTCGGCAGATGGCCGAGCCTGTGGTCGTTGCGCCACCAGACCTCGATAGCGCAGGGATCGTACTCGTTGTCCGGCGCCCTGACGAGGCGGAGGCGGTCGCCGGCGGCGGGCATGACGACGCCGTCCATGCCGTCGTCGCGAGCATAGCTGTGGAATTGCAACCCCGCGATCGGGCTCGTCGTCGTGGGCTCGCCGGCGGCGATGCGGGCGATCTCCGCGCCGGCGTCGGTGTCCGAGAGGTGGGTGAGGTCGATCATGCCGCCCTCCCGCCGTCTCGGGCGCCGGCCTTCTTCTTCGACGCCCGCTCCGTCGCCTGGATCAAGCGGTCGACCTCGGCCCGCCCCATCGCCGCCTCCAGGCGATTCTCGACTTCGGCCGCGATCAGCTCGTCCACGCGGCCAGCGATCCGGGCGGTCCAGAGGTGCGGCTGGTAGCAAAGGAACTCGCCCGACAGCCACAGATCGGGCGGGGCCTTCTTCGTTTCGAGGCAGAGCTTGTTCCACTCCTCCATGAAGATCATCGCCATGACGTCGTCGAGCTGGAAGCCGTCGAGAGGCGGCGAAGACGAGGCGACGGCGGGCACGGACGAGCCGACGAGCATGGAGCCGGTCTTCGGCGCCGGCGCCAGCGTCGGAGCGATGCCATCGAGCCGCTCCCGCTCGGCCTCGAGCTTCTCGAACGCGCCCCCGCACCAGTGCGCGAGACCGTCGTCGGACGTCAGCCGGCCGACGTCGAGGACGCCGTTCTGAGCCTCTTCGACGGCCCTGATCAGAAACTTCTTCATGTTATTTTCCCTTTCTCGTCAGTTGTTTTCGGGCAGACCCTTGGCCCGCCGGATGCGATCGCGGATCATCCCTTCGGCGGCCGCCCAGCGCGGCTCCGGCACGACGACCCGTGCCGGCTCCCGTTTCGGCGTTGGTCGGCGGCGTGCCGACCAGGTCGAGAGCAGGTCGTCGATCGTCTTCATCTCGGCCGCGTCGAGCGTCCCGAGGCGCTCCAGGATCGCGTCCGTCCGCTCGCCGGCGGCGAGCGGCTCGTCGGAGCGTCCGAGAAGGAAGTCGGCGTTGACTTCCAAGGCGTCGGCGAGCCGGACGAGGCCGCCGATGCTGGGCACGACGCGGCCGGCCTCGTAGGACGATAGCATCGACGGCGTGACGCCGGCGGCCTCCGCCAGCTGCCCGCACGACAGGCCCCGAAGGCTGCGGGCTGCGACCAGGCGGACGGCGAGGGGGAGGGCGTCGGTCACAACCGGAAATCCTCGAGCACCAGGTCGTCGAGGTGATCGCCGCCGGTGTCGCCCCCGTCCTCGGTGACAGCACGGAATTCGCCGCCGTTGTAGCGCTTCAGGAGCGGCCGTAGGTGCTGCCAGTCCGTGCTGACGAGCCAGCGCCTGTCGTCAGCCTGACGCAGCATCGCATCGCGGGGTTCACCGTCCGCATCGACGATGCACGGTACGACTATTCCGCTCGCCTCCAGCTTGAAGTGCGCGAGGCGGCAGCCCTCCCAGTCGAAATCGGGATCCTTGAAGGCGCTGCTCCAGACGAGGCTGCCGAACAGCCGTTTCGCCAGCCGACGCCCGCGGCGGATGGCGGCGATAGAGTACCTCTGGGAGCCTTGGTAGGCAGTCGACCAGCGCCCGACGATCGGAGTTCCGTCGGGCATGCGCATCACGACCTTGTGGCTCCTGCCATATTGGTCGTACCACGCCCGGAGGCCCAGCACGCCGAGGACAGGCCCGTCCTCCTTCCGGTCGGCCAGAATCTCGGCATCCACGAGAACGAGCCGGCCGACCGTCTCGATGCCGGCAAGCTCCTGCACGCGCACGAGGCCGGCGAGCGGGATCCTGATCGTGTGCCGGAAAATCTGCGGCAGGTTGGGACCAGGGTTCAGCCGCTCGGCCTGGATCGACAGCCGCTCGCCGCCGATCGAGATCGACGTGTTCGGCCAGTCCGGCAGCCCGGACATCAGGCGGTCGCCGTGATAGCGGATGCGAGCGACGAGGCGCTCCTCGAGATCGGAGCACATCAGAGCACCCCCTGCCTGCGGAGCGTCGTCGTCACGCTCGCAATCCTGGTGACGGGCAGTTTCGTCAGGCGGGCGATCACGCCGGCCGTAAGACCACGCCGGCGCATGTCGGCGATGCGGGCGACCGTCTCGTCCGGAAGCGCGTCGGCCCGCCCGCGCCGGCCGATTTTCAGATCGCTCTTCCTGCGGGCGACGGAGTCCGGCTCGCGCCCGAGGCGGCCGGCGATCACCGCGTCGGGCAGGCCCGCGTCGACGAGCTGCCGGAGCAGCGCATCCTCGTCCGCGATCCAGCGGCGACCAGTGCGGATGACGACCCCGAAGGTCTTCGGCGGCGCGGCCGGTCGGATGTGACGCTTCGTCGGGTCGGAGACGACGTTCGGGGAAAGGCCCGCTCTGCGCAGGATCGCGCCGACGCTCACGGGGTCGAGGGAGACCTTCAGGGCGATACGGCTCGAGAGCGCGCCTTGGCGGTGAAGGTCGAGGATCTGCTGGCGGACGCCGGGAGGCGCGTTGTCGCGGATCAGCCGCAAGCGCGAGGCCCGGGTGCGGACGCTGCCGGGCGGCCGGCCGAGACGGGCCGCGATCTCGTCGACAGGCATGTCCCGCGCCCACAACCCGCGAAGGCGCTCGTCATTTATCGCGCTCCACAGCCTGCGCTTCTGATCCTGATCGGGGTCGCTCACTGCCGTCCTCGCCATGCGTTCCGACGCCAATCAACTGGCGTTCTCGTGCAACTATGCCGATTTCTCAAGCATCCATCAAAAAATTTTTTCGGCGGAATTTTTGTCAACATCAAACCGCGCGAAGTTCCGAAGAAATCCTACGAATTTCGTACGATCTCGGTTCGCCGGAATTCTTGCTTGCGGAAGGATTATATATGAATGCGTCTCGGGCTTGACCGAGGATTGCACGGGAAGCGGGAAGGAATACGGCAATGCGAGGAATTCTCAAGAGGGCGCTGGCGGCAGTTGCCATGCTGGTGCTGGTGCCGGTCGAGGTCGTGGTGCGGGGCGTCCGGATGATCATCAGCGTGCTGATGCCGCAGCGGCCGGCGCCGCTGTCGGATGTCGCGGCCGCCGTCGTCGACGAGGCTGAGGAGACGCCGGCCGGACGGAGCCTCGAGCAGATCCGCCAGCATGTTTCGGCTCCGTCCGAAGCGGAAAGGGTCAGGAGGGCGGCCCGGCAGCTGATCGTGAATCGCGAAATCCCATCTTCGTGGCTGGATCCGAAGCGCCGGCGGGACGCGGAAATCCTGGCATGGCTCGCTCAGCGGGACGGGCTCGACCTGAGCCAGATCGTCAAGGCGACGGAAAAGGACATCGTCCTGCATCTCGCCGGGACGAGGACGCTGAGGATGCCGCTGCTGCCGTCGCACTGCCCGAAGCCGGCAGCCTCACCAGCGTCCAGACGGGTGCCGTCCCGCGACGAGCTGTTGAAGGAGATGATGCTGAAGCGCGTCCACGTCCGCGACCTGCTCAGCGAAGATCGCGAATAGCCTCGAGCGCGTCTTCGGCGAGGCGCAGGCGGTCGTAGAGCGCGACCGCCAGCTGTTCTAACTCGGCATTCCGGCGGCGCTCGCGGCGGAGAGCGGAGGCGAGGTGTCCGACCGCGCTGGCCGCGTCCGCGTCGGCGGCATCATGGGCACGGCGGACGGCGGCAGCGTTCCCGGCGGCAATGGCGATACCGAGGATGCCACCCTCGAGCGAGCGCGAAAAATTGTGGGCGTTCCAGGTCATCGGGGCTTCCCTCGCCAGCGTCTGTGAAATCCCGGCAGCAGCCGGCGTCACAAACCCATAGGAGCACGGAACGATGGATATTTCACTAACGCCTACGAAGCCGCTTCACAGAAAGCGACGCGACCGGGAGCAGGCTGCAGCGCGGACGGCCCGGTGGCGGGAGAGGACGGCCACGACGATGCCCGATGTGAGGGCGCTGGATCAAGCACTGGTGGAAGCCTTCACGCTCCATGTCATGACGTTCGCCCCGGAACAGGCGAAGGCCATTCTGCGGGACGTGCGCCGCATGGCGGCCGAAGGCTTGGCCTTTCGGGGGTATGACGCCGTGCTTTCAAAGAAGCGTGCTGCGGGTCGGCTGAAAAGCTGGCTCGACGCGAAGCCCAACACCGGGTGCGTGCGAGCGGCCCTCGAGCGATCCCGAGTGCAGGATAGCGTCACGGCGTGACGGCCCCAACCGGCATACCACCCCGTTACTTCTTCATACGCCGTGACGGTGTCGGCCGCTGACAACGCGAAACGATCAGTCCGCTAAAGATCGATTTCCGGCGGCCCGATGCGTTCATTCCTGCGGTCGAGGTGGAGGCGATGTTCTTGGTCGGCCTGTTCACCTTCCTTCTATCGCGCTCCATCCTTAGAACCTCCGCATTCCGATATTCCGCTGCGACTTCTGCACGTAACCGGGGCATCGGCGGCGAGCCAGGCGACGCGTGCCGTGGCCAGGACTGCGGCTGCGGCTGCGACGAATGCCGCCTAGAAGCGCACTTATCATAAACCTGCTGTCTCGGCGTCGGGTCACCTCGAAGTTCGTTAGCCGGTCTGTTTGTGCACCTTCGTCTTCGTTCCACATGTCCACGACAGAGCCGACCACGAGGAGTTCGTCCAAGGCGCCTCATGGAGCATTCTCACGAAAAGCCAACCGAACTGCCACAGGGGATCAAGGAAGCAGTTCGGGCGATCCATGGCCCAGCATAAGCTCGATGAACACGACTTGAGGACGTATCGAGTAGGGGTGCCTGGGTATGCTCGCGACATGGTGGCACGTCATTGTAACTTGCCCCTCCGTTTTTTGCATAATGCAAGGCAATCTGTGTCTGAATATGTGTGTGCGTGTCGATTGGCGATGAGCGTTGTTGATCCGCAATGCGCGCCGACCAGCTCAAGATTAAGCCGCTCCACAGATTATTGGGTCCATTGGCGGCGCAGCTACACGCCGATCCACATACATTCACTCCGCTGCGCTGGCTGAGCCATTCTCCGCCGCTGACATGCTTGGGCACGTCAGAGTGGATCGGCGGAAGGTCGCTCAGCGGGATTCAGCGACGAGGTTGCCTGGTTTGTGTTCCGTCATGCGTGAGCGCGACGAGGCGGCTGCCAATCCTCCGCGGTCGCTCTGTCATGCTCGATCTGCTGATCGATGAATTCCTCGAGGTGCGCCTGCATGGGCATCGCGTGTGAATTTCCCGCTTCCTCGGCGCGGGATTTCCGCCGCATCGCACTCCTCACCTTTGCTTCGATGAGATCCTCGAGGGACGCTCGAATCTCAAGCTGGGTTCGCTCGGAGCCGCGCAGGCGGGCGACCTGTTCCACAGCCTCCAGTCGTTCGGCCTCGGCCCTCCGAAGCGCCTCCTGCGTCCAGCCCAGCTCCTTTCTCACCTCGTCGAGTTCATGCGTCTGCGTTTCATATGCGTCCGCCAACGCTTCGGCGGCCTCGATGTGCTTCCCGAGCTCGTCCCGCAATTTATCGTGCTCTCGCTCGTAGATGTCGCGGTGACCCTCCATCTGGATGCGCGCCTCGCGTTCCGCCGCCCGCCAGAGGCCGTGAACGAAGGTCTTTCCGGCGTCGCGGAAGTCGCTCGGCAGGTGAAGGCTTTCGTCCCGCATGGCCGCGAGGCTCGCCGCATTCTCCACGAAAAGGGCCTGGATCGTCGATTTGGAGCCGCCGATCAGCTCACGGATCGTGTTCTGGGATGGGTCCCGATCGCCCGCCTGCAGCACCTTGCGATAAGCCGTGAGCAGCTCCTCCGTCGTCGCCTTCCTGCGCATTGCGGTCTCCATCGTACCGTACCGTACCACCACCGGTACGATGCCCATTTTCTATCATCTCGCCTAAGGTAGTGAATTTGATTTTATCGTCAATAGCGTTAAATTCCGGGGCGATCTAACTCGTCGCGGCACTGGAGGTACGCGTGTTCATCTTTTTCCATCCTCTCGAATACCCGGTCTTTTCCGACGAGTTCCGGAAAGCCCGGGCCGTTCTCGATGTCGTCACGGCCGAGAAGAGTGGTCTATCCGCGGGCACTCTCAAGCTATGGTTGTACATCGCCGAAAATCTCGACCGCCTTCTCAGCGAGCAGGGATTGCCGCTTACGCAGATCGCCGAAGAGCTCGACATTCCCTACGGCACTCTCGGACGACAGCTCGACCTTCTCGAGGACGGTTACCAGCACACGAAGGGACTTCGGTGGATCGAGCGCGGCATCGACGAGAAGAACCGTCGTGTTCGGCGACTGCGGCTGACGAGAGAGGGGTTGCATGTGGCTTTTCGGATCGACGAGGTCCTCAGCGGGCGGCCCAATCCCTGGAAGAATGTCTTTCTGGATCATGTTGCCGATGAGTCCGCCGAGGTCGGGAAATGAAGGTGTCAGGCGAGAACCTCGGAGCGAAGCGACCGACGCGGGAAGGCGGACCAGCGCGTCCGATGTGGCATCCCGACAGCGCCATCGGATATGACCATGCGCATTCGACAAGAAACTTCACACCAGGTGCTCGGCTGCTTCCCTTTGTTCCTGGGCGTTTCGGCCATCCCGCCGTGCGACGGCAGCACATATTGAAAAAGTATGGAAACGCTGCGCATCGAGCGGCTTCGATGTCGCATGGCACAGGTTCGGACGAGCCTTCGGCCGGCGGCCTAAGAGCCTCACTATACTCGCTGCCGTGGCGGGGCGCACACCGCTGCGCCCGGCTGTCCGTCGCTCTGATCCTGTGAAGTTTCCAATCGTGGCCGGTAATCACTTCGCGACGAGATGCTTTCCGACATGATGACAGCTGCTGCTCAACGCCCGTTCCTGCCGCGTCCCCGTGGATGGCGGTTCGCCGAAGGCGGCTTGCCCGCTGCGGAAGAGGCGCTCTCTTCGCCCCGCCTCCTTCCCTATCTGGCCGGCCTGCGCTGCGTTGACGAGAATATCTGTACCGCTGTCGATCACGCTCTGCTGGAGCTGCTGATATCCGTCGCCATCGAAGTCGATCCGGAGATGCAACGGGACGCCTGCCTCGTCCGCTTCTCGGATCTCCAGACTATTCTCGACCAGCTTGGACCGGGAGGCCGAGCCCGCATTATCCAGTCCCTCGAGCGGCTCAGTACGCGGTGGTTCTCGCTGCCATCTCTACCTCGCCGACGCACCAGGCGTGTCCTGCCCCTTCCGCCAATATTGCCCATCCGGCTGGCGGATGTGACGTGCCGTGTCCGCGATCAGCTCGCGCAGGAAGGGTTCGATCGCCTGATGATCGCAACGGAAGCGGCCGAGCTCCGGGGAGAAGCGGCTGTTCTCGATCTCGTCAGGCGCTACGAAGCAATGCTCGGCATCGCCTACCACGAACCACAGGTGAGTGAGTTCGATGCCGAAGCGGAATCGTCACCCGCGGCCACGGGCGATCTCATGAAGGACATCCCTGGGCGTGGCCGGGACGGCCGATCGCAGGAACAAGCCGGAACCACGGTTGAGTTCGCGCCGCTTTCCGGCCTGGCCCATCTCGGAAAAGGCCTGCGGTTCTCGTTGGCGCCAGAACTGCGCTCCTTCCTCGATCTTTCCCGTCAGGAGAAAGGCCGGTTCCTGCCGTTCGCCTATCTGGATGTCCGGCGGCTTGCGATGTTTCGCTGCAGATATACGGCAGCGCTGCTCAAGCGTCTCATGGCCGATTCCGCGTCTTGGGAAACCTATCATGTCCGCCGTGGCAGGCGTCGCCTCGCGCTGCGGCGGCCGAGGATCGGGGAATGGAACGTCGTCCTGACTCTCGACGAACTGGCTGACGCCGTTTCGTACAGGTGGACCAGCGGCAGTCGTCGGGCCCAGGTCGCCCGCAACATTCTCGGCATGCATGACGGCGCGGTGCTGCTCGGCGACGGCGCGAGGGTGATGGCCGACCTGTCGCGAGGCCGAATGGAAGATCTGGTCGCCGCTGCGTCGCTCACCGGAGACGCGGTGACCTTCAGGCTCAGCCACCTGCCGGATTTGCGGCAACTGCGCAGTCAGCCCCTGGATCCCCCGGACGACCCGACCGAGCTGCCGCCCGAATCATCGCCCGAGCTGATCAGGCTCCGGGCTTGGGAAGATCGGACGATGCGGGCGCGGCATCGGGAGCGTCTCATCCCTGTCGACGAGCCGGCGTACACCGTGCGGCTGAGCACATGGCGGAAGATCGCCGATCGCTGCGGCGGGCTGACGCGGACCGAGGTCGAGCGGATCGCGGAGGCTTGGCGCTTGGCGATCGACGAGATGCTGAATGCGGGCGTCGAACACTACGGCGATCTGACCGGCAGACTTGCCGACAGGCGTTACCGCGGCGAGCGGCTGCGCGAGACGATCGATCGTGAAGGTCCGGACCGGGCCGCTTTCCGTTTCGCGCTCGAGGAGCGAGACGATCCGGATCTCTTGGACCCGGTGACGTGGGCAGGCCTCCGGTACGATGGTACGCGCTCGATCTGCCAGCAGGATCTGAAACGGCGTGGGGCGGCTCTTATCGGAAGACCGGTTCCGGAGCCGGCGCTTCGTGAGCGTCGCACGGAGGGGCTGGCGGAGTTCATCGATCGCGAGCGCAAGATCCTCGAGGATCGGCAATCGAGCCGGGAGCGTGAGGGAGACGAACTCCTCCGCAGGAAAAATGAGGCACGGCAGGCGGCTCGCTCGAAATACAACGCCTCGCGCCGGCTCGAACGGATGCAGGCTCGTCGCGAAAGGGAGGAGCGCGCCGAAGAGCTCGCAGAGTGCTACGAATACGATTACCTCAACTACACGCTCGAGGAGGATATCGACATGGAGGGCGACGAGATCCGCGAGGCTGCTGATGAAGAGAGCGAAGAAGATTGCAATTGACTGATGCGGCGGCGGCACGGAGCCTGCTGTGCATCATCGACAGGGTGCAGCGTCGCGACCTTCCGGGGCATCCCGATGCGTCCATCGCGTCGATATCGAAGGCCGATCCGCCGATAGCGGGAAGCTACGGCGGATCGGCGCCGGTGGCCCTTTGAAGGGGCAGCCGGGAACCCCCTGAAAGAGGGAATTGTGCCACGGCCGTTGCACGTGTTTAGTTGAGTGTATAGTGAGGCGCTCATGGGGGATCGGCGGTGACAAAGCTCAAGAATGCACCTGTCGTGTACGTGCTGGGTGTCTTGCGCTTTCCGGAGCTCATCGACCCCCGCCCGTTCGCAGCGGCCCTCCAGGCAAGGTTGAGCGATCTGTATCCGCGTCAGGAGGAGTTCACCGCTCCCCACTTCCAGGTGAACATCGACCATGATGGGGTGAACTTCACCCACAACGAGATCACGACGTGGCAACTCGCCTCGCAGGACGGTTCCTGGGCGCTCATGGTGAACGCCGGGCACATCGCCCTGCATACGAACCGCTACGTCGATCGGGGCGATTTCGTGGACCGCTTCGTCGCCTGCGTCCTTGCCGCAGACATCAAGTACGTCCATGGCATCGGGCTGCGGTACGTCGACCTGATCGTCCCGAAGTCGGGGGAAAGGCTGGAGGAGTACCTTGCCGAGGGGTTCCTTCCAGCCGATATCGAGAGGGCCGGATTGTCGGTCCAGGAAGGCGTCTACGCGGCGGGCTATGCCACCGACATGGGCATGTTGCGGGTGCAGGCATTACGGCGGCCGCCCACGGTGCTTCCGCTGGAACTCAACAGCGAGGCCACGCAGCGGGGCGAGTGGGCACCCAAGCGCCCCGACGGCGACTTCGCCGTACTGGACGTAGATCACGGGGCGGCCTTCGACGCGCCGCTCGACATGGAAGGGTTCGACGTCCGCGAGCGGATGCTCGAACTGCACGGTCCGATCCGGAGCGTTTTCGACGCTCTCGTGACGGACCATGCGCTCAAGGTTTGGAACGGAGAGGACTGATGGCACAGGAAGGCTTCAAGAACGGGACGATCGCCGTCGTGACGGCCGTCGCCTCCTGCCTCGTCATCGGAAACGCGCAAGCCCGCCAGTTCGTCTCGACGGCCTGGATGGGGCACTCGGCCGACCTCGGCGTCGGTCGGCGAGTGGCGACCCGCCCGAGCAGCCTGACGGTCCACGAGATCGTCCGCGTCATGCGCGAGAACGGCTTTCCCATTTCGGCGATCGCCGAGATGGCGCGCGTCGAGCGCAAGACGATCTACTCCTGGCTGGACCAGACGGCTGTCGTCCGCCCCCAGAACGACGAACGCATCCGCTCGCTGTTCAGCCTCCTCAAGGAATCGACGGGCGGGCACTACCGCCAACTGTACCGTGTCTGGAACCAGAAGGGCGCGGACGGACGCTCGCTCCGCGAGGATCTCGCGGCGGAGGTCCTCGACCCGGATGCCGTGCGCCGGCGCATTGAGGCGCTCGGCCCGACGATGGAGCGCTACGCCAAGTTCGAGGCCAAGCGTGAAGCCAAGCCTCCCCGGCATGGCGGCAACCCTGTGCTTGACGACCTGCCGGGCGCTGCCGTTTCCTCGTAGGTCACACCGGACCGACGGGAGCTCGAGGCGCATTGCAGGACATGGGAGAGGACGAGGCGCAGCGGCTCCTTGATGCCGGATGGCGGCAGGGATCCGTGTTCACGTCCAACGAGACCGTCGGGGTGCCGCAGGGATTCGAGCGCGGGCAGCGCCTGATCGTCCTCACCCAGTCCTGCACCGTCGTGTCGGTCCGGTGGGATGTCGACCCGCATGTGGAGATCGCGGCGGTCGATCCGGTCGCCGCGTTCAAGGAGCGCAGCCCCGAGGCCAGAGGCAAGAACCTCCGCAAGTTGCATGTGCCGCTCGTCGGCTGCGAGCACGCGGCTCTGGCGGTCGACCTGAACTCCCGCAAGCTTGTCGACCGCTCGCTCCTCCTCGGCTTCAGACCCGACGGCGTCCAGCCGGGAGCCTCGGAGGGACGCAGGATCGGCGGCTGGATCTCCAGGTACTATTCTCGGATCGCGCTCCCCAACGCGCTGGTCGTCGCCTTGAGGGAGAGTGTCCTGAAGGGGCTCGAAACGGCCCTCAAGGCAAAGTACCGCGACGGCACGCTCCACGACGCGATCTCCAACATCTACATCGAATGGTCTCCCGATGACGAGAGCGGCGGGCCGTACGAGGTGAGCCTGCTGTTCATGGCCGCCGACGAGGATGCCGCGGACTTCGCTGGCAACCTCCTTTCGGGTTTGCTTCCAGAGTCCACGCCGCGCCTGACCGTGACGCACGACGCGCTTTCCGCCGGGAACACTTTCGTCGCGGACATGGAAGGGCGCATCCGCTTCACGGAGTTCGACTACCTCAGCGACCTTGTGGACGAGGACGCTAGGGCCTGACGACGGGGGCGGATCGTCGACCGTCCGTTCGCTCCTGCCAGTCGGACGCGATGCCCGCCTCAAGGTGCTGATCCCCCGGTGCCACCGTCCGCGAGGAGGCCATCTGTCGTTCATTCGGTGGCCATCGGGGCGGTGGTCGACGAGTTGGATGCCACCGGTCCCGCAGCCATGGCCGACATGGAACGGGGTGCGGAGGGAGGATCCGGCGTCTGGGCGTTCGGAGATGGTCGCCGCGTCTGGTTGACCAAGGCGGCGGCAACCCGCGAGTTCCGAACGCTCGACGGCCGTACGCTGCGCGGAAGTGCCTTCTCCCCTATGACATCGTCAGTCTTCAGGCGATGACGCGGGCCAGGTCCGTCCGGTTTGACCTCGCGACCGCCATGTCCTCCAGGCGGCGCCGGGGCAGGAGCGCCGCCACGGAGCTGATCGTGGAGATCGAGGGTGCGACGGGCGGCAGGCCGAGGCGTCGGCGCGTGACGTTTGAGTTCGGCAAGGGCCAAGCCGCGCTTACCGGGCTCGGCGGTGCGTTGGCGCTTTCCACGGTTCTGGGACTCGAGGGCCGGCCCGCGTACCCGCCCAGCGTCTACTTCCCCGAGCTTCTCATGGAGGCCGACTGGTACCTCTCGGCGCTGAAGGCGGCGGGCGCCGTCATCGACCTGGGGGAACAGGATCCGTTGGTCTCCGACCGGGCGACGACGCAAGAGCAAAGTGTCAATCGGCGCACAGCTTCAACGCCGATCGGTCTGGTAACCCGTTGAGCGTGCTGATGACGGCTATGGCGACCGGCTGCGCCGATCAGCAGCTTCCGGCTTGGGTCGACGGCCGATCGGAAGGCGATGAAGGGTCGAAACCCATCCGGCCGCTTCCGGGCGCCCCCTTTGCCTGCCCCCGATACCAGACAAGGATTTTCCTGCCGGTCCGCTCTCGAGCACTTCTGTCGGGAAGCGAACGATCCCTGCGGAAGTTCGAACGGACGATCAGACGATCAGCGTTCGACATTACACCCGAGCGGCCGGGATACGTCGTCGTGCCGGCCCGCGTCGCGTCGGAGAAAAGCGGCGCCATCTGATCCGGCACGGCCAGGGCAGCCGCCGGCCGATCGAGCGGCGGCTGCGCGGAGTAGTCCTTCCTGCGAATGATGTGGCAGTCCTGGCGATTAACAGGGCGGAACAGCACGTCGCGGTCGTCGCCTCGGCCCTGCGATAGACGAAAGCTTCAGGAAACGTCGCTCCTCGTCCCGGAGCACAACGCTGCGAGGCCGTTAAAGGAGAGCGGCCCCACCCGTGACGGCGATCATTGCTCCGGAAATGTAGCTTCCTTCGTCGGACGCGAGCATGACGTAAGGGGGAGCGAGCTCGGCCGGCTGTCCGGGCCGTTGCATCGGCACCTGCTTGCCGAAGCCCTCGACCTCCTCGTCGTTCATCGTCGCCGGGATCAAGGGCGTCCAGATCGGGCCGGGCAGCACGGCGTTGGCGCGGATGCCCTTGTCGGCGAGTAGCTTAGCGAGGTTCGCGGTGAAGTTCGTGATGGCCGCCTTCGTCGACGAGTAGGCGAGCTGGCGCTCCATGGGCATCTTGGCGTTCATCGAGGCGGTGTTGATGATGGATGCCCCCTTGGCCATGTGCGGCACCGCCGCCTTCACCAGGTAGAACATCGAATGGACGTTGACCGCGAAGTGGCGGTTCCAGTCCTCGACGGAGATGTCGTCGATGGAGTCGGCACACTTCTGGTACCCGGCGTTGTTGACGAGGACATCGATGCGGCCGAACTCCTCGACTGCCTGCGAGACAAGGGCCGCGCCGTGGGACGGATCGGAGAGGTCGCCCGGCACCAGCACCACCCTGCGGCCGGCCTGCTGGACCCAGCGGGCGGTCTCGCGCGCGTCGATGTCCTCGTCGAGGTAGGACAGGACGAGGTCCGCGCCCTCCCGCGCGAAGGCGATCGCAACGGCGCGGCCAATCCCGCTGTCGGCGCCCGTAACCACCGCGATCTTCCCGGCAAGGCGACCGGAACCTCGGTAGCTGTCCTCGCCGTGATCGGGCGTAGGCGTCATGGCCGCGGTCGATCCGGGGTAGGCTTGAGGCTGCGCATCGAACGGCGGCTCGGCGCGGTGCGTCGCTGTATCGGTCATGTGAGTCTCCTTTGGTTCGTCTCTGTCACCGCGGCATCCGCGTGTGGCTGCCCCGAACGGTTCCGTCGGATCAGGCGGTCGCCTCGTGGAGCCGGACGGCCTCGTGGATGACGGCCATGTGAGTGAAGCCCTGCGGGAAGTTGCCGATCTGCTCGCCCGAGGAGCCATCGAACTCCTCGGAGAACAGGCCGAGCCCCGTCGCGCGCGCCAGCAGCCGATCGAGGAGTGAGCGCGCCGCCTCGAGCTCGCCGCGGAGCGTGTGCATGGCAACCACCCAGAAGGAGCAGGCGGCGAACGCGCCCTCGTCGCCGGGCAGGCCGTCGTCGAAGCGGTAGCGCCAGTAAAGGTCGCCCTCGCCGAGTTCGCGAACGGAGGCCTCCAGCGTCGCCGTCATCTTCGGGTCGCCGGCCTCGAGCATTCCCATAAGAGCCAGGCGCAACGTCGACATGTCGAGCGCCTCGCCGCCGAATTCCATGGTCAGCGCGGCGACGTGCGGGTTCCACCCCTGCGACAGACATTCGGAACGAATCGCGTCCCGCTCGCTCCGCCAAAGGTCTGGAACATCGAGCCCGAGGCGCGGCGCCAGCGTGATCGCGCGGTCGAGCGCCACCCAGCACATCGCCTTCGTGTGCAGGAGGTGGCGGGGCGCACCGCGCAGTTCCCAGATGCCCTGGTCGGGGATCCGCCAGTTCTCGATGGCCGCTTCGGCGAGCCGGCGGACGAAATCGGGCAGGGCAGCACGCAGCTCGGGGCAGAGCCCGTCCGTTCCATGTCGGGAAAGGTAGAGATTGAGCGCCGCGAGGAGCTCGCCGTAGATCTCGTGTTGTTTCTGATCGCTGGCCTCGTTGCCGACGAGGATCGGTCTGGATCCTCGCCATCCAGAGACATGATGGAGTTCCTGCTCCTCGGGCACCGGACCGTCGACGCCGTACATCACCCGGACGACGTCTCCGTCTCCGCAGGCGTTGTGCAGGAAGCGCAAGAACTCAGCCGCTTCCCGTCGGTGCCCGATGTTGAGGAAGGCCGACACGCTGAAGGAGGCGTCTCGCGTCCACACGAAGCGGTAGTCCCAGTTGCGAACGCCGCCGACCGCCTCCGGTAGGCCCGTCGTCGGCGCCGCGATCATGGCGCCCGTCGGGGCGTAGGTCAGGAGCTTCAGGCAGAGGGCGCTGCGGGAGACGGCGGCGGCATGGGGGCCGGCGCAGGTGGAACGCGCGTCCCAGTCCCGCCAGTAGCGGACGGTATCCGACAGTTGGTCCGGCGCATTCTCCACGGCCACCGCGTCCAACGGTCCCGCCTGCGTCAGCACGATCGTCAAAGTCTCGCCTTCGGCGAGGCGTCCTCCGGTCGTCACGGCCGAGCCGTCCGGGGACACGGAGTGGGACGAGGCGAGATAAAGACGATCCTCCACGTAGGACGCCGTCCAGGAGGCGAGGACCGGCGCCGTCCGGCGGCGGCCCCAGTCGAATGCCGGCGCGATGCGGACCGTGACGTCGACCGCGCCGCCCGTACATCGAATGATCCTGACGAGGCGGCCGGGCGCGTCGCTGTCGGCCCCGACGTCGCCGACCTCCTCGAGCGCCCGAATGGGCATGAAGTCGGTCACCGAGATCGAGCCGTCGTCGCATGTCAGATGGGTCTCGAGCACGTTGGTGCCGTCGAGGTAGCCGTGGCGGACGGTCGAGATCGCACCACCGAGGTCGATCGTGCAGCCCCCGCCCTTGTCCGCGTCGAGAAGCCCGAGGAACACCGGCTCCGCGTCGAAGCGCGAGAGGCACAGCCAGTCCAGCGACCCGTCGGAGGCGACGAGCGCGGCGCCGCGCATGTCGCCGATCAGACCGTAGTCGGACATGGGCCGCCCGTTGGTTGGAGCGTTCATCGTCAATGCGCCTCCCTGTCGAGCTCGGGCGGTCGGCGACCCGCACGGCGCGCCTCGGCAGCGCCGGAAATCGCCCCCTCCATGCTGGTCGTGACGGTATGTTCGTCCTCCGCCGCCAACGTCTAGGTGTAGGCGTGGACGGGTCGGAGAACCGCCCGGGCCGGGAAGGTGCTTTCCCGGACGGTAAGGCTGGCGGCGAGCTCGGCAGGATGAAGGCGCGGTCGAGTTCTCGGAGGGCTCTTCCGGGCCCGTTCAGGCCAGCGAGTGCCATCCTTGGCGCGGGCAAGTCGCGACGGCACAGGATCGGCGTGCCTCGCCCCCGCAGACGGCAGTCGTCCCGTCGCAGAGCCCCGTCGCCGGGCTCTCGCGGGAGCGGTCGACCGCGAACCAGGCGGCCAGCATCCCCAGGCCGGCGACGCCCGCAGCCAGCTCGAACACCTCGTGGAAGGCGGCCAGGACGCGCGCGCCGTTGGCGGACGAGCCCATCGCGCCGGCATGGACGTCCAGCCGCCAGGCGAGCGTCGTGGCGACGAACGACACTCCGACCCCGAGCGCGACCTGCCGCACGGAATTGAACGCGGCGCTCGCCCGGCCGAGGGCCTCGGGCGGGGTGCCGGAGAACGTGGCGACCTGAAGGGGCACGATCGTCAGGCCGTAGCCGACCCCCGCCAAAAGCATGGGCGCGGCGAACGGCCACACGTTCGCCGCGCCATCGACAGCCGTCAGCGCCAGCGTCGCGCTTCCCATGATGCCCATCCCGGCAGCCAGCATTGTCCGCACGCCCAGGCGGGCATACAGCCCGGAGGCAACGGGCATGACGATCAGGATGCCGGCGGCGTGGGCGAACGTGACCATGCCGGCCTCCATGGGGCCGAACCGCATCTGTTGCTGGAGGAGCAGCGGCAGGAGGAATAGCGCGCCGCTGAAGGCCGTGGCCGCAAGGAAGGTGACGGCGCTGCCGACGGCGAAGGCCCGTTCCCTGAACAGGCCGAGGTCGATCAGGGGATCGCGGGTACGGGTCTCGTGGATCGCGAAGACCACCAGGAGGGCAAGTCCGATGGAGCCGCAGGCGGCGACCTCCCGGTCGCCGAGGCCCTTCTCCGCCGCGATGGCCAGCGCGTACATGGTCGCGGCGAGGCCTCCGGCGGAGAGGCTGAAGCCCAGGAGATCAAGACGTCCGGCCCCCCCTTCGCGATGCTCGCGCAGGGCACAGGCGGCGAAGACGATCCCGACCAGACCGACCGGGACGTTTACGGCGAAGATCCACCGCCAGCCCTGGGCCTCCACAAGGTATCCGCCGAGCAAGGGACCGAGGGCCGGCGCCAGGGCTGCCGGCACCGCCAACACGGCCGATGCGCTCGCGCGCTCGTCCGGGGGATTAGCGCGCATCAGCATCGTGACGCCGACCGGGACGAGAAGTCCGCCTCCGATTCCCTGCAAGGCGCGGAAGGCGACGAGCATCTCCAGGTTAGTCGCCGCCGAGCACAGGCCCGAGGCCGAGGTGAAGAGGGCCAGGGCCGCGACGAAGACCTGCTTGGTGCCGAAGTGGTCGCCCGCCCAGCCGCTGACCGGGATCACGGTCGCCAGGGCGATCAGGTAGGCAGTGGCCACACCTTGCATGTCCGAGGGTTGGACCCCGAGGTCGGCCGCGATGGTGGGGAGTGCGACGTTGACGATCGTCGTATCGAGAAGGTCGAGGAAAAGACCCAGCACGAAGACCGAGGCCACCCTGTGTTTGTACTGCCAGCGCATCAGCTTGCCCTCATTGTTTGGAATGGTTCCAATGTAGGCGGCAAGAGCTCGGCAGCGTAACGCTATCGGGACAATCGATGGCGCGATCTCGCCAGATGCTGTCCCGAGGCGGGGCTGCCGTCCGGCCCGGAGAAGTTGCTTTTCCCGTCTGTAAAGAAGGGCCGAAACCGCTGGGCCGCCTGGGCGCGGGGCCTGGATCGGAGACCCTGTCCGTCCCGGCACGACGCGAACCGCGCGTCTCCCGGGGAGCCAGCCGCAGCCGCCACCGTTCTCGCCCCAAACCAATCGAGCGAAGAGGCAGAACATGCGTTTCGAAGGCAAGACGGTCATCGTGACAGGGGCGGGATCGGGCATCGGCGCGGCGACCGCCAAGCGGTTCCATGCCGACGGCGCCAACGTCGTCCTGTCCGGCCGGACGGCGGAGAAGCTGGAGAAGGTGGCGGCGGGTCTCGCGGATCGCTCGCGGGTGCTCGTCCAGCCCGGCGACGTCTCCGAGGAGGGCGACGTGAAGGCGCTCGTGCAGGCGGCCGCGGATCGCTTCGGCGGGGTCGACGTCCTTGTGAACAATGCGGGCGTCGCCGTGTCCGGACCGTTCGCGGAGACCTCCTGGGAGGACTGGCGCAAGGTGATTTCGATCGACCTTGACGGCATCTTCCACACCACGAAGGCATGCCTGCCGCATCTCCTCAAGGCCGGCGGCTCGATCGTGAACGTCTCCTCGGTATCCGGCATCGGGGGAGACTGGAACATGGGCGCCTACACGGCCGCGAAGGGCGCGGTGACGAACTTGACTCGCTCGCTGGCACTGGAACTCGGCGGCAAGGGCGTTCGCGTGAACGCCGTGAACCCGAGCCTGACGGCGTCCGAACTGACGGAGGACATGCTGACGGACGAGAAGCTGATGGCGAAGTTCGCCGAGCGGATTCCGATCGGGCGGGCGGCGCAGCCGGAGGAGGTCGCCGACGTCATCGCCTTCCTCGCCAGCCACGACGCCCGTTTCGTCAACGGAGTGAACCTGCCCGTCGACGGCGGCCTCTCGGCGTCGAATGGCCAGCCACCACTGAGCTGAGGATAGGGATCAAGTGTCGGCGGAGGGAAGCTCCCCGCCGACCGCCTGCCGGATGCCCGCGGTGAGGTGGTCCGCAAGTTCCCGGACGCGCCTCGCCATCCGACGCTGCGGCGGGAAGACGAGGTGGAACTCGAACGGCTCGGGCGGCGTCCAGTCCGTGAGAATCGCGACGAGCCGTCCCTCCCGCAGTTCGCGGCGCCCGTAGTATCCGGGGACCTGCGCGATACCCATCGAGGCGGTCGCGGCCGTCACCAGCGTTGCGCCGTCGTTCGATCGGATACGACCGGCCGGAACGATGCTGCGCTCGTCGCGCCCCTTCCGGAACGACCAACCGCGCTCGCCGAGGCCGAGGCATGCCGCCGGGTCGAGGCGATCGGGATGGGCGATCGGCCCGGTACGTTCGAGCAGTGCCGGCGAGGCGAGCGTGACGAGCGGGAATCCGACAAGCCGCCGCGCGACGAGGGACGAGGCGGCGAGCGGTCCCGCCCGAACCGCGAGGTCGAACCCCTCCTCGACGATGTCCGCGTTGCGGCTGGAGAGATCGATGTGGACCGAGATGCCCGGATGGCGCGCGGCGAAGTCCAGAAGGAGTGGCATGACGTATCCTTCCGCGAAATGTCCTCCGACCCCGACCTTGATGGGTCCGAGAAGGTCGTCCCGGTCCCGGCGCAGCCCCTCCCGGGCTTCCTCCAGCTCGTCGAGCGCCGACCGGCACCGCGCATGGTACTCCCGCCCTGCGTCCGTCAGGACGCTCTGCCGGGACGTTCGCTGGATGAGCTGGAGCCCGAGCCCGGCCTCCAGCTCGGCCACCTTGCGGCTCACATGCGCGACCGAGACGCCGAGAACCCTTGCGGCGGCGGAGAAGCTGCCGGCGTCCGCCGCCGCCACGAACTCGACGATCCCCTCGAGCGATCCGATCTTTGCCATCCTGATAAGATGCCTTCCGAAACGCGGTAGTTTTCTCTGCTGAGGAAAGGCGTATATCCGAAGCCAACGGCACGCAACCGATGCCGCGGAGGTCATCTCATGCCACCCGCCATCTACGCCTTCAGCTTCTGCGCATTCGCGCTGGGGCTCACGGAGTTCGTCGTCATCGGCTTGCTTCCGGCGATGAGCGCCGATCTCAATGCGCCGACCGCGCAGGTCGGGGAAGCGGTGACCGCGTATGCCATCGGCGTCGCCGTCGGCGCACCGATCCTTACCGCACTGACGGTGGGGTGGCCCCGCCGTGCGCTCCTGCTCTCGCTCATGCTGCTCTTCGTCGTCGGCAACTTGGCGGTGGCGCTGTCTCCGACGCTGATGCCCCTCCTTGGCGCGCGCTTTGCCAGCGGTCTTGCCCACGGGGTGTTCCTGGCGGTGGCGTCCAGCATCGCGGCCGGGATCGTCGGGCCTCAACGGGCGGGGGGCGCCGTGGCCTTCGTGTTCGGCGGCCTCACGGTCGCCCTCGTGCTCGGCGTCCCGCTCGGCACCTTTCTCGGCAGCGTATGGGACTGGCGCGCCGTGTTCGTCTTCGTGTCGCTGTGTGCCGCCGCAGGGCTCGCGGGGATCGTCTTCACGATGCCCAAGGCCGGCACGAACGCCCGGTCCGGGTCCGGCGACGTCCGGAGTAGCCTCGCGGCGCTCGCGAACGTTCGCTTGCTGGCCGCGGCCTCGCTCTCCGTGCTTGCCTACTCGGGCACTTTCGCCTCGTTCACCTACATCTCCCCGCTTCTATCGGAGGTGACGGGGCTGGGCGTCGGATCCGTCTCGCTCCTCCTCCTCGGCTACGGCGCCGCCGCGACGGTCGGGAATGTCGTCGGGGGCCGCCTGACCGACCGCCTCGGTCCGGACGCCGCGTCCGCCGGAATCCTCGCAACCCTGTCGGCTGTCCTCTTCGGAATCTGGGTCCTTGCCTCCGTCCCGGCAGCGATGATCGTCCTCGTGACGCTGCTCGGCGCGGCCACCTTCGCAGCGGTCCCCGCCCTCCAGGCGCGGATCATGGCAGCGGCCGCTGCCGAGGCACGGGATGTGTCCGCGGTCGCGGCGGGCCTCAACATCGCGGGTTTCAACGTCGGCATCGCCCTCGGATCGTTCGCCGGGGCGCGCGTCGTCACCATGGTGGGGTACCCCGCGACTGCCATCGTCGGCGCCGTGGTCGTCGCACTCGCCTTGCCGATCGTGCTGCGCGGACAGCGCGGCGTTCGACCCCACGCGGCCGGCTGATCCGCCGTTCCCTCAACCAACCCCCCAACCAACCTCAGACAAGGAAGCAACGTCATGCGTCTCAAGGACCAACGCGTCGTCATCCTCGGCGGAACCTCGGGCATGGGCTTCGCGCTTGCCGAACTCGCCCTCGAGGAGGGGGCATCCGTCGTCGTCGCCGGGTCGTCGCCCGACAGCGCGGCGAAAGCCGGAGAACGGCTCGGCGGACGCGTCGAGGCCATCCACCTCGACATCGGCAAGGAAGCCGAGGTCGTCGCGGCATTCGAGCGGATCGGATCGCTCGACCATCTCGTCACGACCGCGGCCAAGCTGACCTACGCACCCGTTGGCGAACTCTCCGTCGAGGCCGTCGAGGCCATGCTGGGCTCGAAGTTCTGGGGCCCGTTCTTCGCCTCGCGCACGGCGGCCCCGCGCATCCGCCAGGGCGGCAGCATCACCTTCTTCACGGGCCTCGCGTCCGACCGTCCCGGACCGGGCACGTCCGTCGTCTCTGCCGTCAATGCGGGACTGGAGGGCTTTGCCCGCGCGCTCGCGGTCGAGCTTGCGCCACTGCGCGTCAACTGCGTCAATCCCGGCGTCGTGCGGACGGAGGGCTGGGGCTTCATGCCCGAGGCCGACCGCGAGAAGTTCTTCGACGGCCTGACGAAGTCGCTCCCGGCCCGCCGGGTCGGAGAACCGCGCGATCTCGCCGAGGCGGCGCTGGCCGTGATGACCAATCGCTACGTCACCGGCACCGTCCTCCACGCTAACGGCGGCGGCCATCTGGCGTAAGGGCGGACGCTCCGCGACGCCGGGTCCGGTCCTCCGGGCCGAGCCCGGCGTCCGCATGGCCCAAGGCGGTCGGCTCCGAGCCGGCCGCGTTCCACTCGGGAGAACGACCATGGAATTCAATCGCCTCGGCCATTCCGGCCTTCGCATCCCGGCCCTGTCCTTCGGCACCGCCACCTTCGGCGGCAGCAACGACTTCTTCAAGGCATGGGGATCGACGGATTCGGGAGGCGCTTCCCGCCTCGTCGACGTCTGCCTCGACCACGGGGTCAGCATGTTCGACACCGCCGATGTCTATTCGAACGGACTTGCCGAGGAAATCCTGGGCGCGGCCATCAAGGGCAAGCGGCATCGCCTGCTCATCTCGGCGAAGGCGACCTATCCGAGCGGCGATGGCCCGAACGACTTCGGCTCGTCCCGCCAGCACCTCGTCGAGGCCGTGGACGCCTCGCTGCGCCGTCTCGGCGTCGACCACGTCGACCTGCTCCAGATGCACGGGCCGGACTACAACACGCCCGTCGAGGAGACCGTGGCGACGCTCGACGGTCTCGTTCGGTCGGGCAAGGTCCGGTACGTCGGCGCCTCGAACTTCCCTGGCTGGCACCTGATGAAGTCGCTGGCGGCCGCGGACCGTCACGGCCATGCGCGCTACGTCGCCCATCAGGCCTATTATTCGCTCCTCAACCGCGATTACGAGTGGGAGCTCCTGCCGCTGGGCCGCGACCAGGGCGTCGGCGCCCTCGTCTGGAGCCCCCTCGGCTGGGGCAAGCTCACTGGAAAGATCCGTCGCGGCCAGCCGGCGCAGCCGGGCAGCCGCGCGCACGACATCGCCGGGACCGGACCTCGCTACGAGGACGAGCACCTCTTCCGCATCGTCGACGCCTTGGACGAGGTCGCCCGCGAAACGGGCAAGGCGATCACGCAGGTCGCCCTGAACTGGCTCCTGCGGCGCCCGACGGTGTCCAGCGTCATCGTCGGGGCGCGCAACGAGGAGCAGCTCGTGCAGAACCTCGGTGCCGTCGGATGGAAGCTGACGGCGGAGCAGGTGGAGCGGCTCGACGCGGCCAGCGACGCGGCTCCCCCATACCCGATCTGGCAGCAGCGCAACTTCCCGATGCTGGACGAGCGGGGATGATCGAGGCGGCGGGCGGGTAGGGGGCGGCGTTCGTCCGGCCGATGACCGCTTCCTCCCGTTCGCCGAAGTGGAGCGCAACGACACCGCGGGTGCGTCTGTCCTGCCCCGATCAGGCTTCGACCGTTTCTCCCCGGGTCGCGGCGTACCGCTCCACCGCCGCCCAGTCCAACGTGAATCCGGCACCCGGCCGCTGGTCGATGCGCAGCGTGCCGCCCTCGATGTCGGGCTTGCCCTCGAGGAGGTCGAACATCGGGCACGCGCCGCTTTCCACCGGGATGTACTCGGCGGCGTCGATCGCCCTGTGGGCGCCGGCCAACTGCGCGTGCACGGGCAGGAACACGTGGGGCAGAACCGAGCGACCCGACAGCGACGCCGCCTCCACCACCGACTGCGCGGCCGTGATGCCGCCGCAGGTCGTCGCGTCGACGCGCAGCACGGAGATGCTGCGTGACAGTGCGAAAAGGTCGTGGGGATCCGACAGGTCCTCGCCGGACCCGAGCGGCGTGCGCATGGCCGCCTGGAGTTCGGGATAGAGGGTCGCCTGGAAGGGCCCGAAGGGATCCTCGACGAATCGCAGGCCGAGCCCGTCAAGGCGGCGAAGCGTATGGAGGGCTTCCGGTACCGAGCGGAACGCCCAGTGCGCGTCGACACACAGACGATCGCCTGCGATCGCAAGCGCCGAGCGCACGAGCTTCTCGTCGAAGGCCGGGTCGTTGCCGAGGATCATGATCTTGATGCGTTGGTAGCCCGCATCACACAGTTCGCCGACCTCCCGGCAGACGTCGGCCACCGTTCGCTGGTCGAGGTAGTAGCCGGCGACCACCATCACGGGAACGCTCGTCCTGACGGCGCCGAGCATCCTGTGGAGCGGCAGGCCCGCACGCTTGGCGGCGAGGTCCCACAACGCGATGTCGAACAGGCTCGCGGCCTTCACGTATCCGGCGCGGTTGTTGACGTGGTTCTGGAGGAAGCCGTCCACCGTCGCTCGACGCATGTCGGCATCCTTGCCGACGACGCCGTGAGCCATCCGGGCGGTCGCCTCGAGGAGGGGGCCACCCCGCGGATAGGCAAGGGCATCCCCGGTCGTCCCGTCGTCTGCCGTCAGCCGAAGGACGACGAAGTCGCGCGTGCGGATTTCCACGGGGCCGAGCCTGATGGGACGTGGCAGGGGCAGCTTGCACTCCGCCGTCTCGACGCGGACGACCCTCACGACGATGCCTCCGCCTTTGAGCGCGCCACCTTATGGGCCGCGAGCGCCATCAGGCGACCGTCGCGCCAACGCTGCCGGGCCTTGTGGTCCTCCATCGGCAGCTTGCCCCTCCGGTCGGCCTCGATACCGTCGAGGAGGGCGCCGTCCCACGCTACGGGCCCATCGCGACGGGCGAGGGTGTCGTAGAGGCCGCGGTAGCGCTCGACGAAGTCGCGGATGCCGTTCGGCGCGTTGAGGTCCGCCGTCTCGAAGGGGCCGATGAACGACCAGCGCAGGGCCAGCCCCTCGCGGACGGCGACGTCGACATCCTCGGGCGAGGCGAGGCCGTCCGCGACCAGGCGAAAGGCCTCCTGATAGATCGCGCCCTGCATGCGGATCGTCACGAACCCCGTGTCCTCGCGCTTCATGACGATCGGCACTTGGCCGCTGGCCCGCATGACGTCGGCGGCGCGCTCCATCGTCTCCGGCGACGTCCAAGGGGCCGGCACGAGATCGACGGCAGGCATCAGGTACGGCGGGTTCAGGGGATGGGCCACGAGACAACGGTGCCGACCGGGAAGGTCGTCCGTGAACAGCGAGGGCACGATGCCCGAGGTCGAGCTCGCGATGATCGCGTCGGCCTTCGCCGCCGCGTCCAGCCTCGAGAAAATCTCCTTCTTCGCCTCGACGCTCTCGACGAGGTTCTCCTGGATCCAGTCGGCATCGGCGACCGCGGCCTCCAGGTCGTTTGCGGCGCTGACGAGGGCGAGCACCTCGGATGGCTGGAGTCCGCGCAGGAGGTCCTGGCGGGCCAGCTCGGGAAGGGCTTGCTCGATGTAGGCGAGAGCCTCCGCGCAGCCTTGGGAACGGCGATTCCATAACATCACTTCGTGCCCGGCGCGGGCGAACGAGATGGCCCAGGCACGGCCGATCAGGCCGGTGCCAACGATGACGGTCTTCATGATGCTCTCCGGGAATGCGGGGGCGGTCAGAGGCGCTTCCGGCGCGGTATCGGCGCGGCGCCGATGACGCGGTCAAACGCCAGTCGGCCTGCCTTACTGGCGTTGCGGGCGGTCGAGGCGGGCGCTCGCCGTCTTTCACTGAAGCCGTTGCCCGCCGTCTTGACTGGGACCATGTCGAGGGTCCTCCCAAACCCATTGCCGGCGCCGTCCCTGTCACAGGGTGCCGCCAGCTCGAACGGGCCCGCAAGCACGATCAGGCAGGGGGCCGGGCGGATGAGGTCACGCTAGAGTAATCGATTATCGAAAGTCAATAATCGATTATCGCTTGACGCGAGATCGCCAGTCGGCTTTTGTTCGCTCGACCAGACGGCACCCCATGCGGTGCGAGCGGTCCGGAGCGGGGGGAGCCGCTCCCCTGGCACATCACTGTCGAGGCCCGGAGCGGGCCACCAATTGGAGGATTGGCGATGGACGGAAATGGTCCGATCGCGCTCGGCGCGTTCCATGGCAGCAACGAATTCCCGATCGACTGGAAGGAAGGGGAGCGCGAGCTTTTCTGGATCCTGGACGATGTCCACTGTCCGAACCCGATGTCGCCCATGTTCTACGACATCGGCGGCTGGTGGCTGACCTGCGACCACATGTTCCGCCGCTTCGGCACGCCCTTCGCCAGCGATTGGATCTCCAAGAACATCAACGGCTACCTCTACACGGCGGCCATCCCGGCGGATTCGACCCTTCGCGCCGAGTCCAGCGAGTTCCAGGCGCGCTACGTGCCCCGCGTACCCAGCGATCCTCAGTATGCGGGCAAGATCGGCGCCTACATGGGCGCGGTGCTCCCGCACTACGCCGAGAACTTCATGGACTGGTGGCAGGGCCGCATCCGTCCGGAGATCGAGCGCAACTTCGCCTACATCGACGGTTTCGACACCGAGAGCGCGAGCCTGACGGCGCTGGCGATCCTGCTCGAGGACGCCATCGACATCCACGATCGCCACTGGAAGATCCACTGGATGCTGAACTTCTCCCAGTTCTCCGCCACCATGGCGCTGAACGGGGCGATCGCCGAGCTGCGCAAGGACGCCCCCCCGGAGCTCGCCGGGCGCCTCCAGAACTCGGTTGAGGACCGGAACTGGGACTCGATCGAGGCGCTCTGGCGCATGAAGGAGCTGGTGAAGGGCGACGCCGACCTGACCAAGGCCTTCCAGGCGGCGACCTCGAAGGAGGTCGTCCAGGCCCTCGAGGGAACCGAGGCTGGACGCGCCTTCGTCCGGGACCGCCTGAAGCCCTACCAGGAGGAGTTCGGCCACAAGTCGATCTGGTCGCACGAGGTCGTGTTCCCGCTGTGGCGCGAGAACCCCGGCCCGATCATCGAGGCGGTTCGCGGCTACCTCCTGACCGACTACGACTACCCGAAGACAATCGCCGCCGTGCGCAAGGACCTCGACGATGCGGTCCGCGAGCTGATGGACGGCGTTCCCGAGGGAGCCGACCGGGACCGTCTTCAGAGCGCGCTCGATCAGTCGCTGAAGATGAATCCCCTGACGCCGGACCACCACTTCTTCATCGACCAGGGCACGAACGCGCGCCTTCGAACCGTCCTCCTCGCCATCGGGCGCAAGCTGGTCGCGGCAGGGGTCGTCGACGACCCCGAGGACGTGATGTTCCTTCGCTATAACGAGCTGCGGGCACTGATCGGCGATCCGGCGGCCTATGATGCCCGCGAGCTCGCCTCCGAGCGCCGGGACCTGCGCGAGGAGCAGTCCGCCGTCCGTCCGCCCGAGTGGGTCGGCACGGCGACGGAGGAGGCGTTGGCCTTCCCGTACGCCTCGCTCTGGGGCTTCCCCGAGAAATTCTACCGCGAGCCGCCGACGAAGACGGGCGAGATCAAGGGCCTCGCCGCGTCGCCGGGCGTCGTCGAGGGCAGCGCGCGCCTCGTCATGTCGCTCGACGACTTCGACGAGGTGCGGGACGGCGAGATCCTGGTCTGCCGCATGACGAACCCCGCCTGGGTCGTCCTCTTCACCAAGATCTCCGGGCTCGTCACCGACGCGGGCGGCAGCGCCTCGCACTCCGCGGTCGTCTCTCGCGAGTTCGGTCTTCCCGCGGTCGTCGGCACGTCCTACGCCACCCAGCAGATCAAGACGGGTGACCGCGTCCGCGTGAACGGCACGACGGGCGTCGTGGACATCCTGTCCTAGACACGGTGAAGCACGGCATGATCAGTCCCAAGGTCCTGAGCGAGCAGGTCAAGGAAACCCTGCTCAACCGCATCCTCGCCGGGGAGTACCAGCCGGGCGACCGTCTGGTCGAATCCCAGATCGCGCGCGAGCTGGGCCTCAGCCAGTCGCCCGTGCGGGAGGCGATCCGGGACCTCGTGTCGATGCGCTTCCTCGAAACCGAACCCTACAAGGGCGCGCGGGTCCGGCGGATCGATCCCAACGAACTCGCCGAGATCTACCCGGTCCGCGCCTCCCTCGAGGAACTCGCCGGAACGCTCGCCGCCCGTCGCCTCAACGGCCAGATCGGCGAGCTCGAGTTCGTCTACGGGGCGATGGTGGAGGCCGCCGAGCGCAACCACGTCCAGGACCTCGTGGCGCACGACGCCGACTTCCACCGACTGATCGTCGAGGCCGCCGGCAACCGGATCCTCATGGACACGTGGGGCGGCCTGATGATCGAGCAACGAACCCTCGTGACGGCCGTCGCCGTCATGATCGCCGACCACGGCCTGATGCGCGTCGCGCAGATGCACCGGCCGATCCTCGACGCGCTGAAGGCCCGCGACCCCGTGAGGGCCGCCAGGGAGATGCGCGTCCACGTCGAAACCTTCGGACAGTTGATCCGGGAAGGCAGAAGCCATGGCACAGCAGTTGATCGACCTCTCCATGACCGTGAAGGAGGGCATGATGACCTTCCCGCGGGTTACGCCGCCGCAGATCAAGATGACCGAGAGCTGGCAGGAGTTCGCGACGAACATCGGCGCCGGTGAGCACGGCGAGAACTGGCTGACCGCCCACTACACTGTCAGCCACTCCGACCACGCCGGCACCCACGTCGACGCGGTCAAGCACATGCGGGGGCCCGATGCCCCCGGCCCGGAGGGCATCCCCCTCGACTACTGCTTCTCTGATGGCGTCGTCCTCGACTTCCGTCACCTGGAGAAGGGCGCGGGCATCACCGTCGCCGACCTCGAGGGAGCGCTGGCCAAGATCGGCTACACCCTGAAGGAGAAGGACATCGTCCTGATCCAGACGGGAGCCTCGGCCTACAACCACGAGCCCCGCTACATCACCGACCACTGTGGCATGACCGACGAGGCCACGCGCTGGCTCATCTCCAAGGGCGTGCGCATGATGGGCACCGACGCGCCGACCTTCGACCCCCCTGTCTGGGCGATGTTCGAGCGCAAGGAGTTCTGGCACGCCCACAAGGTCATGATCGACGAGGACTACTGGCACCTCGAGAACCTGACCAACCTCGACAAGCTGCCAAGCCACGGCTTCAAGCTCTCCGTCTTCCCCATCAAGTGGGAAGGGACCACGGGCGCCCCCGTGCGCGCGGTTGGGATCGTCGGCTGATGGGCGCCGGGCGCAACATCGTCTGGTTCGCTGAACCGGAGTGCCGCGATGTCTCCGTCGCGGGCGGCAAGGGCGCGAGCCTCGCCAACATGGCTGCCGAAGGTCTGCCGGTGCCCGGCGGCTTCGTGATCCCGTCGCACGTCATGGAGTCCTCGCTCGATGTGGAGCGCCTCCGGTCCCTGGCCCGTGAGCGCGACCACAAGGGCTGCCAGCTCCTCGTCCAGGCGGCAGACGGCGTCCGGGACGAGATCCTCGCCGCCTACCGTGAACTCGGCGGCGGCAAGGTCGCCGTCCGTTCCTCGGCCTGCGCCGAGGACTCCGAGGCCGCCAGCTACGCCGGGCAGCAGGAGACGTTCCTGAACGTGTCCAGCGAGGACGAGGTCTGCGAGCGCGTCGTCGAGTGCTGGATGTCGTTCTTCTCCGAACGCGCGCTCTTCTATCGTTCGGAGAAGGGCTCGCTCGACGACCTGCGCATGGCCGTCGTCGTCCAGCGCATGGTCGACGCCGAGAAGGCGGGCGTCGTGTTCTCCGTCCATCCGGTCACGAAGCGACGGGACCGCATGCTGATCGAGGCGGTGTACGGCCTCGGCGAGCAGATGGTCTCGGGCGAGGTGACGCCGGACCACTACGTCGTCGACCGCAAGGGCGTCTCGAAGAAGGAGAACCTCGTCCATGGCGGCGTGCTGACGCCCGAGGAGCTCGTCGACCTGGCGACGCTGGCGGATCGCCTCGAGAAGCACTTCGGCCGCCCCCAGGACATCGAGTGGGCGATCGCCGCCGGCTCGGTCCACCTGCTCCAGTCGCGCCCGGTGACCACGCTGTGACGGGCGCGGCGACCCACTGGCACGCGCCCCGGTCCCTGCGCGAGGCGCTGGACCTCCGCGAGGACTATGGCGACGAGACCGTCGTTGTCGCCGGCGGAACCTTCCTCGGCGTCCTGATCAACAACGGTGTGCTCGCGCCCGAGGCGATGCTGTCGCTTCGCGACGTGCCGGAGCTGCGGCGCATCGAGATCGGGAGAGAACTGACGCTCGGAGCGATGGTGACCCACCGTGAAGTGGAGAACCACCCCGAGGTTCGCCGCCTGTGGCCGGCGCTCGCCCACATGTTCTCGCTCGTCGCGTCGCCCCGCATCCGCAACCGGGCCACCGTTGGCGGCGTGCTTGCGGACGCCGACTACGCCTCGGACCCGCCCTCGATGCTCGCCGCGCTCGGCGCGCGCGTGGTGCTCGAGGGCCCGCGGGGGCGCCGCGAGCTGCCCGTCGAGGATTTCATCCTCGGCCTCTACGAGACGGCCATCGGGTCGGACGAACTCCTGACCTCCGTCGTGGTGCCCGGCGGCCACGAGGCCGCCGTCTACCGCAAGTTCCGCACCCGCTCGCACGAGGACCGGCCCTGCGTGTCCGTCGCGGCCGCCAGGCACTCCGGCCGGCTGCGCGTCGTGGTCGGTGCCGCGGCCATGCAGCCGCAGTTCTTCCCGGACGTCTGCGGGATGGGCGCCTCGCCCCGCGAGATCGCGGACGAGTATGCGGGGCGCATCGATGCGCTGTCGGACGCGCGCGGTTCCGCCGAGTACCGCCGCCGCGTCGTCGCCGTCGAGGTCCGCCGCGCCATCGAGGAGACCCACCATGGCTGATCCCAGGAGCGGGGGCTCGCTGCGCTACTCACAGGACGTCGCCGTCGAGGGCATGTGGCACGCCCGGATCGTCCGGTCCCCCTATGCCCACGCCCGGGTCGTCTCGATCGACGGTTCGGCCCTTCCCGAGAACACCGTCCTCCTGACCCCCGACGACGTCGCCGACCTGTCGATGTACGGCTGTCAGATCCGCGACGAGGCCGTGTTGTCGCGAGGCGAGGCGAGGTTCGTCGGAGACCCGGTGGCGGTCGTTGCCGCCCCGACGCGCCGTCTCGCGGACGCGGCGCTTGCCCTGGTGGAGGTCGACTACGAGGAACTGCCCGCCGTCTTCGGGATCGAGGACGCCGTTGCCGACGGGGCCGTGCTCGTCCACGAGCGTCACCACGTCTCGGAGAACGACGCGGCCTATTTCGGCATCCGACCCGTCGACGGGTCCAACGTGTGCCATCGCTTCCGCATCCGGCATGGGGACGTCGAGGCGGGGTTCGCGCAGGCCGACGTCGTGGTCGAGGAGACCTTCACGACCGACGGCGCCGCACACGTGCCGATGGAGCCGCACGCGACGCTGGCGCGCTGGACGGACGACGGCCGACTCGAGGTCTGGTCCGGCACGCAGACGCCCTTCAACGTCCGCATGGATCTCGCCGCGATCTTCGGCGTCGACCAGTCGCGCGTCCGCGTCGTCTGCCCGCCCATGGGAGGCTCGTTCGGCGCCAAGACCTTCGTTCGGCTCGAGGGCCTCGCCGCCGCGACGGCGCGCAAGGCCGGCCGCCCGATCAAGATGGTTCTCGACCGGGCCGAGGAGTGGCAGACCCTGAACCGCCATCCCTCCCGCATCACGGTGCGGCTTGGGGCGAAGGCGGACGGGACGCTCGTCGCCAAGACCGTCACCTGCCATGCGGACACCGGGGCCTACGCGGACTGCGGGCCCGGGGTCGCCCAGAAGATGGGCTTCGCGGCGCCGGGTCCGTACCGGATCCCGAACGTCCACGTGGACTCGCACTGCGTCTACACGAACGCGCCGCCCAACGGGGCCTACCGCGGCTACGGCCAGATGCAGTCGATCTGGGCCTCCGAGCGCACCATGGACATCATGGCCGACAGGCTCGGCATCGACCCGCTGGAGCTGCGCCTGAAAAACCTCCTTCGCGAGGGCGACGCCTACGCGACCGGGGAGGTCATGCACGACGTGGCCTTCGAGGAGTGCCTGCGCAACGCGGCGGAGGCGATCGGCTGGAACGAGGGACGCGAGGGCAAGGGCCTCTGCGTCCTGATGAAGGGGATGCAGACCCCGAGCCGCGCCTCCGTTGCCGTCGACGCGCTCGAGGACGGCACGTACCGGGTGCGCTGCGCCACCGTCGAGATGGGTCAGGGCGCACGCTACGCGATCCGCACGATGGCCGCCGAGCTACTCGGCGTCGGCGTGGACGATGTGTCCTTCCCCGATCCCGACACCGACGTCTCGCCCTACGACACCCGCACCACCTCCTCGCGCTCGACGCACATGATGAGCCGGGCGCTCGTGGAAGCCGTCCGCAACCTCCGGGAGGACGGACGCACCGGGGTCGGCGAGGTCGCCGACCAGGGAGGCCTCGATCCCGACACGGGCCAGGGCATCGCTTCGTCACACTGGCACCAGGGCGCGGCCGGCGCCGTCGTCGAGGTCGACGAGGAGACGGGGAGCATGAAGGTCCGCCACGTCCATGCCTCGGTCTATGCGGGGAAGGTCGTCGTGCGGGCCGCGGCCGAGCTCCAGAACGAGGGCTCGATCATCATGGGCCTCGGCACCTCGCTCTTCGAGAGCATCGACTTCGCCGACGGCCAGGTGATGAACGCCAACCTGTCCGACTACAACGTCCCCTCGATCACGGACCTGCCGCGGATCACGCACGACCTGGTGGAACGCGAGGGCGCTCCCGTCCACGGGTTGGGCGAGACGGCGTTGCCGCCCATCCCGGCCGCCATCGGCAACGCTCTCCAGTCGTTCGGCATCCGTCCCCGTTCTCTGCCCATGACGCCGGAGCGGATCCTCGACGCCATCGACGAGCGCGATGCGCAGGCCGGGACACGGGAACTGGAGGCCGCGGAATGAACTGCACCCTTCACCTGAACGGTACCGAGACCGCGCTTGGCGTCGACGGCAAGGACATGCTGCTGAACGTCCTCCGGGACGAGGTCGGGCTGACGAGCGTTCGCGGCACCTGCGGCATCGGCCTTTGCGGGACATGCACCGTCATCGTCGACGGCCAGACCACGGCGAGCTGCATCCTTCCCGTTGGCCTTGCCGACGGCAAGGAGGTCACCACGATCGAGGGCGTTCCGTCCGACGACCCGGTCAAGGTCGCGTTCGAAAAGGCGAACGCGTTCCAGTGCGGCTACTGCACGCCGGGGATGATCCTGACGGCCCGTGCCTTCCTCGACGAGAACCCCGATCCGACGGACGACGAGATCGCCGAGGCCCTGGCAGGCAACATCTGCCGTTGCGGCTGCTACGTGAAGATCGCCGACGCGGTCCGCCTCGCGGCGGGGATGCTACGCGATGAGAAGGTCGCCGCATGAGCGTCGTCGTTCACCTCCTGCGGCACGGACGCGTCGACTCGCACCGTGGCGACGTACCCCTCTCGGCCAACGCCAACGTTGAGATCGAGCGGGCGGCGGACCGCCTCGCACCCCTCGTCGGCGAAGGCGGACGTGTCGAGTTCCTGTCGACCGCGACGCGCCGCACCCGGGACACCGCCGAGGGGTTGCGCGGGCTCCTCGCGATGACCGCTGGGCAAGCCGAGCTCGTGCCCGCGCGGCCGGAATGGGCGATCCGCAATCCCGACGTCCTGCTCGCCGGGCACCGCGTCGAGATGGTGTCGAGCGCGAAGGCCTACGTCGACCAGCTTCCGGCCGGCCTCTTGTCCGAGCCGGACGTCGAGCGGGTCGGCTTCTTCCGCGAGTTCATCTCGGCACCCGACCGCATCGGCTTCTGGCTCAATCACGCCGAACCGCCCGGCGAGGACGGACGCGCGGTGGCCCGGCGCATCATGGCCTTCTGCCGCAGCCTCGCAGACCGCCCGGAAAGCGACGGCACCCGCTACGTGTGCGTGACGCACTCGCCCGTCCTGCGGGCCTTCGTGACGGCCTACCTGCTCGACGCGGACCCGGGCGAGCCCGAGTACGTCGAGGCGATCGACGTGACGGTCGGTGAACGGGAGACGACCGTCGGGTTCCGTGACCGGACCGCGTCCGTGCCCCACCGGACCTGAAGCATCAAGCGGAACGGCAAAGCCTTCCGCACCCATGGGAGAGAAAGCATGAGCGCAGTCGCGAAGGTCGTCCCCATCCGGGACGAGGACCACAACTTTGCCCGGCAGATGCTGGGCGAGATCGCCTTCATCCGCGCCGTCGAGGCGAAGGTGCAGTCCCTGTCCCACACCAACCCGCCGCGCGTCATGGGTTCGATGCACCTGTGCGCCGGACAGGAGGCGGTTCCGCTCGGCGCCATGGCGGCGCTCCGGGACGACGACCAGGTCATCTGCACCTACCGCGGTCACGGCTGGGCCCTTGCCTCCGGGCTCGACGCGCGCTCGGTGATGGCCGAGATCTGCCAGCGAGAAGGCGGCGTCAACGGCGGCCGCGGCGGCTCCGCCTACCTCATGGCGCCCCATACCCGCTTCATCGGCGAGAACTCCATCGTCGGCGCCGGGACCACGATGGCCTGCGGCGTCGCGATGGCCAACGTCGCCAAGGGCAACGGTCGCGTCGTGATCGTCACCGTCGGCGACGGCGCGATGAACCAGGGCTCCGTCCACGAGGCGCTCGCCTTCGCCTCGGTGCGCAAGCTGCCCGTCATCTTTGTCGTCGAGAACAATGGGTGGTCCGAGTTGACCGCCACCTCCGACATGTTCCTTGTCGACCGCATTGCCCAGCGCGCCGCGGGCTACGCCATGCCGTCCGCGACGGTCAACGGCACCGACCCCGTCGTCGTTCGCGACTCCGTCGCAATGGCCGCTGAGCGTGCGCGCAAGGGCGACGGTCCGAGCTTGATCGAGTTCCGCGTGCCCCGCCTTTGGGGCCACTACAACCGCGACATGGAGCACTATCGCTCGAAGGCCGACAGACAGGCGGCGACCGAGATCGATCCCCTCACGCTCCTGTCCCGCCGCCTCGTCGAGTCGGGGTTGATGAGCGAGGCGGAGGTCGCCGAGCTCCGCGCCTCCGAGGAGCGCCGCGCCGAGGAGATGGGTGAGGAGGTGATGGCCTCACCGGAGCCGAAGGCGTCGAACGCGATCCTGCATGTGGTCGCGGAGCCGAAGGTCGCGGCCGCTCCGCGCGTCGTCGAGACCAAGGAGATGTCCTTCATCGAGGCCGTCGGCGCCGCGCTGCGCGCCGAGCTCGAGAACGACCCGAACACGCTCGTCTACGGCGAGGACGTCGGCAAGGGCGGTGGTATTTTCCAGGCGAGCCGCTACCTCCAGCGCGACTTCGGCGCCGACCGGGTGTTCGACACCCCGATCGCCGAGAACGCGATCCTCGGCTCCGCCGTCGGCGCGGCGGTGGCTGGCATGAAGCCGATCGTCGAGATCATGTGGGCCGACTTCATCTTCGTGGCCCTCGACCAGCTCGTGAACCAGGCCGCCAACATCCGCTACATCACGGGCGGCAAGTCGTCGGTTCCGATGGTCGTGCGCACCCAGCAGGGCGCCACGCCGGGGTCCTGTGCCCAGCACTCACAGTGCATCGAGGCGATGCTGGCCCATGTGCCCGGCCTCAAGGTGGCGCTCGCAGCGTCGGCCACCGACGCCTACGCGCTGCTCCGCGCCGCGGCCGCCGACCCGGACCCCTGCGTCGTCATCGAAGCGCGCGGCCTCTATCAGGCGAAGTCGACGGTGGAGTTGACCGAGGGCGCCGAGCCCGTTGGCAAGGCACGCCTTCGCCGTTCTGGCGGCGACGTGGCCATCGTGACCTGGGGCACCATGGTGCCGAGGGCCCTGGCAGCCGCCGAGAAGCTTGCCGAGCGGGGCGTCGAGGCCTCGGTTCTCGACCTGCGCTGGCTGAATCCCCTGGACGAGGAAGCGCTCGCCGACGTCGTTCGCGCCGCGAACGGGCGCGTCCTCATCGTGCACGAGGCGGTGCGAAGCGGCGGGTTTGCCGGGGAGGTCGCGTTCCGAATCCGCGAGGCGGCCGGGAACGACTCGTCCCTGCGCATCGAACGCCTGACGACGCCCGACACGCGGATGCCCGTCAGCCCGGTGCTACAGGCCGCGATCATTCCCGACGCGGACGCGATCGCCGAGCGCGCCGCCGCCCTTGCCGGGTAACACGGATCCGGTCGGCGGGAGCCATTGTCTCCCGCCGAAAGCTCAGAAGGGAGGAAGGCGATGAAGCTGAGCGGCGAGCAGAGACTGGAATGCAGCGTCGAGGATGCCTGGGCGCTCGTCAACGACCCGGAGACGCTGCGCGCCTGCATCCCGGGCTGCGAGGCCCTCGAGCGCTCGGGCGACGGCTACACGGCGTCGGTCGTGCTGAAGGTCGGTCCGGTCAAGGCGACGTTCAAGGGAGATGTCATGCTCACCGACCTCGTGCCGCCGAACGCCCTGCGGATTTCCGGCAAGGGAGCGGGGGGCATCGCGGGATTCGCCGAGGGAGGGGCAGACGTTCGGCTCGCGCCCGATGGAGACGGCACGCTCCTCACCTACGACAGCGAGGCCAAGGTCGGGGGCAAGCTCGCTCAACTGGGCGGCCGGCTGATCGACTCGACGGCGCAGAAGCTCGCGCAGCAGTTCTTCGCCAACCTGGACCGCAGGATCCGCGATCGGGCCGCCGCCGGGAGCCCGGCCCTCGCGGGATGATGATCCCGGAAGCTCCGGGGCGTGGACGCCCCGTAGCCAAGGGCCTAGGACGGCCGCGGGATGATCCTTGGAGCGAGTGGATGCGGCCATCCATGGATCCGGACGGCGCGGCAGCGCCGGTCGTCGGATACGCCTATGATTTCGAGCCGGGCGAGGTGCCCGCCCATGCGCATGCCCGCCGTGCGCAGCTCGTCTACGCCGTGCGGGGAGCGATGACGGTCTCGACCGACCGGGGACGGTGGGTGCTGCCGCCGGGCCGTGCCCTCTGGGTGCCGCCCGGCACCTTGCACGCCATGTCGAACGCGCGGCCGCTGATGCTGAGGACCCTCTACTTCGCCCCGGACATGGAGGGAGTCGGCCATCGCGACGACTGCGCGGTTCTGGGCGTGCCGCCCCTGGTCCGCGAACTGATCGTCGCCTCCGTCGGCTTGCCCTGGACCTACGCCGCGGACGGACCCGAGGCGCGACTCGTCCGCGTGCTGCTCGATCGTCTGGCGCTCCTGCCGCAGGAGCCGATCCACGTGCCGGAGCCCACGGACCCGCGGGCACGCGCGGCGGCGGACGCCATGAGGCGCGATCCGGCCGACCGCCGCCCCATCGGCGCGATCGCGAGGGAGGCCGGAGCGAGCGAGAGGACGCTCGAGCGCCTGTTCCTTCGGGACACGGGCATGGGCGTCGGCGCCTGGAGACTGCGCATGCGCATGCTCGCGGCGCTGGAGCACCTCGCTGCCGGCGCGAGCGTCGCCTCGACGGCCCTCGATGTGGGATACGGGAACGCGAGCGGTTTCATCGCCAGCTTCCGATCGACCTTCGGTACGACCCCGTCACGCTTCTTCGAGGAACGGGATCCCGCCTGACCGGAAGGAGCGTCCCCCCGCAGGCTCAGTAGTCGCTTTCTGCGTCCACGTGCTCGCGGGCTCCCGCCTTCCAGTAGCCGGAGACGTGCGCCGTGCCGGGCGCGAAGCCCGCGGCCTGGAGAAGCTGGCGGATCTCGCGGGCGGCCGTCGCCTCGCACCCGACGAAGGCCTGGTCGCTTCCCGACGCGCATCCGAGCTCGCGGCAGCACCGCAGGAGGCCGGCACCCGGCGTCTCCGTTCCGCAGACGAGCCATCGCCAGGTGACGTCGGCCATGCTGGCCGCCTCGAGGACGGCGTCGGGCCGGCGGATCTCGATGCAGGCGAAGGCTTCGGCACCGCTCGGCAGGTGTTCCACGATCGCGGAGATCGCGGGCAGGGCCGTCTCGTCGCCGAAGAGGTGGAGCTTGTGGCCCGGCAGGTGACGGAAGGTGCTCCTGGGGCCGGCGAGGCGGACCCTCGATCCAGACGCCGCCGATTGAAGCCAGCGCCCTACGAGGCCGTCCGACGTCGGGTGCGAGGCAATGTCGATGTCGAGTTCGAGGCGGTCGATGCGCCAGTCGCGGACGGTCATAGCTCGTCCGCCGCGGGGCGAGTCGTCCACGAACAGCTTGATCCACTGGCCCGGCGCGGAGACGTCGAAGCCGGCCAATCCTCGGCCGGCAATCGTCACCCGCCGCATCGAGGGACTGACCTCGCGGATCGCCGTCACCTCGCCTTCGTGAAAACCGTACCCGTCCGCCATCCGGACCTCCTGCTGACTGCCGGTCGCCAAGGATTGATAAGCGGAGTTCCATCCTCATGTTTTCGATCGAGCGCCAAATGATCGAGCTTTCCCGCCATTCAGCCGCGGAGGACGCGCGCAGGGCGAAAGTCGGTGCCACATGGGACTGAACCGCACCCGGCACGACCCGTGCGTCGAGCGGAGGAAGCGGTCCCAACCGTCACGACAGCGGATACACGACGATGACAAAGAATCCTGTTCTGAAAGGCGCCGGCTCGTTGGTCGCCGTCTTGATCGTCACCGCACTCATGCAGATGGCGTCCAACTCGCGCCCGGGCTTTTGGACAAGTGCCTTCGTGGCGGCCACGTGTTTCGAGGATGGATGCCAATGAACTGCGTCGGGCGGAGCCAGCGACGTTCGATGTCGCCTCGCGGGACCGTGGGAGTGGCCGGGGTGGGCGACCGAGGCTTTGCGGCGAGGGGGCCGGACATGCGTGACGCATCGCACGGACCGTCGACATCACCGTCGATCGGTGCACTGGCGGTCATGTCGGCCGGCTGCGGCATCACCGTCGGCAACGTCTACTTCGCCCAGCCCCTGCTGCACCAGATTTCGGTCACCCTAGGGGTCCCGGAGCAGGTGGCTGGCTACGTCGCCGTGGCTGCCCAGGTCGGGTACGCGCTCGGAATCCTGTTGATCCTGCCGCTCGCCGACGCCGTCGATCCCCGAAGGCTGGTGCGGGTGCTCCTTCTCCTGACCGCCCTGTCGCTCGCGGGCGCCGCCTCCTCGCCGGGCATTTGGAGCCTCGTCGCCGCGAGCTTCGCCGTCGCGGCGACGACCGTGGTGCCGCAGGTCCTCATCCCGGTCGCGTCCGGTCTCGTGCCGCCGGAGCGGCGCGGCCGGGTGATCGGCACGTTGCAGACGGGACTGGTTCTCGGCATCCTACTCTCGAGAACGGTTTCCGGCAGCCTCGCGGAGGTCACCGGCTCGTGGCGTGCTCCCTACGTCCTGGCCGCCGGCCTGACCACGGGACTCGCCGTCGTCCTGCCGCGCCTGGTTCCGGAACGGACGGCTGTGCCGCATCGGCCATGCTATCTCCAACTGCTTGGCTCCTTGCTGCCGCTCCTCACGCTGGGGCCGCTTCGCCTCTCGATGGCGCTGGGCTTCTGCGTCTTCGCGGCCTTCTCGGCCTTCTGGGCGACCCTTTCCTTCCATCTCGGCGGACCCGCATTCGGACTCGGCCCGGCATCTGCCGGCCTGTTCGGCCTCTACGGGGCGCTCGGCGCCATTCTCGCGCCGATGGCGGGAAGGCTGTCAGACCGCGTCGGCACCCTCGTCATCAATGCTGCGGCCCTCGCATGCGTCCTCGTCTCCTTCGTACTGTCCGGCTGGCTCGGTGCCTCGTCCCTCGTGGCCCTCGTCGTGGCCGTGAACCTTCTCGACTTCGGCCTCCAGAGCGGCCAGGTCGCCAACCAGGCCCGCATCTTCGCGCTCGGCGACGCCATCCGCGGACGGCTGAACACGCTCTACATGGTCGCCACCTTCGGCGGCGGGGCGGTCGGATCCCTCGCCGGGTCCCTTGCCTTCGAGCATGCCGGCTGGACCGGGGTTTGTTGCGTGTCGCTGGCGCTGGTCTGCGCCGGAGCGCTTGTCCTCTTCCTCAGCAAGCGGGCCGTGCCCGCGCACGACGAAGGAGTGCGTCGACATGGATGATCTCACCGGACGGGTCGCGCTCGTGACCGGCGCCTCCCGCGGGCTCGGCCGCGACATCGCCAAGGCTCTGGCAGCCGCCGGATGCGACGTGGCCGTCGGCTACAACCGGGACTCGGCGGGAGCCGGGGAGGTTGTCGACGCGGTCAGGGCGGCGGGACGCTCCGCCGTGGCGATCGCGGCAGACATTTCCGACCCGGTCGCCGCGGCCGACCTCGTTGGACGTGCGAAGGCCGCATTGGGTCCGATCGCGATCCTCGTGAACAATGCGGGCATCAATCCCGCGCGGTCCTTGGATGAGATCACGGCTTCCGACTGGAGCGAGGCGATCGCGGTCAATCTCAGCTCGGCGTTCCACATCACTCAGGCCGCCCTTCCCGACATGCGATCGACGAGATGGGGCCGAATCGTCACCATCTCGTCGATCGCGGCCCAGCTCGGCGGGATCATCGGCCCTCACTATGCGGCAAGCAAGGCAGGTTTGATCGGCTTGGCGCACTCCTACGCGGCGATCCTCGCAAAGGAAGGGATTACGTCAAACGCCGTCGCCCCCGCGCTCATCGAGACCGACATGATCAAGGGAAACCCGGCCATCCAGCCCACGCTGATTCCAGTCGGGCGCTTCGGTCAGGCCGAGGAAGTCTCTCCTGTCGTGGTCATGCTGGCGAGCAACGGCTACATCACGGGGCAGACGATCAACGTCAACGGCGGCTGGTACATGAGCTGAAGGTAGTGGTCGGACCATAGGCCGCCGCGGCGGCTGTAGTCTCGAGTTCGCACCGGGACAGCACAAGGTGCCGATCAGTTCCGGATTCGGCCCAACGTATCTGTTATGTCATCAACTAGCACACCGACCTACGGCGAGCGCTGTCACCCACCTGCCGGAACCTTGGTCGAGTCTTGCTGCGCTTTTTCAACGCTGGCATCAAGATTGAGCGTTAGCCACGGCGGTTCAGTCAATGTTCGGATGATGAACAAGCTGCTGGATGAGTGACTTTGGCGACATCCGTATGGCCGCTTTCGGGGAAATCCGAAAGTCGTGGAACGGCCGTGAAGGGTCGAGACTGTTTCAAAACTCGGTGGCGCACGCCGGTCGCGATGGCCGATTGCTGGCACGCACGAGGCGGCGACCTGGTTCAGGCCCGGAGGGCCTCGATGAGCTTTGCGGTGCCGAACAGGTGGATCATTCGCTTCATGTTGTAGGCCAGGATCGCCAGGCTCATCTCGGTTCTGACGTTTGCAAGCCCCTTCATAAGGAACGGCGTCGCACCCATCCAGGCCTTCAGCGTGCCGAAGACGTGCTCCCCGGTCGCTCGGCGGACCGCCATGGCGTCCAGCATCGCGTCGAGCCGCTTCTGCATGGCCTCCAGCACGTGCTCGTGCCGCCATCGCTTCATCCGCTTCACCTTCTCGGGCGTGCACCGCTCCCGTATCTTGCAGGCAAGGCAGGTGTCGAGATCGCGATTTTGCTCGTTGTCGCCGTACCGGTCGGATGGGCCTTGACGTTGGTCAACAACGCTCCGGCGGGGCAGACGTAGTGGTCGGCGACCGGGTCGTAGGTGAAGTCGGCGCGAACGCAGAGGCCCTTCTTCGCAAACCAGACGGTCCGCTTCCGGGTCAGGATCCTGCCGAGAAGCCCTTCGCAGCGGCTGCGTGCCTCCCACGGGCAATCGGACAGCATCCGATGCCATCGGCGCGAATTCGGCTGAGTCATCGCTCGGAGCTGCCGCGCATCCGTGCAGCATCCGCAGGACTGGACCTCGCCCGCGATTTCAGCGATCAGCGCTCGCGCATGCCGTTGAACAGCAAGTCTACCAGATGGGCGACCCGCGGTACCGGCGCGCTCTCCTTCTCGACGGCGATGGAGATTGCGCTCACGACGCAGACGATGTCGTCGAAGCTGGCATCCTGGCGCAGGACGCCGGCCTCCTTGGCGCGCCGAAGGAGTCGGTGCCCTTCCTCGGTGATCGCGTTGCAGCCGGGGGTCCGGTGCTGGATGACGGTTCCAAGCGAAGCGGCAAGGCTTCGGTAGACGCTCGCGTTCAGCGCGAACGCTTCAAGGAATCGACGGAGCGCGTCGTCGGGCTCGTGATCCGCATCCCGTCCTCGGCTCGCCTCGGCGACCGACATGAAGCGTTCGTTGCTGGTGGCCGCGAGAAGCGCCTCCCGTGTCGGGAAACGGCGGTAGAGCGTGCCGGCGCCGACCTTGGCTCGCTTGGCCACCTCGTCCAGCGACACGCTCGCCCCCCGTTCCAGGAAGAGCTCCTCCGCCGCGGCGAGGATGCGTTGGCGGTTCCGTTCCGCATCGGCACGCAGACCCGCTTCGCCCATTTCCATCTCCGCATCTTGCTAAGTGGAGAATGTCTCCATATCGTAAGCGGAGAAACTGGTCTGCCCCCTGAAAAGTTCTCTAATCGCATTCGTCAAGCTGGCTGACTGAGGTCTGCGCACACGCCGGGTTCATGGTTCTCTCCGCGGTCGGTCTCGATGGACCGCCGCATGTTGGCGTCAGATGGTCGGATCGACCGAAGTGG
>CANJKV010000012.1 GCA_947474855.1 Aurantimonadaceae bacterium | reverse complement strand
CGAGCGCCGCCGTCCCGAAGGTGCCGAGGCGGCTGTCGTGCATGATCTCCAGCTTGCGCTCGACGGTTGCCCCGCCGCCGAAGCCGTCCGCCACGTCCGACAAGCCGTCCTCGTGGAAGCAGCCGGTCGCGAGCATGGTGGCGGCGACGGCGAGGAGGGCGGCAGCCGAGCCCGACAGACCGCCGAGAGCGGCCAGGGCGAAGACGAGCGCGCCGATCAGTGCGACCGCGAGTCCGGCGATCGGCACTGCCCAGAAGCAGCCGGAAAAGCTCGCCCGCGCCAATGCCGGATGCGGCACCGGCAGGCGGGTGAAGAAGCCGGTGCAGAGCGCGACGTCCGCGAGAAGCATGCGAAGCGGCGGCATGTCTCAGGCCCTGGCGATGGCGTGGAAGAAGGTGCCGGACACGAGTCCGCGCCGGGCGCCGGCTGGCCCCAGCGCCGTGCCGATCCCGTCGAACAGCTCGGCGAGCGGCGCGTCCGTTCCCGGATCCGTGACGCTGGCATAATGGAACTCGTGACCCCGCACCGCTTCGCCGGCGCGCCCGATCGCGCACGTCCCGAGGAGCCGCGCCTCGCGATAGCCGAGGTTCATGCGCCGTTTGGCGAAGCTCGTGGAATGACCGAGGAGCCCGAGCATCGGGTGAGCGACGCCGTCGGCGTCCTCCAGCACTTGGCCGAGCACCATGAAGCCGCCGCACTCGCCGTGAACCGGCCGCCCCTCGGCAAAGGTCCTCAAGCCCTGCCGGAAGCCCGACGCGGCGGCCAGTCGGCCGGCATGGAGCTCGGGATAGCCGCCCGGCAGCCAGCAGGCGTCGCAGCCCGGAGGGGGCGCTTCGTCGGCCAGCGGCGAGAACGGCACGAGCTCGGCGCCGGCCTCGCGCCACTGCCGCTTCAGGTGGGGGTAGAGAAAGGTGAAGGCCGCATCCTCCGCGATCGCGACGCGCTGCCCCGGCGGGGCGAGCGCCGGCGCGGCGTCGATCGCGCCCGGCTCCAGCGGCGCGGCGAGCGAGACGATGCGGTCGAGGTCGAGCGAGGCCTCGACGGCGTCGGCGAGGCGCTCGATGAAGGCGTCGAGCGCGGCGTGTTCGCTCGCCTGGACGAGGCCGAGGTGCCGCTCCGGCAAAGCGAGGGTGGCGTCGCGCATCAGGCAGCCGAGCACGGGAAGGCCGATCGCTTCGATCGCGTCAGCGCACTGCCGGCGGTGCCGCTCGCTGCCCACCCGGTTGAGAACGACCCCCGCGATCCGGACGGCGGGGTCGTAGGCCTTGAAGCCGAGCGCCACCGCCGCCGCCGAGCGGCTCTGGCCCGACACGTCGAGGACGAGGAGGACGGGCAGGCCGAAGCGGCGCGCGAGATCGCCCGCCGCCCCGGAGCGTCCGGGCTCGGCGCGGATGCCGTCGAAGAGGCCCATGGCGCTCTCGGCGACGAGGATCTCCGCATGGCGCGACTGCTCGGCCGCGAGCGCGCCGAGAAGAGCGGGCGGCATGGCCCAGCTGTCGAGATTGACGCCCGGCCGGCCGGTCGCGGCCTCGTGGAAGCCGGGATCGATGTAGTCCGGGCCCGACTTCGCGCCGGCCACCGCGACGCCGCGGCGTTTCAGCGCCCGCAGGAGGCCGATGGTGACGCTGGTCTTGCCCGCGCCCGAACGCGGCGCGCCGACGATGATCCCGCGCGCGCTCATGCCGCGTGACCCCCAACGGCGTTCGGCCTATAGCGGAGGCCATGACCGGCATGATCGAGGACATTCCCGAGGGACCGCTGCGCCGCGGCTGGACGACGGGCGCCTGCGCCGCCGCCGCGGCGAAGGCCGCCGCCGCGGCCCTTCTCACGGGCGACTTTCCTGACCCCGTCACGATCACGCTCCCCGGCGGTCAGACACCCGCCTTCGCCCTGGCGCGAGCGGAGGTGGAGGGCGACGCCGCCAGCGCCGGCATCGTCAAGGACGCCGGCGACGATCCCGACGTGACGCACGGCGCGCTGGTCGTATCGAGGGTGCGCCGCGGCCCGCCGGGCTCGGGCGTCACCTTCCGCGCCGGCGAGGGCGTCGGGACGGTGACCAAGCCCGGCCTGCCGCTGCCGCCCGGCGAGCCGGCGATCAATCCCGGCCCGCGCGCGATGATCCGCGCTGCGCTCGCCGAGGTGGCCGGCGGGGACGCGGCCTTCGAGGTGACTGTCTCGATCGCCGACGGCGAGCGCATCGCCGCGCGCACGCTGAACGCCAGGCTCGGCATCGTCGGCGGCTTGTCGGTGCTCGGCACCACGGGCATCGTCGTGCCCTATTCCTGCTCGGCCTGGATCCATTCCATCCACCGCGGCATCGACGTCGCGCGCGCCACGGGGCTGATCCATCTCGCCGGGGCCACGGGCGCGGCGTCCGAGCGCGCCGTGCAGCGCTTCCACGACCTTCCCGAAGCCGCCCTGATCGACATGGGCGACTTCGTCGGCGGCATGCTGAAATACGTCCGCGCCCATCCCGTGCCGCGGGTCACGATCGCCGGCGGCCTCGCCAAGATGACGAAGCTCGGCCAGGGCATGCTCGACGTCCATTCCAAGCGCGGCGCCGCCGACATGGAAGCGCTCGCCGCCATGGCGCGCCGAGCCGGCGCAAACGATGGCACGGCGGAGGCCGTCGCCGGCGCCAACACCGTCGCCGAAGCCTTCGGCATCGCCGCCGGCGCGGGCGTGCCCCTCGGCGACGCCGTCGCCCGTGCCGCCCGCACGACGGCCCTGCCGGTCCTGCGCGGCGCGCCGGTCGCGCTGGAGGTGCTGGTGTTCGACCGGGAGGGCACGCTGCTCGGACAGGCGCCCTTCGAGGATTGAGGAAGCCTTGCCGGAAAAGGCGCTTCCCCTTAGCCGCTGGCGGGAGAAGGTGCCGGGCGCAGCGAGGCGGGCGAGGGTGTCGGCCGCGAAACGGCCAAGCAAAAAACCCGGCGCAGCGCAGCGCTCATCGCGAACCACCCTCATTCGCCCCGCCCCCGGAACCGCCGCTGGTAGAAGGCGTCGTAGAGCGCGCTTTCGCGCCAGCCTTCCGCCGCAAGCCCCGGCCCGACGAAGACGATCGCCGTGCGCTCGACGGGATCTTGCGCGAACAGCGCCTCGATCGTGCCGAGCGTGCCGCGCAGGACCCGCTCGTTGGGCCAGGAGGCCCGCGCGACGATCGCAACGGGGCAGTCGGCGCCATAGAGCGGCGTCAGCTCGGCGACGACGCGATCGAGCGCGTGGATGGCGAGGTGGATCGCGAGCGTCGCGCCGGTTCGGCCGAAATTCGCCAGGGTCTCGGCCTCCGGCATTGCCGAGGCTCGGCCCGAAACGCGGGTGAGAACGAGGCTCTGCGCCACCTCCGGCACGGTCAGCTCGCGCCCGAGCGCCGCCGCGGCTGCGGCGAAGGAGGGCACGCCCGGCGTGATCGTATAGGGGATGCCGAGCCGGTCGAGCCGGCGCAACTGCTCGCCCATCGCGCTCCAGACCGAGAGATCTCCGGAGTGGAGGCGCGCGACGTCCTCTCCGGCGGCATGGGCGCGGGCGAACTCGGCCTCGATCTCGTCCAGCGACAAGGGTGCCGTGTCGACGATCCGCGCGCCGGGCGGGCAGTGGTCGAGGATGCCTTTCGGCACGATCGAGCCGGCGTAGAGGCAGACCGGCGAGGCGGCGACGAGGTCGCGGCCGCGAAGGGTGATGAGGTCGGCCGCGCCGGGGCCGGCGCCGATGAAATGAACGGTCATGGAGCGTCCTCGCTTTGCGCGAGTGCGCAGGTGACGGGGCCGAGCGCGAGGCGCGCGCCGAGGAGCCGGGCGCCGGGCCCGGCGGCGGCGAGCGCCGCGGTTTCGGACAGCGACGCCGTGCCGGTCGCGGCGAGCGAGCGCTCCGAGCGGGTGATCGCACAGACGCCGGCGAGCGCTTCGCGCGGGGCGGCGAGAAGCGGCAGGCCGAGAGCGTCGGCGGCTTGCGCGAGGGCCGGCTCGGCGGCGGCCTTCGCCTCGGAGGTCGCGAGCGCGCTCAAGCGGTCCGCGGGACAGTTGTGCGCGGACAGCGCAGCCTCGACCGCGGCGAGGACAGCCGCGGCGTCGACGCCGCGGCGACAGCCGATGCCCGCGACGAGCCTCACGGCTTCACCCAGGCCCATTGCGTCACCGGCATGGCCGGCCGCCAGCCGGTCATGCCGCCGACGGGCTCGGTCGAGGCGAGCGCGATCCGGTCGAGCGAGCCGCCGAGCGCGGCCCGGGCCGCGGCGAGTGCAGCTTCCATCTCCAGCGTCACGGCATTGGCGACGAGCCGGCCGCCCGGGGAGAGCGCGGCGATGGCGGCGTCGAGGAGCCCGTCCTTCGAGCCGCCGCCGCCCAGAAAGATCGCGTCGGGCGGCGAAAGGCCCGCCAGCGCAGCGGGCGCCCTGCCTTCGATCACGGCGAGCCCGGGCACGCCCAGCGTTTCGGCGTTGCGCCGGACGGCGGCGGCGCGGTCGGGCCGCGCCTCGATCGCGACGGCCGAAAGGCTTGGATCGCGCAGCATCCACTCGATGGCGACGGAGCCCGAGCCCGCCCCGATATCCCACAGAAGCTCGCCCCGGCGCGGCGCCAGCGCCGCGAGCGTCAGGGCGCGCACGAGGCGCTTGGTGATCTGTCCGTCATGCTCGAAGACGTCGTCGCAAAGCCCCGGCGACAATGAAAGAACTCGCGCGTTGCGCCCGCTCTCGACCTCGACCGCGAGGAGGTTCAGCGGATCGAAGCGATGCGCTGACCCCGCCAGATCGGCGGCGCGGTGGCGGGAGATCCGCTCGCGCTCCCCTCCCAGCGCTTCGAGGACGGTGACGCGCGAGCCGCCAAATCCGAAACGCTCAAGCAGGACCGCGGCTTGCGCGGGGCCGTTCTCGTCCGAGGTGAGCGCGAGGACGCGGGCGCCGGGCTGGAGATGGGGGCGCAGAAGCGCGACCGGCCGGCCGTGCAGCGAGACGGTCGCGACGTCCTGCAGCGCCCACCCCAGGCGCGCGGCGGCGAGGCTGAAGGCGGAAGGGGCCGCCACGACGTCCATCTCCTCGGCCGGCACGTACCGCGCCAGCGTCGCGCCGACGCCGAACAGGAAGGGATCGCCCGAGGCAAGGACGCAGGTCCGCCGCCCGCGCATCGCGCGGACCGCCGCCATGGCGGCGTCGAACGGCTTCGGCCAGCTTCGCGCGCCTCCTCGAACGAGCGGGGCGGCGAGCAGCAGGTGCCGCTCGCCCCCGAACACGACCTCCGCCCCGGCGATCAGCGCCTTGGCGCGATCGGAGAGGCCGGCGACGCCGTCCTCTCCGATGCCGACGACCGCCAGCCACCGCGGCGTTGCGGGCGGGGCGCCGTCCTCGCTAGAAGTCATGGCCATGACTCCCGACCTCGTCCGAACCCTGATCCTCGGCGGCACGACCGAAGCGAGGCGCCTCGGCGCCCGCTTGGCGCAAGCGCGTCGCTTCGACGTCACGCTGTCGCTGGCGGGCCGTACCCGCGCGCCCGTCGACCAAGGTGTGCCGACCCGCATCGGCGGCTTCGGCGGTGCGGACGGCTTGGCGCGGCATCTGGTGGAAACGCGCGTCGATCTCCTGGTCGATGCGACGCATCCCTTCGCCGCGCGCATCTCGGCCAATGCCGTCGCGGCCGCGACCGCCACCGGCGTGCCGCTCCTGGCGCTGCGCCGGCCGGCATGGACCTGGGCGCCGGGCGATCGCTGGATCGATGCCGACAGCGTCGCGGAAGCCCTTGACCACGTCGGCGCAGCGCCCCGACGGCTCTTCGTCGCGCTCGGCCGGCAGGAGCTGGAGCCGCTGGAGGCCGCGCCGCAGCACCGCTACCTCGTGCGCAGCGTCGATCCCGTGGAACCGCCGCTGCGCGTGCCGCATGCCGCCTACCTCCTCGACCGCGGCCCCTTCGACGTCGAGGCCGAGACCGCCCTTTTCGAGCGCCACGGGATCGAAGCCGTGCTCGCCAAGAACAGCGGCGGGGCGGCGAGCCGGGCCAAGATCGACGCGGCGCGCCGGCTCGGCCTGCCGGTCCATCTCGTGCGCCGGCCACCGGCTTCGGGACCGAGCCTCGACACGGTCGAGGCGCTCCTCGCCGCGATCGATCACCGCTTCCCCCCGACCGATCGCGGGGAATAGACGAGCGGCGAACGGCCCGCGCGCTCGACGCGGCGCGTTTCCGCCGAGCCGACGATGACGCAGGTCGCCATGTCCGCATCCTCCGCCCGCGCCTCGTCGAGCGCGGCGAGGCGGATCCGCTCGTCCGGCCGGCCGGCGGCGCGGCCGAAGATCACCGGCACCGTGCCGGGCAGGCATTCGCGCAGGACCTCGAAGGCGCGGCCGAGCTGCCAAGGGCGGGCGCGGCTGATCGGATTGTAGAAGGCCATGACGAAACCGGCCTCGGCAGCCAAGCGCAGGCGCTTTTCGACGAGCTCCCAAGGTTTCAGGTTGTCCGAGAGCGAGATCGCGCAGAAGTCGGCGCCGAGCGGCGCGCCCGCGCGGGCCGCAACCGCGAGCATCGCCGTCACGCCCGGCACCACGGTCAGCTCGACGGCGCGCCAGGCCTCGGGCCCGTGCTCGATCGCCTCGCAGACCGCCGCCGCCATGGCGAAGACGCCGGGATCGCCGCCCGACACCATCGCGACCGTCCGGCCGCCCGCCGCGAGGTCGAGGGCCGCGCCGGCGCGCGCGATCTCCTCTCGGTTGTCGGAGGCGTGGGCCGTCTGGTGCGGCAGCAGCGAGAGGCGGGCGACGTAAGGGTGATAGCCGAGGACATCGGTGCTTGCCGCCACGGCGGCTTCGGCCTCGGGCGTGCGCGCGTCCGCTCCGCCCGGCCCGAGCCCGACGACGAAGAGCCTCCCGCTCACGGCCTGTTCTCCCAGCCGGGGACGAGCACGATCGAGAAGTAGGGCGCCTTGTCGTCCGGCTTGTCTTCGAGAGGCGTCGAGAGCGTGCCCTCCATGGTGCCGCGCTCGACGTAGACGGCGCTGCCGAGCCGGCCGGCCGCCGCGAGCGCGCGGCGGATCTTGGGGAGGTTGCGGCCGATCTTCATGATCACGGCGGCCTCGGTGTCGGCGAGGCGCCGCGCGAGCTGGCCTTCCTCCATCGTGCCGGGCAGCACGGTTAGAACGTCGTCGCCCTGCACGAGCGGCAGGCCGACCTGCGACCAGCAGCCGGACATGGCGGTGACGCCGGGGATCACCTCCGTCTCGTAGCGCTGCGACAGGCGGACGTGGATGTGCATGTAGGAGCCGTAGAAGAGCGGGTCGCCCTCGCTGAGCACGGCGACGCTCTTCCCCTCGTCGAGGTGGCGCGCCACGGTCTCGGCCGACCGTGCGTAGAATGCCGCGATCGAGGCCTTGTAGTCCGGATGGTGCGTCGGGATCTCGGTGGTCACGGGGTAGAGAAGCGGCAGCTCCGGCGTGCCCGGGCGGACGAGCCCGGCGGCGGTGCGGCGGGCATGGCCGTGATTGCCCTCCTTGGCGAAGAAGGCGACGACGTCGGCCTGCGCGATCACCCGCGCCGCCTTCAGCGTCACGAGGTCGGGGTCGCCGGGTCCCGTGCCGACGCCCCACAGCTTGCCGGTCAAATGCCCGCCCTCGCGACTGCGTTGATCGCGCCGGCCGTCAGCGCGCTGCCGCCCATGCGGCCGCGCACGATCGCGAAGGGAATGCCGAGATCCTCCGCGGCGAGCGCGTCCTTGGATTCCATCGCGCCGACGAAGCCGACGGGCATGCCGATGATCGCGGCGGGGCGCGGGGCACCGTCCCGCAGCATGTCGAGGAGGTGGAAGAGAGCGGTCGGCGCGTTGCCGATGGCGACGAGGGAGCCGGCGAGCCTCGGGCGCCATAGCTCCAGCGCGGCGGCCGAGCGGGTGTTGCCGATGCGCTCCGCGATCGCGCGCGTTTCGGGGTCGTGCAGCGTGCAGACGACCTCGTTGTTCGCCGGCAGGCGCGAGCGCGTCACCCCGCGCGCGACCATCTCCGCGTCGCAGAGGATCGGCGCCCCGGCTGCGAGCGCCCCGCGTGCGGCGGAAACGAAGCCGGGCGAGAACTCGAAGAAGCGCGCGGCCTCCACGAGTCCGCAGGCGTGGATCATGCGGACCGCCACCTCGGCCTCGTCGGGGCCGAAGCGGGACAGGTCCGCCTCGGCGCGGATGATGGCGAAGGAGCGCTCGTAGATCGCATGGCCGTCGCGGATGTAGTCGAATGCGGACATCGTGAAGTCGGTCTCAGGCCGCGTGGCCGCGGCGGGAAGGGGCATGGGTTCGAAGAGCGTCGAGGATCGCGGGCACGGCTTCGGCAGCGGGCATCTCCGCGCCACCGGTCGAGAAGTGCCCGGCGCTTGTTCCGACGACCCGCACGGCGGCCTTCGGCTCGGCGCAACGTTTGGAGCAGCCGGAAAGGTGGATCGTTTCGGCGCCCGGCTCCATCGCCGCCGCGAGCTCGCCGGCCAGGTGCTTGGTGTCGAGATGGGCCGAGGCGCAGGCCGGCGCGCCGGCGCAGGCCGAAACACGCAGCCGCGGGTCGCCCGGATCGGCGACGAAGCCGAGCCGCCGGCCGAGCGCGCGGGATCGCTCGGCGAGCGCGGCGTCGCCGATCAGAAGAAGGCCGTGCCCGGGCGAAAGGCGAATCTCGCGGATGCCGAGCGCGGTGGCTTCGTTCGCGACGGCGGCGAGCGTGGACGCCGCGACCTCCCCGAAGGGAAGGACGAGGCGGCAGGCGCTCTCGCCCGGGCGCAACGCGATCGGGCCGACCGGCAGCGGCGGGACGTCGCCCTGTTCGGCCCGCCGAGGCGGCTGCTCGGCCCCGGTCAGGAGGTCGCGCCCACGCGCCCTCCGGCCAAGGCCCGCGATGATCCCGAGAAGCGCGAAGGTGCGGGCCTCCGCCTCGCGCGCGGACATTTCCTCCAGCGGGGTCGCCGTCGCTCGCGTGCCGGCAAGGGCCAGGCGCCAGAGCCCGCCTCCCGCAGCGTCGAGCCGGATGTCGGCGAGGGTGCTTTCGAGCGGCACCGCGCCGCCGCCGTCGATCACCACGGACACCTTCGGGCCGAGCCGCGCGGCAAGGCCGGCTCGCGAGACGCTTTCGGCGATCGAGCGGGCGAGGGCGGAGCCGTCCGCCGTCTCGGTCGGGTCGAGGCCGGCAAGCGGCCCGGTTTCGACGGGAACGCCGGTCCGCGGCACGATGCCGAGCGATGCCACGTCGGCGGCGAGTGCTTCGGCGGAGGAAGGGTCGAGGCCACGGATCTGGAAGCTGCCGCGGGCCGTGACCTCGACGACGCCGTTGCCGCGACGTCCGGCGGCCTCTGCGAGGCCGGCGAGTTCGCTCGGACGGAAGCGACCGCTCGCCGGCACGAGGCGGGCGAGGAGGCCGTCGCCGGTCGCCATGGGATCGAGAAGGGTCGGGCAGGCGCCGCGGCGCAGGTCCGGCGCGCTCATTCCGCCGCCTCCGCTAGGCGGTCGCCGCGCGCCTCGGCGATCAGCGCCGCGAGGTCGGCGTCGACCGAGTTGCGCAAGGGGGTCCACAGCCCGCGGCGGCGCGCCTCGGCGAAGCGGCGGGCGATGAGGGCGGCGGCGCCGGGGTTCTCGCGCAGCAGGAAGGCGCGAAGGGCCGCGTCGCCGAGATAGCGGTCGTGGACGGCCTCGATCAGCGCGGGCGCGACGGCGCCGGTGGTCTCGGCGAAGCCGATCAAGCGGTCGACGGTCTCGGCGAATTCGGAGGCGCCGCGGGGGCCGTGGCGCATCTGGCCGGCGATGAAGCGCTCGTTGAGCGCGCGAGCCCGCACCGTCCGCTCCAGCGCAGCCTTGAGGGAGCGGGGGCGCGGGCGCTTCGGGTCGGTGGTGTCGAGCGCGACGATGGCGGCATGGCCGCCGACCAGCTCCACCGCCGCCGCGAAGCCGCCGACGAAGGAAACGTCCGCCGAGCCTTCGAGGAGGTCGCGGCCGGGATCGTCCGAGGTGTGGATCAGGAGGTCGGCCTCGCCGAGCACCGCTCCGAAGGCGTCGGGCGCGTGGGCGGCCGCGGCCTCCGGGCCGCCGAAGGCGTGGGTCGCGCCGTCGAGATAGGCGCGGCCGATGTCGGCGCGGGTCTCCCACTCGCCCGAGGCGAGCACGTCCTCGACGCCGGCGCCGAAGGTGCCGGGCGCCGAGCCGAAGATGCGCGGCGGCACGCGGCCGGCAGCGCGCGCGGCTTCGGCCAGCGGGTTGTCGCCCGGCGCGTCCTCGCGCGCCGCGACAGCCTGCGCGGCGGCGTCGAGAAGCGCGATCTGGACGGGGAACATGTCGCGGAAGAGACCGGAGATGCGGAACGTCACGTCGACGCGCGGGCGGCCGAGCTCGGCCGGCGCCAGCACCTCCAGCGCTTGCGCGCGGCCCGTCGTCGGGTCCCAGCGCGGCCGGCAGCCCATCAGCGCCAACCCTTGCGCGATCTCCTCGCCGCCGGTGCGCAGGCTGGCCGAGCCCCAGAGATCGATCACGACGGCGCGCGGCCAGTCGCCTTCCTCCTGGAGGTGGCGTCGCAGCACCTCGTCGGCGGCGAGGCGGCCGAGTTCCCAGGCGGTCGGCGTCGGTAGGTGGCGCGGATCGAAGGTGAAGAGGTTGCGGCCGGTCGGCAGAACGTCCGTGCGCCCGCGGGCCGGCGCGCCGGATGGGCCGCCGGCGACGCGTCCGCCGCCGAGCGCCGCGAGGAGGGCGGCCCGTTCAGTGCCCGCGCTGGCAAGCCGCGCGGGGTCCGCTTCGCCCTCGGCGCTGCGGCCGAAGACGTGGAGGCCGTCCTTGATCGCCATGTCCTTGAGGTCGCAGAGCCAGGCGTCGATGCGCAGCAGCGCGGCGTCGGGATCGTCGCCCTCCGCGACGCCGGCCCTGGCGGCGAGGCCCGTCTCGGCGGCGGTCCTGACGATCACCTCGGCGAGGCGCTCGCGGCGGCGGCGGTCGAGGCCGTCGGCCTGGGCGTACTCGTCGACGAGCCGCTCCAGCCGCTCATCGTCCGGATGGAGCCCGGCTTCAACGAGCGGCGGCGGCAGGTGGCCGATGGTGACGGCCGCGATGCGGCGCTTGGCCTGCGCGGCCTCGCCGGGATTGGACACGATGAAGGGGTAGACGATCGGCAACGGCCCCGCGACGATCTCCGGGAAGCAGTCGCCTGTCAGCGCCACCGTCTTGCCCGGCAGCCATTCCAGCGTGCCGTGGGCGCCGAGATGCACGACCGCGTCGAAGCGTTCCTGCAGCCAGGCGCCGAAGGCGAGGAGCGCGTGGGCCGGCGGAAGGGCCGGGTCGTGATAGTCGGCTCGCCGGTCGGCGCTGCGCCCGCGATCGGGCGCGAGGGTGACGGTGACCTTGCCGAAGCGAAGCGCGCGGAAGGCGGTCGGCTCGGCCGGCGGCGGTCCCCAGGCGCCGAACACGGCCTCGCGCGGTTCGGGTGCTAGGGCGTCGAACCAGCCGGCGTAGGCGCGCGCGTCGACGCCCTGGCGCGAGGCTTCCAGCGCCTGGAAGAGGTCGCGCGAGGTCGGCGGCAGGGGGCCGACATCGTAGCCATCAATGCGGAGGTCTTCGAGGATCGCCAGCGCGCTCGCCCAGACGTCGAGGCCGACGGCGTAGCCTTCGCGGCCGGCCGAGCCGGGATAGTCCGGCAAAAGCAGCGCGACGCGGCGCTCGCCGGGCGGCAGCGTCCGAAGACGCAGCAGGCGGGCGGCGCGCTCGGCGACGATCTCGACGCGGTCGGGCTCGGGCGCGTTGCGGGTTTCCGCAAAGCCGAGCGCTTCGTCGGCCGCCGCGGCCTGCTTGAAGGACAGGGCGCCGGCGAGGATGCGGCCGTCGAGCTCCGGCAGGACGACGTGCATGGCGAGGTCGGCGGGGCCGAGCCCGCGCGCGTTCGCCCCCCAGGCCTCGCGGCTCGTCGAGGCGACGACGGCCTGGAGGACCGGCACGCCGAGCGCGTCGAAAAGGTTCGCATCCGCATCCGCCTCGCCGCCGCTGGCAAAGGCGGTGGTGGAAACGATCAGCGCGGGCGACAGGCGGGCCGACAGGTCGGCTAGTAAGGCGCGGGCAGGGGCGTCCTTGAGACTCGGCACGAAGACCGGGAGGGCACGCAGGCCCCGCCGCGCCAGCGCCTCCGCCAGCGCCGTCACCGGCGCGTGGTCGTTGGCGAGGAGCACGGAGCGATAGAAGAGGATCGGCACGAGCGGGCGCGCGCCCGGCGCGATCGCGTCGAGCGCGGCGACGCGCCCCTTCGCGTCGAGGCAGCCGCAGCGAGGCAGCGGCTCGGCCTCGGGCAGGGTGCTGCCGGGCGCGCCGGCATGATGCGCGAGGCGGCGCAGCAGCGCCGCCATGTTGGCGGGACCGCCCTCGCGGAAGCAGGCGAGGAGGGCGGAGAGCTCCGCCTTCGGAAGGGTCGAGAGCCGGTCGAGGCTCGCATCCTCGTCGCGGCACTCGCCGGGCAGGAGCGCCAGCGCGATCTCCTTCTCGCGGGCCACCGCCGCCAGCCGGTCGCAGCCGTAGCGCCACCAGTCGTAGCCGCCGAGGATGCGCACCAGGATCACGCGGGCATGGGACGCGACGGCGTCGATCCAGAGGTCCACCGACATCGGGTGGCGCAGCTCGGCGAGGCTGGCGAGCCGCAGCGAGGGCAGCTCGCGACCCTGCGCCCGCCAGGCCGCCGAGAGGCCGGCGAGGTCGCTCGGCGAAAAGGACAGCGCCACCATGTCCGCCGGCGCCTGCGCGAGGTCGACCGGCTGCGGGCCGTCGTCCAGGCTGGCGGAGGTGGTGGCGAGGATGTGCATGGGCGCTTACGCGGCGCCCTGGAGGATCCGCGTGACCTTCTCGCGATCGAGCCCTTTCAGGCCGATCGCGACGAGGCGCGTGCGCTTTTCCTCACCCGGTACCCAAGCGCGGTCGAACCCGTGCGTCACGCGCGGGCCGACGGCCTGGACGAGCAGGCGCATCGGCTTGCCCTCGACGGCCGCGAAGCCCTTGAGGCGCAGGACGTCGGCTTCCTCGGCGGCCTTGGCGACGCGCGCCGAGAGCGCCGCCGGGTCTGTGACGGCCGGCAGCTCCACGACGAAGCTGTCGAAATCGTCGTGCTCGTGGTCGAGCTCGTCGTCGTGATGGGTGCGGCGGTTCTCGATGTCGTTCTCCGTGCCGACGCCGAGGCCGAGGAGCACGGCCGCGTCCACCTTGCCCTGCGAGGCCGGCACGATGCCGACGGCGCGGGCGAGGTGGGCGCTCACGCGCTCGCGCGCCCTAGTCGTGCCGTCCTCGTCGAGGAGGTCGCTCTTCGACAGGATCACGAGGTCGGCGCAGGCGACCTGGTCCTCGAAGACTTCCTCGACGGGGTCGTCGTGGTCGAGCGAGTCGTCGGCGGCGCGCTGGGCGGCGAGCGCGTCCATGTCGGTCGCGACGCGCCCCTCGGCAAGCGCCGGCCCGTCCACCACCGCGACGACGCCGTCGACGGTGACGCGGCCCTTGATCGCCGGCCACTGGAAGGCCTGGACGAGGGGTTTGGGAAGGGCGAGGCCGGAGGTCTCGATCAGGATGTGCTCGACCTTCGGCTCGCGCGACAGGATCGCGTCGAGCGCGGGCACGAAGTCGTCGGCGACGGTGCAGCAGATGCAGCCGTTGGCGAGCTCCACGACGTTCTCCTCCGGGCAGCTCTCGACGCCGCATCCTTTCAGGATCTCGCCGTCGATGCCGACGTCGCCGAACTCGTTGACGATGACGGCGAGGCGGCGCCCGCCGGCATTCTCCAGGACGTGGCGGATCAGCGTCGTCTTGCCGGCGCCGAGGAAGCCGGTGACGACGGTGCAGGGCACGCGCGAAAGATCGACGGGAGTCTTGCTCATGTCTCGTCCAGGATGGATGCGGGAGGGGTGCGGGCGACGAGCCCGCGCTTCAAGCAGTCGGGGCGGCCGCGCCAGGGCATGATGCCGTCCGCGGCTTCCGACAGGAGGCGGGCGCCGAGAACGAGGTCGGGTCCCGCATCCTCGGTCAGGTCGCCGAAGACGTAGGACCATCCCGTATGCGACAGGACCGCGGCGGAGAGGCGGCGCCTGCAATTGCCCAGGCACTCGACGGCCGAGACGCGAACGCCCGTGCCGGCCGCGGCCTCTGCGGCGGCGGCCGCGAGGCGCTCGCCGGGGCGCGGGCGCGCGTCGGAACCGTCGGCCTCGCGGCAGGAGGAGCAGACGACGATGCGCGCCGAAAGCGGCTCGGATGGCGCGTCGTCGCGCGGAGGGACTCGTTCGGATGAACGCAAGGCGTTGAGACTCCTCGCCCGGACCACCCGCCGGGCTCGTCGGATTTCGTCGGCGCGGCGGCAGGTCTCCTGGCTCGCGGGTCAACGCCTCCGGCCGCCTTCCCGGGCCGAGGATGGCCCAGTGGCATCCGGCCGGATGCTCGCCGCTCACAGTTGCGGGGACAGCTGCGGAATCGGACGCATTTCTCGCCCCCACCGCATTCCCTTTTGCGCCTCCCCGGCAAAAGGGAGGACCGTCGCGTTCCGGCATCTAGGCGCCGCCGGGGAGCGGTGTCAACGCGGGCGCACGATTGACGAAAGCGCGGCGCGGACGTAGAGGCGGCGCATGACGAACGCACCCTTCCTCGCCGGAACCTATTACGCGCCGCTTCCATAAGCGGCGGGGTGCTTTCACGTGTCCTTCAACCGCTGCGTCGCCAGCGATCGGGACACCCGGCAGGAACAGCGTCTGGCGCCGCAGCTTATCCGCGGAGCCTCGTTTCATGTCATCTCACGTCGTTCGCCGCTCGTCGCGGCCTCGCAGCCTCGGCCTGTTCGGTTTCGGCGCCTTCGGCCGCCTCGCCGCCCGGCATCTGGCACGTCACTTCGCGATCCGCGTCTTCGACCCGGCGCTCGCGCCGGACGCCGCCCTGCCGCCGGGCGTCGAGGCCGCGACGCCGGAAGGGGCGGCGGCCTGCGACGTCGTGGTCCTCGCCCTGCCCGTCGACGGGATGGCCGAAGCGTTGCGGGCGGTCGCGCCGCATCTGCGGCCGGGCGCGCTGGTGCTCGATGTCGGCTCGGTCAAGACGCTTCCCGCGCGGCTCATGGACGAGCTTCTGCCGGCGCATGTCGACGTCGTCGCGACGCATCCGCTGTTCGGCCCGGAAAGCGCGCGGGGCGGGCTCGCCGGCCTCAAGATCGCGCTGTGTCCGGTGCGGGGCCGGGCCTTGCGGCGGGTCGGGGCCTTCCTGCGCCTCGCCTTGCGGTTGGAGGTCGTGGCAACGACGCCCGAAGCACACGACCGCGACGCTGCAATGGCGCAGGGGCTGACGCACCTCATCGCGAAGGTGCTGGTGGAGATGGGGCCGTTGCCGGAGCGGATCACGACGCGCAGCTTCGACCTCCTGTGCGAGGCGATCAGCATGGTGCGCAACGACGCGCCCTGCGTCTTCGACGCCATCGAGCGCGCCAACCCGCACGCGCCCGCCGTGCGCCGCCGCTTCCTGGAGCTGACCGCGGCGCTCGGTGCCCGACTCGATACGCCGCCCGCGTGAAAGCCGGCTCGCGAGGGGCTTTCGGAATCGCCGGGATGGTCTATGCTCGCCCGCGTCGTCGGTTCTTCCGCGAGGAAGACTTGAGGGAACGCGGTCGGTTCGTCGTCAGACGTGCCGGATGCCGCGGCTGCCCCCGCAACTGTGAGCGGCGAGCCCTTCGTCCATCCATGCCACTGGTCCAGTTCCGGGCCGGGAAGGCGGGCGAGGGCGCTTGAGCCGTGAGCCAGGAGACCTGCCGGCGGCGACGCGCAACTCTCGTGCCTTCGGGTGGAAGGCGGAAGGACCCCATCATGACCACGACCACGGTCGCCCATACGTCGACCTCCTCGACCGGCCGCCGCGTGCAGCTCGGCCTCGCGGCGCTGCTCGGCTTCTTCATCGTCGGCTTCACCGGCCTGTCGCAGGTCGAGGCCGTGCACAACGCCGCGCACGACTACCGGCATTCGCTCGGCTTCCCCTGCCACTGAGTGGATCGACCGACATGACAACCTTCCGCAACGCCGTGTTCCTCGCGGCGCTGGCGGGGCTCGTCGCCGGCCTGGTGCTCGCGCTTCTCCAGACCTTCACCACGGTTCCGCTGATCCTCCAGGCGGAGACCTTCGAATCCGCCGCGCCGGTCGCGGATCACCATCACGAGCCCGGCACGCCGGCCCACGACCACGTCGTGCTCACAGAGGACGCTCACAGCCATGACGGTTGGATGCCGGCCGACGGCTTCGAGCGCTTCGCCTTCACGCTGGGGGCCAACGTCGTTTCCGGCATCGGCTTCGCGCTGCTGCTCGTGACGCTCAGCGAGGCGTCGGGTGGCATCGCGTCCTGGCGGCAGGGGCTGCTCTGGGGCCTCGGCGGCTTCGCGGCCTTCACGCTCGCCCCCGGCCTCGGCCTGCCGCCGGAGCTGCCGGGCATGCCGGCCGCCGACTTGCTTGCCCGCCAGGTCTGGTGGCTCGGCACCGTCGCCGCGACGGGCGCGGGGCTGTGGCTCCTGGCGCTGGCGCGCTCGCCGCTGGCGAGCCTCGCGGGCGTCGCGCTCCTCGTCGCGCCGCACGTCGTCGGCGCGCCGCAGCCGGTGAGCCACGAGACGGCCGTGCCGGCCGGCCTCCACCACGACTTCGTCGTGGCCGTCACCGTCACCAACCTCCTGTTCTGGCTGGTGCTCGGCGCGGCGGCCGGAGCCTTGCGCCCGCGCTTCGACATGGGCGTCGCACCCGCGGCTCTCGAAGGGCGCGCGGCCTGAGCGTGGGGTCTCTCACCCTCGTCCTCGGCGGGGCGCGCTCGGGCAAGAGCCGCCACGCGGAAGGGCTGATCGCCGAGCATGCCGCGCCCTGGCTCTATCTCGCGACGGGCCAAGCCTTCGACGCGGAGATGGAGACGCGCATCCGCCACCACCGCGAGCGCCGCGACGGGCGCTGGCGGACCGTCGACGCGCCGTTCGACCTCTGCGCGGCGCTGAACGCGGCGCCGGCGGGTGCGCCCGTGCTGATCGACTGCCTGACGCTCTGGCTGTCGAACCACATGCTGGCCGGCCACGACATCGAGGCGGAGAGCGAGCGCCTGTGCGAGCGGCTGGCCGCGCCGCGCGGGGCGTGGGTCGCCGTGTCCAACGAGGTCGGGCTCGGCATCGTGCCGGACAACGCGTTGGCCCGCGCCTTCCGCGACGCGCAGGGGCGGCTGAACCAGCGGGTGGCGCAGATCGCGGGCAGCGTCCTCTTCATGGCGGCGGGCCTGCCGATGAAGCTGAAATGAGCGAAGCATGACGAATATCGACGAGGCGGAGGCCGCACGCCACCGCGAGAAGATGAAGAAGCGGAAAGAAGTCCAGGACGCCGAGGTCGCCTCCAAGGCGATCGCGGAGAAGGGCCTCCTCATCGTCCACACCGGCAAGGGCAAGGGCAAGACCACCGCGGCCTTCGGGCTGGCGCTGCGCACGCTCGGCTACGGCCGGACGGTCGGCGTCGTCCAGTTCGTGAAGGGCGCCTGGCACACCGGCGAGCGCGACGCCTTCGCGGCCTTCGGCGACCGGGTGCGCTGGCACTCCATGGGCGAGGGCTTCACCTGGGAAACGCAGGACCTGAAGCGCGACGTCGCCGCCGCCGAGGCCGCCTGGATCCAGGCGAAAGCGCTGATGGCGGACCCGGAGGTGGCGCTCCTCGTCCTCGACGAGATCAACATCGCGCTCCGCTACGACTACCTGTCGCTCGCCGACGTGGTGGAAACGCTGCGCGGCCGGCGCGAGGGGCTGCACGTCGTCGCGACGGGGCGCAACGCCAAGCCGGAGCTGATCGAGGCGGCCGACCTCGTCACCGAGTTCGAGGCGGTGAAGCACCACTTCGCCGCGGGCGTGAAGGCGCAGGAAGGCATCGAGTTCTAAACATGGCGGAGCGACGGGCGCGCGCGATCATGGTCCAGGGCACGGGCTCGGACGTCGGCAAGTCGCTGATCGTCGCCGGGCTCGCGCGGGCGCTGACGCGGCGCGGCTTCTCGGTGCGTCCCTTCAAGCCGCAGAACATGTCGAACAACGCCGCCGTCACCGCGGACGGCGGCGAGATCGGCCGGGCGCAGAGCCTCCAGGCGCGGGCGGCGGGGGTGCCGACCTCCGTCCACATGAACCCGGTGCTTCTGAAGCCCCAGAGCGAGACCGGCGCGCAGATCGTCGTCCAGGGCCGCGTCTGGGGCACGGCAAGGGCGGCGGAGTATCAGGGCGTGAAGCCCAAGCTCGTGCCCTTCGTGCTCGACAGCTTCGCCCGGCTGCGCGCGGAGGCGGACATCGTGCTGGTCGAGGGCGCGGGCAGCGCGTCCGAGGTGAACCTTCGCGCCAACGACATCGCCAACATGGGCTTCGCCGAGGCAGCAGGCGTGCCGGTGATCCTCCTCGGCGACATCGACCGCGGCGGCGTCATTGCCAGCCTCGTCGGCACGCGCCACGTCCTGCCGGAGGCGGACGCCGCGCGCATCGTCGGTTTCCTGGTCAACCGCTTCCGCGGTGACCCCGCGCTGTTCGCGGACGGCATGGTGACGATCACTGATAAGACCGGCTGGCACGCGCTCGGCCTCGTGCCGCACTTTCCCGATGCGCGGCGCCTGCCGGCGGAGGACGCGCTGGCGCTGACCCATGCGGGTCCGCAGGCGCGCAGCGGCGGTCGGGTGCGCATCGCCGTGCCGATCCTGCCGCATATCGCCAACTTCGACGACATCGACCCGCTGGAGGCCGAGCCGGACGTCGAGCTAGTTCGAATCCGGGCCGGAGAGCCGATCCCCGGCGACGCCGCGCTCGTCCTGCTGCCGGGCTCGAAAGCGACGCTGGCCGATCTCGCCGCGCTGCGCCGCGAGGGCTGGGACGTCGACATCGCGGCCCACCGCCGGCGCGGCGGGCACGTGCTGGGCCTCTGCGGCGGCTACCAGATGATGGGCCGCTCCGTCGCCGATCCCGATGGGATCGAGGGGGCGCCGGGCGCAGCGCCGGGGCTGGGGCTCCTCGACGTCGAGACGCGGCTGTCCGGCTCGAAGCGGCTGGAGAGCGTGACCGGGCGCACAGTCGCGGACGACGCGCCGTTCTCGGGCTACGAGATGCACATGGGCGTCACCGCCGGGCCTGACGCGGCGCGGCCCTTCGCGCGCATCGCCGGCGCGGGCGAGGGCGCGGTCTCCGCCGACGGCCGCGCCTGCGGCACCTACGTCCACGGCCTCTTCGCAAACGATCGGCAGCGTGCGGCCTGGCTGGAGCGGCTGGGCGGCACGCCGGCCGGCGTCGACTACGAGGCGGGCATCGACGCGGCGCTCGATGGCCTCGGCGAACACCTCGAACGCTTCGTCGATATCGATGCGATCCTGTCCCTCAGCCGATGAGCGCCGCGCCGTAGAAGACGCCCGCGGACAGCGCCAGCAGGAGCGCCGACAGCAGCGCGTGCGCCACGCGCTCGAGGTGAAGCGCGGCGCGGATGTCGGCGGCGGTGGCGTCGCGCCGCCCGCCCTCGTTCATGACCGCGTCCTCGACGAGGACGCCGCCATAGGCGCGCGGACCCGCGAGGCCGAGGCCGAGCGCGCCGGCCATCGCCGCTTCCGGCCAGCCGGCATTCGGCGAGCGGTGGCGCCCCGCGTCGCGGCGCACGGCCGCCCAGGCGTTCCGGGCAGAGGCGCCGGGCACAAGCCATGCCGCAGCGACGATCAGCAGGGCGGACAGGCGCGAGGCCGGCAGGTTGATCCGGTCGTCGAAGATGGCGGCGGCGCGGCCGAAGTCCTCGTGCCGCGCCGTGCGGTGACCGATCATGCTGTCGGCCGTGTTCGCCGCCTTGTAGGCGGCGATGGCCGGCAGGCCGCCGACCGCCAGCCAGAAGGCCGGCGCGACGACGCCGTCCGAGAAGTTCTCGGCCAGGCTCTCGATCGCCGCGCGCGACACGCCGGCCTCGTCCAGAGCCTCGGGGTCGCGCCCGACGATCATCGACACGGCCCGGCGACCGCCGGCGAGTCCTTCCGTCTCGAGCCCCGAAGCCACGCGCGCGACGTGCTCGTCCAGGCTCTTCTGCGCAATCAGCGTGCTCGCGATAAAGGCGACGAACACAGTGGACAGGAAGCCGAGGCCTGCTTGGAACGCCGCCGCGATGATCACGCCGACCAGCGTCGGCACGCCGACGATGACGAGGAGCGCCCGCCGTCCCGCGAGTCGGCGCGCGGCGGGATCGGCGTCGGCATGGTTCCATGCTTCGTCGAGGAGCGTGACGAGCCGGCCGATCCAGGTCACGGGATGGCCGATCCGCCGGTAGGTCTCGTCGGGATAGCCGACGGCACGCTCGAAGAGCAGGGCGAAGAGGGCGAGTTCAAGGTACATGGGCACGATTGACGAGGTGCGCGACCACGGCGGGAGCCTCGGTCGGGCGCGGCTGAACTTTCCGGATGCGCCGGAAACCTGGGTCGACCTGTCGACCGGCATCAACCCGCACCCCTATCCCTTCGGGCCGATCCCCGCCAGCGCCTGGACGCGCCTGCCGGAGGAGGCCGAGGCCGACGCGCTGCGCGACATCGCGGCAGACGTCTACGGCGCCCCGGCCGGGGCCAATCTGGCTAACGCGCCGGGCACGCAGATCCTTCTGCCGCTGGTCGCCGGGCTCGTGCCGCCCGGCCGCGCGCGGGTGCTCGGGCCGACCTATGCCGAGCACGTCCGGGCCGCCCGCATCGCCGGCCACGTGACCGAAGAGGTGACGGAGCTCGACGCGCTGGCGCAGGCCGATCTCGCCGTCCTCGTGAACCCCAACAATCCGGACGGCCGGCTCCTCGCGCCGGAGACCCTGCGCGACTTCGCTCGGCGGCTCGAGCGCCGCGGCGGGCTCCTCGTCGTGGACGAGGCCTTCATGGACATCCTGGCCCCGGCGCCGAGCCTTGCCGGCGCGGTCGAGGCGCACCCGAACCTCGTGGTGCTGCGTTCCTTCGGCAAGTTCTTCGGCCTCGCCGGCGCGCGGCTCGGCTTCGCCATAGCGTCGGCGGAAAGGGCGGCGCTCCTGCGGTCCCGCCTCGGCCCCTGGGCGGTGCCGGGGCCGACGCTGCACGTCGGGCTGCAAGCGCTCGCCGACGAACGCTGGCAGGCCGAGATGCGCGACCGCCTCGCCGCCGAGGCGAGGCGGCTCGACGCGGTGCTGGCGGCGCACGGGCTCGTCCCCTCCGGCGGCACCAGCCTCTACCGCTTCCTGCGCACCCCGCGCGCGGCCGATATCTTCGAGACCTGCGGGCGGCGCGGCGTGTGGCTGCGGCGCTTCGATGCCATCCCCGACGCGCTGCGGATCGGCCTGCCGCCGGACGCGCAGGGGCTGGCGCGGCTCGACGGGGCGCTGGGGAGCCTCGGATGAGCGCTATCCTCGTCTCGCCGGCCTCGCAGGTCCGCGCCGTCCTCGCCGCCCACCGCCCCGCGCGCTTCGTGGCGCTGCGCTCGCCGGGGGGCGGGGTCTTCCGTCCCGAGGCCATCGCGCCGGCCGATCAGTTGCACCTGGAGATGAACGACATCGCCTTCGACCGGCCGGGCCTCGTCTCGCCGCGGATCGAGCAGGTCGAGGCTCTGCTCGCCTTCGCCCGAAGCTGGGACCGTCGCGCGCCGCTCCTCGTCCACTGCTATGCCGGCATCTCCCGTTCGACCGCCGCAGCGCTCTTGATCGCGGCCCAGCTTCGGCCGGAAGCGGAGGAGCGACAGCTCGCCGCCGAGCTGCGACGCCTCTCGCCCGCGGCGACGCCGAACCCCTACCTCGTGCGCCTCGGCGACGCGCTGCTTCGCCGCTCCGGCCGGCTCGTCGCGGCGGTCGAGGCGATCGGTCGGGGTGCGGAGGCATTCGAGGGCACGCCCTTCGCCTGGGACGTGTCCTAGAGCCTGTTATGGACCATGGATAGGTGTTGTGCTGGCTGTGCCGAGCCGCCGGGTTGGAGCCGAAGGCCGCCGTGAGCCGAGGCTATCGGCAAGGTCGGCGACGCACTCCGGCGGCTCGGCACGGCCAGCCCGAAGGGTCGGGTGAGCGAGGTCATCCGGGGCGTCGGCTAGTCGAGCCAAGACGGATAGTCTTGGCTCGACTAACCTCCTACCGGGCTGAACCTCGCTGACCCGGCACAACATCTATCCATGGCCCATAACAGGCTCTAGCCGTCCAGGCTCGACTCGATCAGGCGGCTGAAGGCTTCGAAGACCTCGGGCCTGGCCGCCTTCAGCCGCTTCAGGCGCTCGATCTCGTCGGGCAGCAGCGAGGGCGAGCGCAGGGCGGGCTCTTGCGGGAAGAACCAGGCGGGCGGAAGCTCCAGCGCGTCCGCGACCGCCTTCAACCGCCCGGCGGACGGGCGGCTCGCGCCGGTCTCGTATTTCAGCACCTGCTGCGCGCTGATCCCGACGCGTGATGCGAGAGCCTCCAGCGTCAGCCCGCGCTTCATGCGCCCCTCGCGCAGACGGGCCGCGATGATCCGGTCGACGGCCTGTAGGTCGTCGTCGATCGCCGGCTTGTCCATCCTCGTCCTCGATCCGGTGGTTGCAATTACAGGTTCATGGATCGGGAGGCGACTTGCGCGGAACTGGTGCTAAGCGGCGCGACGCAAATAGCGGGACGCCCCGAGGTCTTGCGCGTCGATCTCGGCCGCGCGTCCCGAGACGAGGTCGGCCAGGAGCTTCCCCGAGCCGCAGCTCATCGTCCAGCCGAGCGTCCCGTGGCCGGTGTTGAGGAAGAGGCCGCCCAGCTTGGTCGGGCCGATGATCGGCGTGCCGTCCGGCGTCATCGGGCGAAGACCCGACCAGAAGCTCGCGGCCTCGAGGTCGCCGCCGGGAAAGAGGTCGGTCACGGAATGCTCGAGCGTCCGCCGCCGCTTGTCCGGCCGGTCGTTCGTGAAGCCGGAGATCTCGGCCATGCCGCCGACGCGGATGCGGTCGCCGAGGCGGGTGATGGCGATCTTGTAGGTCTCGTCCATCACGGTCGATTCAGGCGCGCGCGAGGGATCGACGATGGGGATGGTCAGCGAGTAGCCCTTCACGGGATAGACGGGCACGTCGATGCCGAGCGGGCCGACGAGCCTGGGCGTGTAGGAGCCCGTCGCCGCGACCACCGCGTCCGCGCGAAGGAGCCCTGCGTCGAGTCGCACGCCCACGGCGCGCCCTTTCTCGACCTCGATGGCCTCGATCGTCCGGCCCCATTCGAACGTCACGCCGCGGCTGGCGCAGAGATCGGCGAGGGCATTGGCGAACTTGAAGCAGTCGCCCGTTTCGTCCTGCGGCGTCTGCAGGCCGCCGACGAACTTGTCGCGGGCATGAACGAGAGCGGGCTCCGCGCGGATGCAGGCGTCGCGATCGAGGATCTCGAAAGGAATGCCGTCGGCCGCCAGCGCCTTCACGTCCTTGGCTGAGGCATCGAGCTGGGCCTGCGTGCGGAAGAGCTGGAGCGTGCCCTTCATCCGCTGGTCGTAGACGATGTTGGTCTCGCGCCGCAGCTCCGCGAGGCAGAGGCGGCTGTAGTCGGACAGGCGCAGCATGCGGCTCTTGTTGCGGGCATAGGCCTCGCTCGTGCAGTTGGCGAGCATCTTGGCGAGCCAGGACAGCATGGCGGGATCGAGCTTCGGCCGCAGGATCAACGGCGCGTGCTCCATCATCAGCCACTTGATCGCCTTCTTCGGAATGCCGGGCGCGGCCCATGGCGAGCAGTAGCCGAAGGACACCTCGCCGGCATTGGCGAAGCTCGTTTCCAGCGCCGGGCCGCTTTGCCGGTCGACCACCACGACCTCGTGTCCCATCCGCGACAGGTACCAGGCGGAGGTGACGCCGATGATGCCGGCACCGAGAACGACGACCTTCATGAACGAACTCCGGGCGTGTCAGCCGAGGTAGCGCCGCTCGTAACGGCGGCCGAGCGATGTGAGGATCTCGTAGGAGATGGTGCCGGCGGCTTCCGCGACGGCGTCGAGCGACTGGCTCGGACCGATCAGCTCGACGAGGTCTCCGCCCTTCAGGGCGCCCGCGGGAAGCGCCGACGCGTCGAGGATGAGGGAGTCCATCGAAACGCGCCCGACGACCGGCAGCCGCCGTCCCTCGACGAAGCCGGCGAGGCGGTTGCTGAGCGCGCGCGGCCAGCCGTCGGCATAGCCGAGGCCAAGCGTCGCGAGCCGCATCGGTCCGTCCGCGACGCGGCTGAAGCCGTAGCCGATGCCCGCGCCCGCCGGCACCTCGCGCGTCTGGACGACACGCCCGTCAAGGCGGACCACGGGCCGCATCGGGTTCGCCGTGCCGCCCGTCGGCGCGCCGCCGTAGAGGGCGACGCCGGGGCGCGCGAGGTCGAAGTGGAAGTCGGGTCCGAGAAACAGGCCCGCCGAATTGGCGAGCGAGCGCCGCGCGGCCGGGAGCTCGGCTTCAAGCGCGCGGAAGGCGGCGAGCTGGGCGGCGTTGGCCGGGTGTTCGGGATCGTCTGCGCAGGCGAGGTGGCTCATCACGAGCGCCGTCTCGACGCCTGCGAGCAGCGACTGGTCGCGCACGAGGCTCTCGGCCTCGCCCGGGGCGAGACCGAGGCGCGACATGCCGGAGTCCACCTGGATCGCCGCCGGCAATCGCCCGCCGCGGCGGCGCCCCTCGGCGCCCCAGGCGCGGACCTGATCCGGCGCGTTGAGGACGGGACGGATGCGGGCGTCCGCGCAGACGCGTTCGTCGCCGGGCGCGAGGCCGTTGAGGACGAAGATCTCGGCATCGGCCGGCAGGACGGGCCGCAAGGCGAGCGCTTCGCCGAGATGGGCGACGAAGAAGGTTCGGCAGCCCTCGTCCCAGAGCGCCGGCGCGACCCGCTCGGCCCCGAGGCCGTAGGCATCCGCCTTGACGACGCCCGCCACCGCCGTGCCGCCGGCGCGCTGGCGCAGGAGTCGGTAGTTCGCACGGATGGCCGAAAGGTCGATCGTCAGGACGCCGCCGGCCGCCGCGCCGGATCCGTCCGCGCGGGGCGCGGGGGCTCCGCCGCCGATGCGCGGGCCGGATGCGGGAACTGCCTTCGCGAGAGCCGACATCGCCTGTCTCCCATGGATGGGAATCGGGCCATGATGATCGAAAAAACCTCGAATGTTCATGTTTTCTGTCGAAGAATATGCGATCTTGCCTCACAAACTCGCATGATCTTCGAAGGATGCGCATCATCATGCCGGAGCTCGATCGGCTCGACCGCCGCATCGTCCAGGCGCTGCGCCGCGACGGGCGCATGAGCAACGTCGCGCTGGCCAAGGAAGTCGGCCTCTCGCCCTCGGCCTGTCTGCGGCGGGTTCAGATCCTGGAGCAGCAGGGAACGATCCGCGGCTACACCGCCATCGTCGCCGCGCCCGGCGAGCGCGAGCGCCACGTGGTGATCGTGCGCATCAGCGTGGAGCGCCAGACCGAGGACGTCCTGAACCGCTTCGAGGCGGAGGTGCTGAAGCACCCGGAGATCCGCGAGTGCTACCTGATGACGGGCGAGGAGGACTACCTCCTGCGCCTGGAAGCCAACGGTGCCGGCGACTACGAGCGCATCCACAAGGAAGTGCTCTCGCGTCTTCCCGGCGTATCGCGCATCAATTCCAGCTTCGCCATCCGCTCGGTGCTGTGAAGCGGCGGAGGGTTGCATCCTCGGCCTTGGGCGGGCAACACAGGAGATCAAGCGCGCTCGGTTTGGGAGGATCGGTCATGCGGACGGCACGGACGGCCAGGCGGGAGGGGCGATGCGCTTCGACCTGACGGACGAGCAGCGCGAGATCCAGGAGCTGGCGCGGCGCTTCACGGCGGACCGCATTACGCCGTTCGCCGCGGATTGGGACGAGCGCTCCATCTTTCCGCGCGACACGATCCGCGCGGCGGCCGAGCTCGGCTTCGGCGCGATCTACGTGTCGGAGGAGGGCGGAGGCATCGCGCTCGGCCGACTCGAATCGGCCCTGATCATGGAAGCCATGGCGTACGGCTGCCCTTCCACGGCGGCGTTCGTCTCCATCCACAACATGGCCGCCTGGATGCTCGACCGCTTCGGGCCGCCGGAGTTGAAGGCGGCGCACCTCGCCGCCCTCGTCACGATGGAGCGCATGGCGTCCTACTGCCTGACCGAGGCTTCCTCCGGCTCCGACGCGGCTGCGCTGAAAACCAAGGCGGTTCGAGAGGGCGACACCTACGTCGTCACGGGCTCCAAGCAGTTCATTTCCGGCGGCGGCGAGAACGAGGTCTATCTCGTGATGGTTCGCACCGGCGGCGAGGGGCCGGGCGGCATCTCCTGCCTTCTGATCGAGAAGGACATGCCGGGCGTATCCTTCGGCGCGCAGGAGAAGAAGCTCGGCTGGCATTCGCAGCCGACCGCGGCGCTGATTCTCGACGGCGTGCGCGTGCCGGTCGGCAACCGGCTGGGCGCGGAGGGCGAGGGCTTCAAGATCGCCATGGCCGGGCTCGACGGCGGGCGCGTCAACATCGGCGCCTGCTCGCTCGGCGGGGCGCAACGCTGCCTGGACGAGGCGGTGCGCTACACGCGCGAGCGCAGGCAGTTCGGGCGGGCGGTGGCCGAGTTCCAGAACACGCAGTTCACGCTCGCCGACATGGAGACAGAGCTCCAGGCCGCCCGGCATCTCCTCTATGCGGCGGCGGAGAAGGTGACGGCGGACGCGCCGGACAAGACGCGCTTCGCCGCCATGGCCAAGCGTCTCGCGACCGACAGCGGCTCCAAGGTCGCCGACGCCGCGCTCCAGCTCCACGGCGGCTACGGCTACCTCAGGGATTATCCGATCGAGCGCTTCTGGCGCGACCTGCGCGTCCATTCCATCCTGGAAGGCACGAACCAGGTGATGCGCATGATCGTCGGGCGCGAACTGACGCGGGATTGAAGGACCAGGCATGACCGATGAGGTGATCGTCGCCGTCGAGGGGCGGGCCGGCCGGCTGCGGCTGAACCGCCCGAAGGCGATCCACGCGCTGAACCGGCCGATGTGCGTGAGCATGCTGGACGCGCTCGACGCCTTCGCGGCGGACGAACAGGTCGAAGTCGTCATGATCGACCATGCCGAGGGCCGCGGCTTCTGCGCCGGCGGCGATATCCGCGCGGCGGCCGAGTCGGGCAGGACCGGGGGGGCGGAGGCGAAGGCCTTCTTCTTCACCGAGTACCGGCTCAATCACCGACTCTTCACCTACAAGAAGCCTGTCGTCGCCTTCATGGACGGCATCACCATGGGCGGCGGCGTCGGCCTGTCGCTGCCGGCGCGCTTGCGCGTCGCGACGGAGAACACGCGGCTTGCGATGCCCGAAACCGGCATAGGCCTGTTTCCCGACGTCGGCGGCGGCTGGTACCTGTCGCGTCTGCCGGGACGGATGGGGCAGTTCCTGGCGCTGACCGGCCACCGGTTGAACGGCGCGGAGTGCCGGGCGCTCGGCCTCGCGACGCATTTCCTGCCGGCCGCGCGGCTGGACGAGGCCAAGCGACGGATCGCGGAGGCGCCGGAGGATCGGGCCGCGATCCTCGCCGACCTGTCGGAGCCGGCCGGCGAGGCGCCGATCCTGGCGCATGCCGACGCCATCGACCGGCTCTTCGCGTCCGACGATCTCGATGAGGTTCTCGCCGCGCTCGACGCCGACGGCGGCGATTTCGCGCGTGCGCAGCGCGCCTCGCTCGCGACCAAGTCGCCGCAAACCATGAAGGTCGCGCTGCGCCTCCTGAAGGAAGGCGCCGGCATGACCGACTTCGCCGACGAAATGGCGCAGGAATACGCCGTCGCCTGCCGGATCGTCGTCAAGCACGACTTCATCGAGGGCGTGCGCGCCGTCATCGTCGACAAGGACAACGCGCCGCGCTGGAGCCCGGCGCCGGACGCGGCCGAGATCGACGCGATCTTCGCGCCGCTGCCGGTCGAGGACGCCTGGACACCCCACGAAGGAGCCCGCCCATGAGCTACGAGACGCTGCTCGTCGAGACCCGCGGCCCGGTGACGCTCGTCACGCTGAACCGGCCGGACGCGCTGAACGCGCTCAACTCCCAGGTGCTCGCGGACCTTGTCGCGGCCTTCGCTGCCTTCGACGCCGATCCGTCCCAGGGGTGCGCCGTCCTCACCGGATCTGCCAAGGCCTTCGCGGCGGGCGCCGACATCAAGGAGATGCAGGCGATGGACTTCGCCGGCATGTACGGCGGCGACCATTTCGCCGGGTACCTGCGCTTCACCGCGACGAGGAAGCCGGTGATCGCCGCCGTGTCGGGCTTCGCGCTCGGCGGCGGCTGCGAGCTCGCCATGATGTGCGACATCATCATCGCGGCTGACACCGCCAAGTTCGGCCAGCCCGAGATCAAGCTCGGCGTGGCGCCCGGCATGGGCGGCACGCAGCGGCTAACCCGCGCGGTCGGCAAGGCCAAGGCCATGGAGCTCTGCCTGACCGGCCGGCTGATGGACGCGGCCGAGGCCGAGCGCTCCGGCCTTGTCGCCCGCGTCGTGCCTGCGGACGACCTCCTGACGGAGGCGATCAAGACCGCCGAGACCATCGCGGGCATGGCGCCGATCGCCGTCAAGGCGGTGAAGGAGATGGTCAACTCGGCCTACGAGACGACGCTGACCCAGGGCATCCAGTTCGAGCGCCGTCTCTTCGCCGGCCTGTTCGGCACCACCGACCAGACCGAAGGCATGGCCGCCTTCGTGGAGAAGCGGCCGGCGAACTGGACGGGACGCTGAAGAAGGGAATGGACATGGCGCGCATCGCCTTTATCGGGCTCGGCAACATGGGCGGCGGCATGGCCGCCAACCTCGCGAAGGCCGGGCATTCCGTCGTCGCCTTCGATCTGTCGGAGGCGGCGCTGGAGCGCGCAGAGGCCGCAGGCTGCGAGCGGGCCACGAGCGCGCGGGAAGCCTGCGCCGAGGCTGCGGCCGTCGTCACCATGCTGCCCGCCGGCCGCAACGTCGAGGCGGTCTACACCGCCGAGGTCTTCGGCGCGGCGCCCGCGAGCGCGGTCCTCATCGATTGCTCCACCATCGACGTCGCGACCGCCCGGCGCGTTTCGGCGATCGCCGAGGAGCGCGGCTACGACATGGTCGACGCTCCGGTGTCCGGCGGCATCGCTGCCGCCGCGGCAGGCACGCTGACCTTCATGGTCGGCGGCCCGCAGCCCGCCTTCGCCAAGGCCGAGCCGATCCTGTCCGCCATGGGCAAGGCGGTGATCCACGCGGGCGCCGGCGGTTCGGGGCAGGCGGCGAAGATCTGCAACAACATGGTGCTCGGCGCGACCATGGTCGCGACCTGCGAGGCCTTTCTTCTGGCGAGAAAGCTCGGCCTCGATCCCCAGACCTTCTACGACATCGCAAGCCAGTCCTCCGGGCAGAGCTGGTCGCTGACGAGCTACGCGCCGCTTCCCGGCGTCGGCCCGCAGACCCCCGCCGACCGCGACTATCAGGGGGGCTTTGCGGCCGCGCTGATGCTGAAGGACCTGACGCTGGCGATGGAGGCCGGGACGCAGGCCGGCGCCGACACGCCGATGGGCCGGCGCGCCGCCGAGCTCTACGCCGCCTTCGTCGAGGACGGGCACGCGACGACGGACTTTTCCGGCATCATCCGCATGCTGGAGGCGCGCTCCGGCAACAGTGCCTGACGCGCGGGCCGCCGAGCCGATCGGGTCGCATCAACCGATCGCGTCCGATCGGCCGCCGGGCGGGTAGACGTCCGCGTCGTCCTCCCCAACTTGTGCCCGATGACGATCCTCGCTCGGCGGTTGGGCCGGCGGGTGATCGACCGAACCGAACTGGTGAAGACGGGGTTGTGTTCGACGCATGGCGTTGAGTCTGGAGTCGCTCGGCGGTGGGATGGGCACCTTGATCCGCAATGCGGACTGGTCCGCGTCGCCGCTCGGTTTGCCTGAAACCTGGCCGCACCACCTTTGCACGACGCTCGACCTGATTTCGGGCGCACAGGCGGAGATCGTGGTGTTCTGGGGCGACGACTACGTCGCGCTCTACAACGAGGCCTACGCCCCGACGATTGGCGAGAAGCATCCCCGCGCCTTCGGCCGGCCGGCCCGCGAGAACTGGGCGGAGCTCTGGGACGATCTCGAGCCGCTCCTCGCCGACGTGCGCCGGACCGGAAAGACGCTGGCGGCCAAGGACCGCCCCTTCAGCATCGAGCGCCACGGCTTCCCGGAGGACGTCTTCTTCGACATCAGCTACTCGGCGCTGCGCGGCGAAAGCGGCGAGGTCGAGGGCGTCCTGTGCATCGTCACGGAGACGACGGAGCGCGTGCTGGCCGCGCGCACCCTCGCAGAGAGCGAGCAGCGCTTCCGCAACATGGCCGACCACGCGCCGGTCATGATGTGGGTGACCGATCCGGACGGACGCTGCGCCTACCTCAACAGCGCCTGGTATGACGCGACCGGTCAGTCTCGCGAGGAAGCCGAAGGCTTCGGCTGGCTGAAGGCCGTGCATCCCGCCGACGCCGCGGCATCCGAGCGGGCCTTCCGGGAGGCCAATGCCGGCCGGTACCCGTTCCGGGTGGAGTACCGGCTGCGCTATGCCGACGGGACGTATCGCTGGGCGATCGACGCGGCCTCGCCGCGCTTCGGTTCGGACGGCAGCTTCCTCGGCTTCATCGGCTCGGTGATCGACATCGACGAGCGGCACGCCTCGGAGGAGCGCCTGCGCGCCAGCGAGGCGAACTTCCAGGCCATCGCCGACTCGATCGACCAGATGGTCTGGGCGACGCAGCCGGACGGCTTCCACGACTACTACAACGAGCGCTGGTACGAATTCACCGGCGTCCCGCGCGGCACCACCGACGGCGAGGGGTGGAACGACATGTTCCATCCCGAGGACCGCGAGCGCGCCTGGGCGCGCTGGCGCGAGAGCCTCGTCACGGGCGAGCCCTACCGCATCGAGTATCGCCTCCGGCATCGATCGGGCGAGTATCGCTGGGTGCTCGGCCGCGCGCAGGCGGTGCGCGACGACGAGGGGCGGATCGTCCGCTGGTTCGGCACCTGCACGGACGTCCACGAGATCAAGCTCGCCGAGGCGCGGCGCGACTTCCTTTTGGCGCTCAGCGCCCGGATGCTCGCCGAGCGCGATCCGTCGACCGTGTCTCTGGCCGTCGCCGAGATGCTCGGCCATCACTTCGGCGTCGGGCGGGCGGGGTTCGGCGAGATCGACGTTGGCGGGCAGGTCGTGCGCATCGAGCGCGACTGGACCGGACGGCCGGGCATGGTCAGCCTCGCGGGCGAGGCGCGGATGCTGGAGGGCTTCGGACCCCGGATCATCGACGAGCTGAAGGCGGGGCGCACGCTTGTCGTCTCCGACTGCTTCGAGGATCCCCGCATCGGTCCGGAATTCTCCGACAGCTGGAACGGCATCGGGTGCCGGGCGCTCGTCGTCGTCCCGCTGCATCGCGACGGCATGCTGAACGCGATCCTCTACCTGCACGAGCCCGAGCCGCGCCGATGGACCGAGAGCGATGTGCTTCTCGCCGAGGAGGTCGCGGAGCGCACGCGCGAAGCCGTGGAACGTGCCCGCGTCGAGGTGATCCTGCGCGACCTCAACGCCAATCTTGAGGAGCGCATCGCCGAGCGCACCGCCGAGCTGCAGCGCGCCCAGGAGATCCTGCGTCAGGCGCAAAAGATGGAGGCGGTCGGGCAGCTCACCGGCGGCATCGCCCACGACTTCAACAACATGCTGTCCGTCATCATCGGCTCGCTCGACCTTCTCGGCCGGCGCGTCCCGGAGGACGACGCCCGCAGCCGCCGCTACGTCGACAACGCCATGGAGGGCGCGCGCCGCGCCGCGACGCTGACGCACCGGCTGCTGGCCTTCTCCCGCCAGCAGCCGCTGAGCCCCGAGCCCGTCGACGCCAACAAGCTCGTCGCCGGCATGTCGGAGCTTCTGCGCCATACGCTAAGCGGCACGATCCGGCTGGAAACCGTGCTCGGCGGCGGCCTTTGGCGCTGCAACGTCGATCCGAACCAGCTCGAGAGCGTCATCGTCAACCTGGCGGTCAACGCGCGCGATGCGATGCCGAACGGCGGGCGGCTGACCATCGAGACGCAGAATGCCCATCTCGACGACCGCTACGTCGCCCGCAACGTCGGGCTCGTGCCCGGCCAGTACGTCCTCGTCGCCGTGACTGACACGGGCTCGGGCATGAGCGACGAGGTCATCGAGAAGGCCTTCGACCCGTTCTTCACAACCAAGGAGATCGGCAAGGGCACCGGCCTCGGGCTCAGTCAGGTCTACGGCTTCGTGAAGCAGTCGGGCGGCCACGTGAAGATCTATTCGGAGGTCGGATTGGGCACGACCGTCAAGATCTACCTGCCGCGCCATACCGGCGAGGAGGGCGAGGCGATGGCCAGTACGCAGCCGGCGGGGGCGGATGGCGGGCTGGAGCTGATACTCGTCGTCGAGGACGACGAGAGCGTGCGCCGGGTGACCTTGGACGCGGTTCAGGAGCTCGGCTACCGGACGCTCGAGGCGGACGGCGCGACGGAAGCGCTGCGCCTCCTCGACATGCATCCGGAGATCGTGCTGCTCTTCACGGACATCGTCATGCCCGAGATCGACGGACGCAACCTCGCCGACGAAGCGATGCGGCGCCGGCCCGGCCTGAAGGTCGTGTTCACCACCGGCTACACGCGCAACGCCGTGGTGCACAACGGCGTCCTCGACGCGGGCGTGCGTCTCCTGACGAAGCCCTTCACGCTGGACGAGCTGTCGGCCAAGCTTCGCGAAGCGCTCGACGAGGGCTGAGCGTCAGCCACATAGCGGCAGGTCGATCGTGCAGCGCACGCCGTCGGCTGTCAGCTCGTAGGAGGTTCGGGCCTTGAGCTGATAGGGCAAGGCCCGTTCGATCAGCTCGCGGCCATAGCCGCCGCCGCGCGGCAGCGCATCGTCCGCCGGCACGTCGGGAACCCCGCTCTCGTGCCAATCGACGCGCAGCCGCGCTTCCCCGTGGCCGTCCCGCTCGACGCCCCAGCGCACGCTCAGCTGACCCTCCGGCGCGGCAAGCGCCCCGTACTTCACGGCGTTCGTCGTCAACTCGTGCAGCGCGAGGGCGAATGTCTGCACCGTGGCCGAGCGCAGCCGCACGCCGGACGGGCCGTCGAGGGCGAGCTTGCCGATCCAGTCGCCGCCGACTACGCCCCCGGCCGAAAGCTCGCTGCGCAGCAGCTCGTCGAAGGTGATGCGCTGACCTTCGTCGAGCCTGGACAGGAGGCCGTTGACGCGGGCGAGGGCGGCGAGCCGCTCCCGGAAGAGGAGCATGAAGTCCTTGATCGAAGTCACGCCCGAGGACGTTCGCTCGGCCAGCGAGCGTACGACGCCGAGGAGGTTGCGTGTGCGGTGCTGCAGCTCAGCGATCAGCACCTGCTGACGGCCCTGCCATTCGTGGCGCTGGGTCACGTCGCGCTGCAGCCCGATCATGCGAAAAGGCGCGCCGACGTCGTCGTAGAAGAACATGCCGGTGGACGCGCACCAGGCAATGTCGCCGTCCAGCCGCCTGATGCGGAACTCGGCTTCGAAGGGCTGGTGGCCATCGCGCGCGGCGGCCAGCATGGCCTCCACCTCAGGGCGGTCCTCCGGGTGAACCGTCGACCACCAGAATTCCAGGCTCGGCTGGATGGTGCCGACCTCCAGCCCGTGCATCCTGAACACCTCGTCCGACCAGATCACGGAGCCGGACAGCATGTTCCAGTCCCAGGTCGCGAAGTTGCCGGCCTGCAGGGCGAGGCGCAACCGCTGCTCGCTCCGGCGCAACGCCTCCTCGGCCTCGTGCCGCGCCGTCAGGTCCGTCACGACGACGAGCAGCGTTTCGACCTCGCCCGACGCGTCGCGCAGCGGCGTCAGGCTGCTGTGCGCCCAGACGATGCGGCCGTCCGGACGGACGTAGCGCTTGTCGAGGCCGGTCGTCTCGCCCGTCTTCACGGTCCGCGCGACCGCCTCCAGGCTCGGCTGGAGATCCGCATGGAAGGTCACGTCCGCGACGCCGAGCCCGAGCAATACGTCCCGCGGGTGTCCCAGGAGCCGGCAGAGAGCGTCGTTGACGATCAGGAAGCGCCCGTCGAGACTGATCCGCGTCAGCCCGACGGCGGCGCTGTCGAAGAGCACTTCGTAGGAACTGCGGTCCGCCTCGGTCGGCCCGGTGGCCGGCTTCGGCGCGACCGAGGCCGGGTCGTGGCGCCGGCCCGACATCACCGCCGCTTCATCGCGTCGGCGAGCGCCGCACCGAAGGCGCCGCGCGCGTCGGCCGGCGGCTTGGCTTCGCGCCGCTCCGGCCGGGGCCCGGCGCCGGGGCGGGGTGCCTGCGAGGACGCACGCCCCTCGTCCTCCGTCTTCGACTTCATGGAGAGCGAGATGCGCTTGCGCTTCGGATCGACCTCGAGGACGCGCACGCGAACGACCTGGCCCGCCTTCACCACCTCGGCCGGATCCTTCACGAAGCGGTCGGCCAGCTGCGAGACGTGGACGAGGCCGTCCTGGTGGACGCCGATGTCGACGAATGCGCCGAAGGCCGCGACGTTGGTCACGGTGCCTTCCAGCATCATGCCGGGCTTGAGGTCGCTGATCTCGTCGACTCCCTCTGCGAAGGTCGCCGTGCGGAAGGCCGGACGCGGGTCGCGGCCGGGCTTTTCCAGTTCGGCCAGGATGTCCTTGACCGTCGGCAGGCCGAACCCGTCACCGACGAAGCGGTTCGGGTCGAGGGTCTTCAGCGTCGCGCTGTCGCCCAACAGCGCCCGCACGTCCTTGGCGGCGGCCGCTACGATCTTCTTGGCCACGGAATAGGACTCGGGATGCACCGCGGAGGCGTCGAGAGGCTCGGCGCCGTCGCGGATGCGCAGGAAGCCGGCGCACTGCTCGAAGGCCTTCGGTCCGAGGCGCGGCACGTCGAGGAGCTTGCGCCGCGTCTTGAAGGGGCCCTGCGCGTCGCGGTGCGCGACGATCGCCTCTGCGAGCGAGGGGCCGATGCCCGACACGTGGGAGAGCAGCGCTGCGGAGGCGGTGTTCACGTCGACGCCGACGGCGTTCACCGCGTCCTCGACGACCGTTTCCAGCGCCCGCGACAGCGCGCCCTGGTCGACGTCGTGCTGGTACTGACCGACTCCGATCGCCTTCGGGTCGACCTTGACGATCTCGGCGAGCGGGTCCTGGAGGCGCCGGGCGATGGACGCGGCCCCGCGCAGCGACACGTCGATCCCCGGCAACTCGCGCGAGGCGACTTCGGACGCGGAGTAGACCGAGGCGCCGGCTTCGGAGACGACGACCTTCGTCGGCTTGGCGCCGGGGAGGGCGGCGATGACGCCTTCCGCCAGCTTCTCCGTTTCGCGGCTGGCCGTGCCGTTGCCGATGGCAACGAGTTCGACATTGTGCTTCGCGATGAGCTTGGCGAGGGTGGCGGACGCGCCAGCCACGTCGTTGCGGGGCTGGAACGGGTAGACCGTCGCGGTGTCGACGAGGCGCCCCGTCGCATCCACCACCGCGACCTTGACGCCGGTGCGGATGCCCGGATCGAGCCCCATCGTGGCTTTCGCGCCGGCGGGCGCGGCGAGAAGGATGTCCTTGAGATTGCGCGAGAAGACGCGGATCGCTTCGGCGTCGGCGCCCTCCTTCATTGTGCCCATCATCTCGGACGAAAGGTGGCCGTGGATCTTCTGGCGCCAGGCCCACCGCGCGACGCCCATCAACCACTCGTCGGCCGGTGAGCCGCCGGAGATCCTGACGTTGAACTGGCGCGCGATCATCGCCTCGACCGGCTTCACCGGCGAGGGATCGTCGGCGTCGACCTCGATGTCGAGCGAGACGACGCCCTCCTTGGCCGCGCGCAGCAGCGCCAGCACGCGGTGACTCGGCGCCGTCGCCCACTTCTCCTCGTGGTCGAAGTAGTCCGAGAACTTCGCGCCCGCCTCCTCCTTGCCCTTCACGACGCGGGCGCGGATGCGCGCCCGGGTGACGAGGTGGTTGCGGATCGCCCCGACGAGGGCGGGCATCTCGGCCATGGTCTCGGCGACGATGTCGCGCGCGCCTTCCAGCGCCGCCCTGACGTCCGGCACCTGGTCGTTGAGGAAGCGCGCGGCGAGCTTGGCCGGGTCGGCGGAGCGGTCGGCGAGGATCGTTTCCGCGAGCGGACCGAGACCCTTCTCACGCGCGGCGTCGGCGCGGGTGCGGCGCTTGGGGCGGAACGGCAAGTAGAGGTCTTCGAGAACGGCGCGGGTCGTCGCGCCCTCGATCTGGCGGGCAAGCGCGTCGGTCAGCTTGCCCTGCTCGCGAATGGAGCGCAGCACCGTTTCGCGCCGCGACTCCAGCTCTCGCAGGTAGGCGAGGCGGGTTTCCAGCGTGCGCAGCTGCGCGTCGTCGAGCCCGCCCGTCGCTTCCTTGCGGTAGCGGGCGACGAAGGGCACCGTCGCGCCGCCGTCGAGCAGGGCCACGGCAGCCGAGACCTGTCCGGCGCCGGCGCCGATCTCGCCGGCGATGATGGTTTCGATGCTGGGGCGGGCGGCAGCGGCCATGCGGTGTGTCCTTCATGCGTTCGGTCGACCGTTAAACCTTCGATCCATGGCGGCGGCAAGACATCGCGGGCGCTTGACGAGTCCGTTACCGCGTCGCAGATATCCGACCCCGAACGGCTTCGCGCGGGCCGTTATCAGACGGATTCGTCAATCTATGCCCAGCCACAGTTGCAGTCGAACGATCAGGCCGTTGGCCGGCTGAGGGACGGGTTCCAGCGTCTCCCGGGCGGCGGTCGTCCGGTTACGGGAGACTTTTCGATGATCTTCAGAACGCATTCCGCCAGCCAGGCCCGCCGCTCCTCCGACGTAGGCATGATGCTCGCCCTCGCGCTCGGCGCCGTGTTCGGTCCCGTCGTCGCCGTCGACCTCGTCGCGCGTCTCGCGGGGTGGGCGGGGCAATGATCACGCTTCACACGGTGGACGGGGGACGCCTCGTTTCGGCCGGCAGCGACTGCTCCCGGCTGCCCGAGGGGCTGGTCTGGGTCGACCTGCACAACCCGACCAAGGACGAGGAGAAGGCCGTCGAGTCGATGCTCGGCATTCAGGTCCCGACGCAGCTCGAAATGGCCGAGATCGAGGAATCGTCGCGCCTCTACGAGGAGGGCGGCGCGCTCGTCATGACCGCCGTCCTGATCGAGAACGCGACGCACAAGCGCCCGGCGCGCACGCCGGTAACCTTCGTCCTGACGAAGGAGCGCCTGATCACCGTGCGCTACGCCGATCCCATGCCCTTCCGCGCCTTCGAGGCCAAGCGGCACAAGGCGCCCGAGAGCTACACGACGGCGACGCTCCTCTTCATCGCGCTTCTCGACAGCATCGTGGAGCGCATCGCCGATCTCATCGAGGTCGCCGAAACCGCGGTGGGAGACGTTTCGACGCGGATCTTCTACGACGAGGAGGTCAAGCCGAACGCCGAGGAGCGCAGCGCGAATCTGCGCAACCTCCTCATCCTTCTCGGCCGCAAGAACCGCATGTTGGCGATCCTGCGCGAGAGCCTCCTCAGCCTCAACCGGCTGATCCTCTTCGTGCGCGCCGGCGCGAGCTTCATCAAGGACGGCGCCAACGGCAAGCTGAAGGCGGTGGAGCGCGACATCCGCTCGCTGGCGGAGTACGAAGCCCGCGTCGAGGCGGAAATCGCCTATCTCCAGGACTCCACCCTCGGCCTCATCAACATCGAGCAGAACACCATCATCAAGGTGTTCTCGATCGCCGCCGTCCTGTTCCTGCCGCCGACCCTCGTCGGCACGATCTACGGGATGAACTTCGAGCACATGCCGGAGCTCTCCTGGCACGTGGGCTATCCGCTGGCACTGGTGATGATGATCGTCTCCGCGATCATTCCCTTCTGGTGGTTCAAGCGGAAGGGCTGGCTCTGAGCCGGCCGGCTCCGCAAGGCCGGACGAGGCCGGCATCCGGAACCGGCCGAGCCGCGCTTCGTTGGAACGCGGGAAAAGGCGGGCCACGCCTGGACACAACCGGAGACAGTCGCGATGGCACAGCAGCAGACGGACGCCCAGAAGGAAACCGTCGCGCGCGTCATGCACGAGTTCAAGCACGGCGAACTGCGAATTCGAGGCACTGGTGCCAAGGTGACGGACCGCAGCCAGGCCGTCGCCATCGCCCTTCGCGAAGCCGGGGCGACGAACCGGGAAGACCCGAAGACGAATCGCGAGACCCTGCGCAAGACCAAGTCGAAGGAAGCGCGCGGGAAAACGGCGCAGGCCGAGGCCGAAGGCAAGGGCGCGCAGAAGCGCACGATGGACGCGGCAACGAAGCGCCGCGCGGCGAGCGACAGCCAGGGCCGGACAAAGCAGGCGCTCTACGCCGAGGCCCGCGAGCGCGACATCCCCGGCCGCTCGTCCATGAGGAAGTCCGAGCTGGAGCGCGCGCTCGCCAAGTGAGCCGTCACTCCGCGGGCGCGCCGGCGGACAAGGGCAGGTCGATCGTGCAGCGGACGCCGTCCGGCGCCAGTTCGTAGCTCGTGCGTGCGCCGAGCTGGTAGGGTAGGGCGCGCTCGATCAGCTCGCGCCCGTAGCCGCCGCCGCGCGGCGGAGCGTCCGGCGCGGGCATGTCGGGGACGTCCGTTTCCGTCCACTCGACCCGCAATCGCCGCGTCCCGTCCTCGTCCTTGTAGGTCGCCCAGGCGACCGTGAGCCGACCGGTGGCCGCGGCGAGGGCGCCGTACTTCGCCGCGTTCGTCGCCAGCTCGTGGATGGCGAGGGCGAAGGTCTGAACCGTCGCGGAGCGCAGTCGCACCCCGGCCGATCCCTGAAGAACCACGCGTCCGTCCTGTTCGTCGGGGTCGACGCCGAGGGCGCCCAGCTCCGTTCGTACCAGCGTGTCGAAGGTCAAACGCTCGTGCTGGTCCAGCCGCGACAGGAGGCTGTTGACGCGCGAAAGGGCGCCGAGGCGGGCGCGATAGCTCGGAAGGAAAACGCTCAGCGACGTCGTATTCCCGGCCATCCGGTCGGCCATGGCGCGAACCACTCCGAGAATGTTGCGCGTGCGGTGCTGCAGCTCCGCGACGAGCACGATCTGGCGGTCGGCGAGTTCGCGCTCCTCGGTGATGTCGCGGCTGATGCTGCCGATGCCGGCGATCGTTCCGTTCGAGCCGGGCACGGGGAAGTCGGTGTTGCGCACCCAGCGGATCTCGCCGTCCGACGAGCGCCGGATGCGATAGTCGAGACTGACGCGCTCGCCCCTGCGGACCCGCCGGATGGCCTTCAGGGCGGTGCGACGGTCCTCGGGAAGGATCATCTTCAGCCAGTTGCGGACGTCGTTGCCCGCGCGCGCTACGTCACGCGGCACGCCGTAGATCCGCTCGAAGGCGGGCGTCAGGTAGCTCCAGCGAAGGGTTCTCGCATCCCGGATCCAAAGAACGTCCGAGGATGCCTCGCCGAAGCGCCGCAGCCGCTCCTCGCTCTGCGCCAGGGCCTCCGCCATGCGCTTGCTCAGGAGCGCCTGAAGGATCGCGGGGGCGAGCGCTTCGGCCGCCTTGCGCTCGTCCTCGCCATAGCCGCCCTCGCGGTTGCCGAGCCCGATCATGCCGACGGTCTGCCCGTCATGGACGAGGGGCACCCCCAGGAAGCTCCTCAGCGGCGGGTGCCCGGCGGGCGTGCCGATGCGATCGGGATGCGTCACCGGATCGTTCGCGATCACGCTCCGGCCCTCGACAAGGACGCGACCGTAGATGCCGTGGATCTTCAGGCCGACCGGCGCCTGGCGATACGGGAATCTCGGATCGTCCATGGCGAAGGCCTGCCAGCCTCGATCGCTGATCGAAAGCTCGTCGAAGCGATTCGTCGCGAAGTTGACCTCGCCCATGAAGCTGAAGCCGCTCTCCGTCACGTCCTCGGCGACGGCCAGGCACAGGCGCCCGAGCTCCTCGGCCGTGCTGGCGCCCAGAGCCTCGCGGAAGATGCGCGCGATTCCCTCGAGGATAGCGTTCTTGCGCCTCAGGCGCTTCTCCATCTGCAATTGGCCGGTGACGTTCGCCCCGACGCCGACGAGCCGGGGCGAGGCGCCGTCGGCGATCCGGGACGGCGTTCCGCGGGCCTCGATCCAGATCGGCGATCCGTCCTCCGGATGGATGACGGGAGCGGTCTCCCGGAAGTCCGAGCGCCCGTTGATCGCGGCGAGTGCGGCCAGCCTGTGCCGCTCCTGCTCGTCGGACGCGACGTCCGCCGGGATGCGCCGCATGATGTCCCAGGCGTCCTGATGGTCGGGCAGCTCGCGGGTTTCGGCGAGGTCGTCGGAAAATTCCATCCGCCCCGTCGCCGCGTCGACGCTCCAGAGATAGAGCCCCGCCGCCTTCATCGCCAACCGCAACTGCCGCTCGGAGCGCCGCAGGGCTTGCATGGCCCGAGCCCGCTCCGCGGCATCCCGGGTCAGCTCGGCTGCGTCCCGGACGAGCCGGATCTCGTCGTCCGACCAGTGGCGAGGCGTCCGCGACGCCGTCGCCACGCAGGCGACGAGCCTTCCACTGTCGAGCACGGGCAGGGCGACGAGGGCGCGGATCGATCGCGCGGCCAGTCCCCGCCGCTCCTCGTCGGCGAGAAGCGAAGCGACCTCGACATCGGAGAGGGCGACAAGTCGTCCCGCCGCCAGCGCCTGGAGGATCGAAGGGGAGGGGGCGACGAAGTTCGAAGCGGAAGGGTCTGATCCGCCTGATCGCAGATGTTCGGCTTCGACGAGGCCGATCGTATCCGGCTCTTCGAAGCGCAGGTAGAAGCAGCAGTCCGCGTCGAGCCGCTCGCCGAGAAACCGCGCCGCCTCGGCCTGGATCACTTCCGGATCGTCGAGCGCCCGAAGGCGGTCGGACAGCGCGAGAAGAAAGCTGTCGCGGGTCGATCCCGCCGACATCTCCCCGTCGATCGCACCGAGGCGCTCGGCCGTCCGCGAACTCATCGTCTCCGTCAGCGCGACGAGGACGCCGACGACCCGGTCTCCGTCCCCCCGGATCGGGCTGTAGCTCAGCTTGAACCGGTTGCCCGCCCGCCCGCCGTGCCGGCCGAGTGGAAAGGGCGCATCCTCGCAGATGACGGTTTCGCCGCCGCGAACGCGCTCGTAGATCAGGGCGTCGCGGCGCCACGCATCGGGGCACCACGCGGCGATGGGTTCACCCAGGCCCTTGGCGGGCGGCAGACCGATGAGGTCGCGGTAGCCGTCGTTGTAGATTTGGACGAGGTCGTGTCCGAGAAGCGCGAGCATGGGGACGCCGCACGACAGGACGAGGTCGACCGCCGCTTTGACGCTCGGCGACCAGGCATCGGACGCGCCGAGCGACGTCGCTGACCAGTCGCGGCGCCTCACCCATCCCGCCATATCGCTGATGCCGCCGGGCCAACGCGTCGGCTCGTTCGGTTCGACCTGGATCATGCGCACGTCCCGCTATCCTCACGCGTCCACCATAGGTCAGGCAGGGGGTGGAGTTGCAATCTTCGGTAACATAGCTAGCCGTTGATGCATGCTGGAAATGCTGCGCCTCCCGAAAAGCCGCGGTCGGCATTGCTTACCCGGCCGGCTAACGAGGCATGGCCCGCCTGCCGACGCGACCTAGCTCCCGACCGTGTTTGACGGAGAGCGATGCGATGAACCGGACGGCGAGCGAAACGCGCAGCGCGTCGGATGCCGAACTTGGGCTTCTCGATCGATACTGGCGGGCGGCCAACTACCTGTCCGTCGGCCAGATCTATCTCATGGACAACCCGCTCCTGCGCGAGCCGCTGCGGGCCGAGCACGTGAAGCCGCGGCTCCTCGGCCACTGGGGCACGACGCCGGGCCTGAACTTCGTCTACGCCCACCTCAACCGCGTGATCGCCGCGCGCGACGTTTCGGTGCTCTATGTCTGCGGTCCCGGCCACGGCGGCCCGGGCATGGTCGCCAATACCTGGCTCGAGGGGACCTACAGCGAGATCTATCCCGAGGTGTCGGAGGACGCGGCGGGCATGGCCCGACTGTTCCGCCAGTTTTCCTTTCCCGGCGGGATCCCCAGCCACGTGGCGCCGGAAACGCCGGGCTCCATCCACGAGGGCGGCGAACTCGGCTACGCGCTCGTCCACGCCTTCGGCGCCGCCTTCGACGCGCCGGACCTCGTGGTCGCCTGCGTCGTCGGCGACGGCGAGGCCGAAACGGGGCCGTTGGCGGCTTCCTGGCATTCCAACAAGTTCCTGAACCCCGCATCCGACGGGGCGGTTCTGCCGATCCTCCACCTCAACGGCTACAAGATCGCCAACCCGACAATCCTGGCGCGGCTCGACGATGACGAGTTGCGACAGCTCTTCACCGGTTACGGCTACGAGCCCGTCTTCGTCGAAGGAGAGGATCCGATGCCGATGCACCGGGCAATGGCCCAGGCGCTCGACCGATGCTTCGACCGCATCGCCGCGATCCAGGCCGCCGCGCGCGGCGGAGCCGACGAGCGGCCGCGCTGGCCGATGATCGTGCTCCGCAGCCCCAAGGGCTGGACCGGCCCGAAGGAGGTCGACGGCAAGAAGGTCGAGGGCTTCTGGCGTGCCCACCAGGTGCCGGTCTCGGCGGCGCGCCAGGACGAAGGCCACCGCGCCATCCTGGAGCGCTGGATGCGCTCCTACGAGCTCGACGACCTCTTCGACGCGAGCGGACGCCTGAAGCCGGAACTGGCCGCCCTGGCGCCAAAGGGCGAGCGGCGGATGGGCGCCAACCCGCGCGCGAACGGCGGCCTCCTCAAGACCGACCTCCGCCGGCCGGACCCGGCCGAGTTCGCCCTCGACGTCGGCAAGCCGGGCGGCACCATCGGCGAGGCGACGAGCGTTCTCGGCCGCTATCTGGCACGGGTCATGGCGCTGAACGAGGAAACCCGCAACTTCCGCGTCTTCGGACCCGACGAGACCGCGTCCAACCGCCTGTCCGCACTGTTCGAGACGACCGACCGGACCTGGATGGAGCCGCGGCTTCCCTATGACGACCATCTGGCACCGGACGGCCGGGTGATGGAGGTCCTCAGCGAGCATCTCTGCCAGGGCTGGCTGGAGGGCTACCTCCTGACCGGCCGGCATGGCTTCTTCTCCTGCTACGAGGCGTTCATCCACATCGTCGACTCGATGTTCAACCAGCATTCCAAATGGCTGAAGGTCACGCGCCACCTGCCTTGGCGGGCGCCGATCGCCTCGTTGAACTACCTCCTGACCTCCCATGTCTGGCGGCAGGACCACAACGGCTTCAGCCACCAGGACCCCGGCTTCGTCGACCACGTCGCCAACAAGAAGAGCGACATCGTCCGCGTCTATTTTCCGCCGGACGCCAACACGCTGCTCTGGGTCGCCGACCACTGCCTGGGCACATGGAACCGGGTGAACGTCATCGTCGCGGGCAAGCAGCCGGCGCCGCAATGGTTGGACTACGAGGCCGCGCGCCGGCATTGCGAGGCGGGCGCGGGAATCTGGCGCTGGGCCGGTGCCAACGACGTGGAGGTGGGCGAGCCCGACCTCGTCATCGCCTGCGCGGGCGACGTGCCGACCCTCGAGGCGCTCGCGACCGTCGACCTCCTGCGGCAGTCGCTGCCGAGCCTGCGCATCCGCCTCGTCAACGTCGTCGACCTGATGGCGCTGCAGTCGCCCGACCAGCACCCGCACGGTCTGCCCGATGAGCACTTCGACGCGCTGTTCACGCGCGACCGGCCGGTGGTCTTCGCCTATCACGGCTATCCCGCGCTCATTCACCGCCTGACCTACAAGCGCGCCAACCACCGCAACATCCACGTGCGCGGCTACATGGAGGAGGGCACGACGACGACGCCCTTCGACATGGTGGTCCTGAACGGCCTGGACCGGTTCAGCCTCGCGATCCTGGCGATCGAGCGGCTTGGCGGGCTGGGCGAAGCGGGCGAGGCGGCGAAGTCACGCTTCGAGGCCAAGCTTGCCGAGCACAAGCGCTATATCGTCGAGCACGGCGAGGACATGCCGGAAATTTCCGGCTGGAGCTGGCCCTACGCCACGGCCGCCGAAGCGGGCGACTGAGGCATGAGCGACGCCATCCTCGCGCTGAACGCCGGTTCCTCCTCGATCAAGTTCGCGCTCTACGCCCGCGCGGGCGACGATGTCGTCCTCGAGCGGCGCGGCGAGGTCGAGGACGTGGGCGGCGACGGCCGCTTCCGGGCGCGGAACGCCAACGGCGCCTCGCTCGCCGACGAGGACTGGGGCGGGGCGGGCGAAGAGGCGCCGGCGCGGCTTCTGGACTGGATCGAGGACCATCTCGGGGCGGAGCGGCTCGCGGCGGTCGGCCATCGTATCGTCCACGGCGGCGACGACTTCTCCGCGCCGGTCCGGCTCGACGCGGGCACGATCGCGCGCCTCGAGGCTCTCACGCCGCTCGCGCCGCTGCACCAGCCGCGCAGCCTTTCGGCGGCGAAGGGGCTCGCGCGCGAGCGGCCGGACCTCGTCCAGGTCGCTTGCTTCGACACGGCCTTCCACGCGACGATTCCGCCCGCGAACCGGCGCTTCGCCATTCCCCGCCACTTCGAGGCGGAGGGCGTGCGCCGCTTCGGCTTCCACGGCCTGTCCTATACCCACGTCGCCGAGCGCCTGCCCGCGCTGATGCCCGGCCGGCGCCGCGTCGTGGCGGCGCATCTCGGCAGCGGCGCCAGCCTCGGCGCGCTTCTGGACGGCCGGAGCGTCGACACGACCATGGGCTTCTCGGCGCTGGACGGGCTCGTCATGGCGACGCGCTGCGGGGCGCTCGATCCGGGCGTGATCCTGTTTCTCCTGAAGGAGAAGGGCCTCGGCGCCGAAGAGGTCGAGCGGCTTCTCTACAAGGAGTCCGGCCTCAAGGGCGTGTCCGGCCTGTCGTCGGACATTCGCGATCTCCAGGCGAGCGATGACAAGGCCGCGGAGGAGGCGGTGGAGCTGTTCGTCCTCCGGGCGGCCAAGGAGACCGCAGCGATGGCCGCCAGCCTCCAGGGCCTCGACGGCCTCGTCTTCACGGGCGGCATCGGCGAGCATCGCCCCGACCTGCGCGCGATGATCGGCGCGCGCCTCGGCTGGCTCGGCGTGGAACTGGACGAGACGGCCAATGCCGCGGCGACCGGCGGCGAGGCGAGCGTTGCGGCTGCCGGTTCGCGCGTCGCCGTCGCGGTGCTGCCGGCGGACGAGGAGGGCGTCATCGCGCGCCAGACGCTGCGGGTCGTCGCGGGCTGATCCCGCTTCAGTGCGCGCCCGACGGAGCGCCGCCGCCCAGCTTGACGTTGCGCAGGATCAGCGCCAGCGGAATGGCGCAGGCCGAGATGATCATCAGGACGAAGAAGACGTCGATATAGGCGCCGTAGCCGGCCTGCTCCTGCACGGTCCGGCCGATGACGGCGAGAGCCTGCGCCCGCGCGTCGGCGGTCGAGCCCGCGCCGCGCGACAGGAAGTAGCTCGTCAGCTCGGACAGGCGCTGCTGGAACGCGATGTCGGAGGGGATCAGGTTTTCCACCAGCCGGCTCTGGTGGAACTGCTCGCGGTGGGCGAGCGTGTTGGTCGCGACGCAGACGCCGATCGAGCCCCCGACGTTGCGCGCCACGTTGATGAGCGCCGAGGCCTGGTCGGTCTTGTCCGGCGGGATGCCGTCATAGGAGGCCGTGGTGATGGGGATGAAGATCAGCGGCAGGCCGATGCCGATATAGACGCGCGACCAGGCGAAGAAGCCGAAGTCCAGCCCGGCATAGATGCGCGTGAGGTCCCACATGGCGCAGGCGATGATCGCGGCGCCCAGCGCGATCAGGTATTTCGGCTGCACGAAGCCCGTCAGGCGGCCGACGACGAACATCATGCACATCGTCACGAAGCCGCCCGGCGACAAGGCGAGGCCGGCCCAGGTGGCGGTGTAGCCGTAATATTCCTGCAGGAGCTGGGGCATGAACTGCGTCGTCGCGATGAGGATCGCGCCCGTCGCCATCATCACCAGGAAGCACGAGCCGAACTGCCGGGTCAGCACCATGCGGATGTCGACCACCGGGTTGCGGTGGCGCAGCTCCCACGGGATCATCGCCGCGAACAGCGTCACGCAGATCACCGTCGCAAGGATGATGAAGGGCGAGCCGAACCAGTCCTCGATCTGACCGCGGTCGAGGATCAGCTCGAGCGAGCCGAGAAAGCCGGCGACGAGCAGGAAGCCGACGATGTCGAAGCGGACCTTGCGCCGCTTCAGGTCCTCGCGCACCCGCTGCGCTTCGGGCGAGTCCTCAACGAGGTACCAGACGAGCGCGAAGGCGAAGAGGCCGACCGGTCCGTTGATCAGGAAGCACCAGTGCCAGGAGTAGTTGTCGGACAGCCAGCCGCCGAGCGTCGGCCCGACAACGGGCGCCACCACCACCGCGACGCCGAACAGCGCGAAGGCCTGGCCGCGCTTTTCCGGCGGAAAGGAATCGGCGAGGATCGACTGCGAGATCGGCACCATGCCGCCACCCGCGAAGCCCTGGAGCACGCGGAAGAACAGCAGCGACTCGATGTTCCAGGCGAAGCCGCACAGCACCGACGAGGCGGTGAACAGCGCGAGGCAGACGAGATAGAAGCGCTTGCGCCCGAAGCGCTTGGCGATGAAGCTCGACGCCGTGAGGACGATGGCGTTGGCGACGAGATAGGTCGTCACCACCCAGGACGCTTCGTCGGCGGAGACCGCCAGGCCGCCTGAGATGTAGCGGAGCGCGACGTTGGCGATCGTCGTGTCCAGGACCTCCATGAAGGTCGCGATCGAGACGACCACCGCGACGATCCAGGGATTGGTGGCCCGCGGGCGGCTCGTGCCGCCGGCGGCGACCGCGGCGCTCCCGGCCACGGCGGCTCAGTCCTTCGGCCGGACGGTGACGGTCGGCACGACCGACATGCCTGGGCCGATCGACACGCCCTCCGGCCAGCTGTCGACGACGATCTTCACCGGCACGCGCTGGACGACCTTCACGTAGTTGCCCGTCGCGTTCTCGGCCGGCAAGAGCGAGAAGGCGGTGCCCGATCCCGGCTGGATGGAGTCGACGCGGCCGCGGATCGCCGCGTCGGGATAGGCGTCGATGTGGATCTCCGCCGTCTGGCCCGGCCGCATGTCGGCGATCTGCGTTTCCTTGAAGTTGGCGGTGACCCACTTCTGGTCCGGCACGAACATCGCGAGCGCTTGTCCGGTCTGGGCATAGCCGCCGACGGCGCCCGTCACCTGGACGAGCTGCCCCGCCTGCGGCGCGGTCACGGTGGTGTAGTCGAGGTTCAGCTGGGCCTGTTCCTGCGCGGCCTGAGCGCGTTGCAGGTCGGCCAGCGCGCTCGACTTCTGCGCCTGGAGCGTGCCGATCTGCTTCTGCGTCGACACGACGGCGGCGCGCGCCTTGGCGGCGGTCGCGCGCTGCTGGTCGAGGTTCGACGTCGCCTGCTGGGCCGTTTGGACGGTGCCGGTACCTTCCTGGGCGAGCTTCTGGTAGCGGGCCGCGTCCTCTTCGGCGAAGCGGAGGCTCGCCTCGGCCTGAGCGACGGCCGCCTGCGCCTCGGCGACCTG
>CANJKV010000011.1 GCA_947474855.1 Aurantimonadaceae bacterium | reverse complement strand
GCGAGATCGCCAAGGATCCGCTCGATCGCGAATGCTGCGTGAGGATGAGCGGCGAGCAGGTTCCGGCGAACGTCGGCGAGCCCCTCGGCGTGAACGAGCGGCAGCACTTTGCCGAGGATGGAGTCGATGCCCCAGAGCTTCTTGTCCTCACGGGAGAGGGTCGCGTGCGGCACGACGATGCGGCCGGACGAGTCCTGCCGAAGGTCGGGCTCCTCGAACGGCCGCGTCTCCTTGAAGTTTCGCTTGGCGACGGCCTCGGCAAAGCTGCTTCCCTCCTCGTATCCTTCCCGGTAGCCGAGCTCGCGGGCGCTCGTGTCCACACCCGCCCAAAGGGCCGCGGTGACTTCGATGCCGATTGTCTTCGGGTCTCCAGGCGATCCGACCGTCCCGCTGCGGCCCTCGCTCGCCAATCCATGCGCGAGGGCCCCCCAGCCGACGGCGTAACCAACCATGGTTTCGGCATCGGTGAGTGCCCGCGCAACGAGGCGACGATCCTCCTCGTCGAGCGTGCGCCCGAGGAAGGAATCGTGCAGCGCCACCATGACGACGACCTCGGCGGCGCAGCGGGCCGCGACCTCAAGCTGGGCGGGGCGGTACCCGGCGCCTGCGAGGTGGAACAGCAGCGTCCACTTGAGGGGCTCGTCGGCCTCGCGGCCGAGCTCCGCGAGCGGCATGTCGATAAGGTGATCCTGGCGCAGTTCCATGGCGCCGACGATGCTGTCGACGAGCATGCAGGCGCGATCTTCCGCGAGGTTCTCGCGCGTTTGCCACAGGTGCCTCTCGAGGCCGGCGCGCCCGCAAGGGGCCAACTCGTGGATCGGATGCCGGGCGCGAAGGTTTTCCCGCTCTTCCTTGCCGATCGCCCTATCGGCATCGTCGTCGGCGGTCATAGACGGCTACGCCCTTCGTCGTGCTCGGCGGCCAGTCCGCGACGTGACGGGACCCGGCTCATTGGATGCGTCAGGAAGATGGGGCGGAAAGCCGCCGCAGTGCTCGCATCCGGCTCGGCCTCGGGCTCACAAGCCGGCGTCGAGGGGAGCGTCCCTCCAGCGCGAGCTCAGCCTACCTCGCGGGCGAGTCGGAACACCTGGGTCCTGAACTCGTCCGCAAAGGCGTCTATCCTGTCGCGGGTCGAGGCCATCTCGCTGACGGGATGGGGCGGCTTACGAAACGGTCCCATCTGAACGGCTGAGAGGGCGCACCAAGCCAGCGCCTGCCAAACGAGGTCGGTCCCGTCCCCTTCGCGGTGCCACTCCTGCATGTAGGCCATCAACGCCGCCTCGGCGGCCACGGCATGCATGGCGTCGATGTCGCCGAGGAACGCGGCGTAGATCACGCACCGTAGGCGGAGGGTGCCGTCCGGATCGGATGCATCGGTGAAGCTACATGCCCCGAGCGCGTCGAGGATGGCCGCGTCAACCGAGGCTTCGTTCGAATCTGCGCCTCGGGTCGCCGCATCGACCCTACGCAAGGAATCGAGGGCTTCTTGGTCGAGGGCTCCGCGAGGAGTCTCCGCGACGAACGCGCGGATGTCGGATGCCATGTCGCCGCCCAGGAAGGGGCATCCGCGAAGGAGCTGGTCCGATGTCGGCAAGAGGCGTCCCTCCGCCGCCTCGCGGAAGATCGCCGCTGCCTCGGCACGGCGTTGGCCGCGCATGCGTCGGGCGGCGCGTACCCCGAGGATCTCATCCAGTTCCTGGGTTTCCGACGGCATGGTTGCCTCGCATGGCTGGACGGGCGGGAAGCGGGACGTTCGAGGGGCGCTCGGTTTGCCGAATCACCCACGCGCCTGCGACGGCCCATTAAGCACGCGAGCGAAATCGGGGCAATAGTTGTCACTCCCATGTACTTGGATGGCACCTCTTTTGGAATTGTTGACAAGGCGGTGGTCACAGTGATCCTGCCGCCGATGCCTGCCGATCCGAACATCCTCAGGGCCGCGAGGGTCTTGCTCGGCCTCTCCCTCGAGGAGCTTGCGGACGAGGCCAAGATCAGCAAGCGGAGCTTGGTGCGGCTGGAGGCGGGGAACATCGACCCGTTGCTGTCGACCATAGAGACGGTGAAGCTCGCGCTCGAAAAGCGCGGCGTAGTCTTCCTTGGGCCGACCGAGAGTTCCGGCCCGGGACTTCGGGTCCATAGCAGCGTGTCCTACGGCTGGGAGGACGCGCGGGCTGAGGTGGCCAGGAAGCGGGAGAAGCGGAAGGGTTCCGCGCAGAAGGCCGAGGCGACCGCGGCAGGCGATGACGCGGGCGACGGAGCGGAGTAGGGCCTGAAGCGCGGTTTGTCAGGGAGCGCCGTTTCGGGTGGGCGCAGGCTCGGCGGCAGGACTGGTGATGTCATCGCCGAGATGATCAAGCGGCAATGCCGGGATCGATTGAATCTGTGGCCCATATCCGCTGCCGAGCAGGAGGAGGCCGTTCCCGCAGGAAATGGCGGGCTTCGATGGAGGGCGCCTCGTGCCGCCTCGGACACTCGCGCCGATCGATGCCTTGGTGAGTGGGACCTTTCGCTTGGCCCCGGGGCCAGGACCCCGGTCGGCAACCGCGTCAAATACCTCCCCATTGCGACTCCGCTTGCTCATGGTCATCATGGGCATCGGCGGGATCCGGCGTAGTCCATGCGGGATGCTTGGGCGCGCTGTTCAAAGGGAATGGTATGCGGTTCTTCGTGGATACAAAGGATCGGATGGCCCGAAAGAGCAAGCAGCTCAAGAAGATGCTTGGGACCAGTGGCTACGACGTAAAGCTCACCAAATGCCAAGCGCTCATGGCGCAGATGCTAGGCTACCGAGACTGGCAGGAGTTATGTCGTTGCGCGGGAGCCGTCGAGACGTCGCCCGGGGACGATAGCGTCGACGAACGCGAACGGGAGCGACGCCGGGAACAGCACATCCAGGTTCTCCTGACTGCCGGCATCGAGGGTGAGGATGCCGAGATGGTGGTGGATGCCGTGGGGCCGACGCGCTACCATTCGCCACCTGCCGATGTGGGTGGTGAACGCGCCCGTGAAGACATGGACGAGGAACCCACGGAGTTCGAGGAGGAGTGGGGCCTACGACCATCCCCGCACAGGTAGCGCCGGATGGCCCGTTGACGCTCCCTCGCGTCGGGAGCGGGGGAGATGCCAGCTCGGCCGCGGCGGGCACGGTCCCGTTCGGTACGTTGCCGGCTTGGCAACCACGTGGCTCCCGAGAAAGCGTCGACCTCCCGCGGGGCACCTTGCTCAAGAGCTCGGCGCATCGATCGGCGTCGGAGTTGTGTGCCCCACCACAAGGAGTGTGTCCGTCGTCGGAAGACCGACAGCCTGCCTAGGATGAGGAGGCTCGAGGAGGTGACTTCGATGGCGGGACCTTGGTCGGCGTCTCTCCCGGCCCAGCGCTACGAACGGGAACTCGGTGGCGGCACGGTCACCGGTCATGCATGTCGAGGTCGGTCGTGGCGCTTTGCCGGCGAGACGAAGGCAGTCCGACATGCCGACGGAACCCCGCCGTGTCCCGCCGTAAGTGGAGGAGCAATCTCCCGCCGTGGATGTGGGGCAGCCCATGCCGGCTATTCGCCGGCCTTGCTCGGCAGGGGAATGCCCGTCAGCCAGTAACCCACCCCGACGTGCTCGAACTCGGGCTGTGACCACAACACCTTTCCGACGCGCTTGGAAGGGTTGTCCGCCTCGACCTTGATACCCTCCGCCTGGAGGAGCTCCAGAAGTTCCGTCCGCGTCAGGGCCCGGCCCTCTCGAAGCAGAATTCGCTTTGCCTGCTTGGCGATCATCTCGACCTGGCTGCCAGGTCGCGGCTGGCGCGGCCTCTTGGTGGCGGACTGCTCCACTTCCGATCTGTCGGCCACCGCGTCGGCCCCGCTTCCTCCAACCAGCATCTCGCGCACGGCTTTCAGCTTCTCGATCTGACCCTCCCGGATTTCGATCTGACGCCTCAAGCCGTTGATGATCCCGTAGAGGTTCGCGATCTCCAAATCGATGCCGGAGCCCACGGGAGGGTCGGAAGGCCCCTCCCTGTCCAAGGGACCTGACTTTCGAGGTGCGGGGTCGGGTCGATCACCGTTCATATGAAGACTCAAGGGGCTGATGACTCCATAATGACTCCACTTGCGTCGGCGGAATGTCCGATCTATGGTGAGTCGCAGTTCCAGGGACGGCGAACCAATCACTATTCGCGTCGGCTGCAGACCTTATCGGTTGCGCAGGCCGCGGTCCACTTTGACTTGATCATACCACTTCGCGGAAGCGAGGCGCTTCACGCGTCCCGCCCGGTTAGCGCATGACGGGGCTTGCCCCGAGGGGCTTCCTCGCTCCCGACCGCGAACGCGGGCGGGTCCGGACCCCAGCAGGCCTTGGATTCGAGAGCTAGCGACGCGGCCGCGGCTGCGACATCAGCAAAGGTCGGAGTGCCAGATGAGGAAGGTTCGCGACGGGCAGGTCGCCGCCACGATCGTGTGGTCCAAGACCGGAGGGGCGTTGCGGACGATCATCAACGGGCGGCGGAACATCGCCACGGGGATTTTTGTGGCCATCAAGGGCAAGCATCTGCCGATGCCCTGGGAGTCGGAGGATTGCGAGCTGCCGATTCTGGAGCTCGCCGAGTTCGGCTCGCCGATCTACAGCTTGATGGCGCAGCCCCATCGCCTAGAGATCCATCGGTCGGACGGAATGGCGCCGCTCGTGTACTTCCCCGACCTCATGATCAGTGCGGACGGAGGCTTCGTTGACAGCGTCACCTCGGAAACGCCGTTCGGCCGAGCGGTCCTCGAATGGGATCCGACCCGTACCGCCGGCAGGCCCCGAGCGCTCGTCATCGAGGTCAAGAGCGACAACGACAGGCGCCTCAAGGAGCCGGACTACGACCACAAGCTCAAGCTGGCCGAGCAGGCTTACCACAGGAAGGGGTTGGGCTTCCTCACCATCAAGCGGACCAGGGACATCGATTGCGTGGACTTCCGCCCCATCAGGGAGATCCTGCAGCACAAGCGGACCGTGGTCCGCACGGCCGATCTCAACGCGGCCTACGCCTGCGCGGGGCCGTCCGGAAGCCGGACGCAGGCGGGCCGCGTGGTCGAGGCGCTCGGTGGGGGTGATCTCGGGTGGGCGAAGTTGTCCGCCTTGCATGTGCGCAGGATCCTTTCCGTCGACGTGACGCGGGGATTCCTGCCTTCCTCTCCGGTGGCGATCCTGGATGATGGCGAGGCGATCTGGCGGGCCGGGCGGTGATCGATCTGGCTCAACCCAAGGCGGGCCAACTTTTCGGCTTCCGCGAGACCGACGATACGCAAATCTACGAATTCTTCGAGATCGGCAGCGACGGCTCGTTGGCGTTCCGACAAAGGGTGGGAGATGCGTTTCGCAGGCGTATCATCAAGCGTGATGTCTACGACGACATGCTCTCGCAGGGGGTGCTGTTCAGGGTCGCCGTCGCCAAGGGCAACCTCGTGGTCGAGGCATTCCTGGGCGACTTGCTCCTGGACCCCACCGAAAAGGGCATCACGTTCGAGGAGGTGTTGAGACGCAAGCGGGCTGCGAACCACGTTCGCGAAGCGCTGACACTGCAGTTCTATTGCATCAAGTGGGATGAGTCGTCTGTCCAGTCGCGTGGCGACGTAGGCCTGAGGTTCCTCATAGACTCGTGGCGTGAGGAGGCCGTGGCGGAAGGGCATGATTGGGCGGTATCGACCAGCGCGGTCCGACGGGCCCTGAATGAATATGGCGAGCCGGGCCACAGACCGCTCGTCGCCTTCCTGGCCCGTGGCAAACGTGATCCGGCGGAACGCTGGCCGACCGAAATCCTGAAAGCATGGCACGAGGCGGTCAAGGAGTACTGGTCGAGGAGGGCGACGTCGAAAGGCGACACGTTGGCCCGCTTCAAGGAACTGTTGGGGGAGGCGCGCGCCGACGCCGCCAAGGCGGGCCGGGAGCTCGGCGAAGGTCCGAAAGACCCAACGCTGTACGCATGGCTCAAGGCTAGCGGGAACTACGAGTACTACCATTCCAAGTATGGCAAGAAGGCAGCGGACGCCCGCTTCAAGGGTCGGAAGCGCGGGCGCACCGCGGACCAACCGCTCCAGTTCGTGCTGTTCGATCATACGGTCGTCGACGTCTGGGCCGCGCTTTATGACGACGATGGGGTGCGCATCACGGAATTCAGGCCCACGTTGACCCTGGCGGTCGACGTGCGCACCAGGATGGTGCTGGGCGCCGTGCTGACCTACGAGAGCGAGTCTCTCTACGCCGTACTGGCTTGCCTGCGGGAGGTCATCAGGAAGAAGAGCCTGCTTATCTCCCAGTACGGTTTATGCAAGGGGGCCACCGACGGCTTCGGCAAGCCCGACTGCGTGATCGTCGACAATGCCTGGCAGCTTTCGGGCGTGGCGTTCCAGAGCATCTGTGCCCTTGCGGGCATCAACGTCCGCTGGGCGCCGGTGGAAACCCCGACCTACAAGGCGATCGTCGAGAGGGCGATAGGCACCCTGAACACCCTTCTCTGGCACCGGCTCGACTGCGGCATCCCGTACAACGGTCCCAAGATGGCAGCGCTCCGCCTCGACCCCCGGCGTTTCGCGGAAGAAGACCTGGAGCAGCTCCAGGAGCGCCTATGGAGGGTGATCGTCACGATCTACCATCTCGAGGTGCACGACGGCATCGGGATGGCTCCCGCGATGAAGTGGTCCAACGAGATCGGGCCGTGGCGCTCCACCGTCGACGACGTCCGCACGCTGGACAAGCTCATGGGCCGGCCGGTCACCTGCTTGCTGACCGCCGAGGGCGTCCGCTTCAACGGCCATCGTTTCCATGATCCCGACGTGACCACCCGCCTCCTCGACAGCATGTTGCGTCTCGGCAGCGTGCGCCGGCAACGGCGTTCCGCTCACGCGACTGGGACCGTCGAGGTCCGTGCGACGGTCGATACACACGACTGTTCCGCCATCGAGATATGGGACTCCGTCAAGAAGAAGTCGGTGCGGCTGCCCAATTGGAACAAGCGCTACTCGCGCGGATGCACCTGGCAGGCCGCCAAGGTGATCAAGGAGTTCGCGGAGAAACGCAACATGGCGTTCCACACCGATGAGGAGAAGACGAGGGCCAGGGCGGAGAACCGCCGATCACTTCCGGAACGGATCAAGGCGCAGCCGAGGAAGGGACGGGGCGCGTTGATCGCGGTTCATCAAAGCGAGGCAAAGGCCGCGCTCATGGACGGTCACGTGGAGGAGGCATTCGAGGAGCCGACGACCAGCGGGATGGGCCAGCCCATAAAACACTCGCTTCCGGCCAAGGAGCGGCGCGATAACCTGACGATGCCTCGGGGGCAGAAAAGGGGTGGCACAAAATCGAAGGCCAAAGGCAAGGGCAGGAAGGTGGCGGCGCGGGCCGAAGTTGCGGGTCCGTCGATCGGGGCTCCCGCGTCCGCGGTCGCGCCAGCGGCCACTCGGGTGCAGGAGGAGCGCTCCATGCCGCGCCGGTCCGAACACCTGAGACCAAGTCCGGCACGTGCCCGCCTGATGGGGCTCGTCGATGCCGAGGACTGACGACGCCATCCGTTTCCGGCCCCTGAAGGGGACGCTGACAGAACCTGGTCGGTGAAACGACCGCACTTGAGTGGGGCATGGATGCAGGTACGATCCAAGGGACAGGTTCGGGCGTTCTTCAGGTTGATGCGGATCAAGCATGATCGCATAGAAGAGCTCAAAGGGGAGCTTGACGCTCTGCGGGAATGTAAGAGGCTGGCTCCAAAGGCGGAGCAGGGTTGCGTATTTTTACTTGCGCCGTCCCAATCGGGAAAGACAACGGCGATCAAATACTACATCGAAAAGTACCTGGCAGATGAACTCATCGCGAACGGTCTTCTTGATCCTGAAGTTGACCGACAAGAGTTTGCTGAAAACCAAAAGAAAATAATCCATGTGGAGCTTTCATCGCAATCCGGCGTGAAGAGTTTTGCATCCGACATGCTTCTCAGTCTCGGATGCTTACGATACTCCCATGGTACGTCAAACACGATGATGCAGAGGGCATACGACTATTTCGAAAAACATGGGACAGAACTTCTGATCATCGATGAGGCGCAGCATGTGCGCGGCATACTGCGCGATGAAGAAAATAAATCGAATGCCGCTCGGGAGTTGACTGCAAGCAATCATACAACGAATTCAATGAAACTTCTCATGATCCGCGGTGTCGTTCCGATCCTCTTCTCTGGGTTGCCAGAGGTGCGGGATATGTTGATGGCCGATGGGCAGATAGCATCAAGGCAGCAGGGAGAGCTGGATTTCGAGCCGCTCGTATACACTATAAACGAGCACCGAAAGATGTTCGAAGAATTCGTCAAAGCTCTCGGAAGAGAACTGGAGGCTGCTGGGCTTGTCGAATCTGCTTCCGACATGTTCACGGATCAGGTGATCGAGTGCATCTATGAGGTTGCATGTGGCCGGATAGGGTGGGCGGCCAGGTTGATCGAGCGTGGTTGCGAGGTCGCCATCGGCTACAAGACGAAACTGCAAGTGCCTCACCTCGAGATCGCGACTGACGAATTTGCCATCCGCAACGGCCTCGTCGATCAAAATCCATTCTGCAAGTTGCTTCGATCGGTTCGGGCTCCGAAAGGCCGCGGCCGTTGACGCGTGAACGGGAGGTTCGACGAACGATGGCCATGTCACTGGCGTTTCCCGTCGCGCCCTTGCCAGGCGAGAGCATCCTGAACGTGCTTCAGCGCGCCGCGGCCGAGAACTGCTACCTGTCGGTGGGGGAGGTCCTGAGCCTCGTAGAGGGTTTCGACGGGCCGTTTCATCTGGCGGAAAGCCGGATGAATGGTCTCGAGGCCAACCTCGCGGAGGTTCTCGGGCACCCCGAGAGGGTCGAGGACATAGCCGCGATGACGATCCGCCGGACACCCGGGCAGTCGGGTTGGCTGACCTTTGCGGGTACGTCCCTCCGGCGCATCCACAGGGATCTCAGACACAGGAGGGTCGCTCCGCGATCGCTGCGTCGGGCGCTGCACGACAAGGCGGTTTGGTCCATTAAGGCCTTCAGCTTCGATCCGATCACGAAGGAGTCACTCCTCGGGGAGTGCCCCTCATGCACCCGGCCGTTCAGCTACGGCAGAACCAGGGGGCTGCAGTTCTGCGACAATTGCTCGCGCGTCGATGATTGGGGGTTTGTTCGGGGATGCGTCGACCTTCGCGACCATCCGCAGCCCATCGTACAATGCGAGGATGAGGAGGCCCTGGACTTCGTCACCGCGCTCGTGGATCCCGACCCGGACAATCCCGGCCGGAAGGTGCCTGTTCCGCAAGGGTCTCCCTTCGTCGCCGTGGAGCGGGGACACATCTTCGAACTCGTGATCACGATCGCGAACGCGCTCGTCGCCGAGGTCGTGTCAGTCGGGCACGGAGTGCGGCGGCTCAGAACGCGGGAGTCGTTCGCGCAGATCAAGGCGCATCATCTCGAGGCGGCTGGACGGGCGGTGCTTTCCTGGCCGGACGGGTTCTTTCGTCTTGTCGAGGCGAACCATAATGCGAGATCGGATACGCGCACCCTGTACGGGATGCAGCACGAGACAGGAACCCTGTTTCACATGAAGAGGAATCGCAACCTCGACGATCATGTGCAGGGCATCGTGCAGGATGCCCTCGTCGAGTACATGTCCATGACGGCTCCGACATCATCGTCCGTGAGACGGAGGGGCGCGTTTCGGGACGACTCACGGTTGATGACTTTGGGCGAGGCGGCCCTGCGGTACTCGATCCGCCCCCGGACGCTGAAGATGCAGATCGAGGCGCTCGGAATCGAACGCGTAACCCCGGAGAAGGCCCGCTCGGCGCCCAAGTTGATAAGCTCGGCGGTCATGGAGCGGATCGCTGCCGAGACAAAGGTTTCCATGCCCGAAGCTGCTGTCCGGCGGCGCTGGGGCGTACCTCGGGAGGGTCTCTGTAGCCTGGCGGCAACCGGTCACCTGCGACCGACGTCGCGACTCGAGCGGTGGGAGTCAAGCTATGCCGTCTACTACGACATCGCCGCGGTGGAAGAGTTCGAGAAGTCGCTCGAAGCAGTCCTGGTGCCCCTGGCAAACGGCACGGAGGGCGTCACGGTCAACAGGGCACTCTTCCTCTCTGGCCTGACCTCCAGGTCGGCCCTCGGGGATGTCGTGGGGGGCATCCTCGACAGAACGGTCGCGGCCAGCCGGAGTGACGGCGAGGGCCGCCGCTTCGGAGCCATTGTCCTGCATGACGCGAGTGTTGTGGAGGCATACGTCGATCCACGCAACGAGAACGAGGATCAAAGGATATTCGCCATCGATGCCGCGGAAATGCTGGCTGTCGATCCAAAAGCGCTTCGCTCCTATGTTGCGCTGGGTTTGATGAAGCCCGCTATCACCTTGCGCACCGCAAAGAAGTTCTCTTCGCGCTACATGACCTTGGCGGAAACCAGGAAGATCATGCAGGCACAACTAGGACCCGGAGTGGAATGGGCGGGCCAGCCGACCGCAAGCCGGTCGAACTACCCGGACCCCATCCTCGATCTCGGCGGTTCTACCGCTCTTTGGCTACGAAAGGAGGTGGAGGCGTGGGTGTCGAGCGAGTTGCAAGATCGTCAGTGAGATACAAGCGACGCCGTAGGCCATCCGGTGCTCCCGCCCTCGGGAAGGAGTCGGCATCACGCGCACCGGTTCGCGTTATGCTCGACATCTGTGTATTCGATGCCGAGAACCGAGATCGAGTGGATGTTCTCATCGCGTTCGACCTCGACAAGAGGAATGTCATCGCCTGGGCCGCCAGTGACGGCCATCAAAGTGCCGTGCCGCTGCGGGATCTCATCCTGATTGCGGCGGAGAAGATGTGCGACGTTGCTGCGGCTGGCGACATCGAGTGGTGCGTAGATAACAGCTTCCAGATGCACAGTCCCATATGGAGAGCGCAGAAATCCTTCGGCCTCAGGGTGCGTTGGGTTCCCTTGGGCTATGGATATTACCGCGGCACTTGGTGGATATGGAACAAGGTAGACGAATACGTCGAAAAAGGCGCGTTTCGACACGCCGACGACATTCTTCAGGCGCTGCGACGGCGTTTTGGAATGCCGGAGGCCATCCCCGCGTCGGCAGGAGCGTGGAGCCGGCGGAGGCTGAGGCAGAGCGAAACTTAACAGGCGGCCGCCCATGAGTGAGCGCCGGACTGCCGCGGCCATGGATTGGATCTGAGCTTCGAAGCCGATCGGCGTTTTGACCGGGTGAGCGTCCTCCCTTCGAGGCGATCGGCGCGCATGACCCATCACCACCCATGGATGAGGTCGGAAAACGACTCGCCGCGAACATCGTCCCGGGCAGGAATGGCTAGCTTCCGGCCTCGAAGAGCACGCCCACGACCTTGCGCGCCGAGACCATGAGGGGCACCCGGTCTGCTGGCTCGCCGGTTTGTGTGGATACGACCAGCGAGGCTCCCAGGCCGCCGATCGTCTCGAATTGGCGAAGATGCCCCAGCGTACCCGGCAAGCGGAACCCGACACGTTTGAAGATGCTCGCCCCATCGTTGAGCCTGACCGCGGCGAGCTTGCCCTCGCACCCGTCCATGTCGTCGGTGGGGATCTCGGCGCCGCCAAGAACCACCTGCTCTGGCAGCACCAAGGGCACGGCGCTCTCCTCCCTGACGCGATAGGAAACGAGGACTCAGTCGAGCTCCGGCACGTGGTCGACCTGCATCGCTTCCCCGCCACCAGGCGGCAGCGGCATGTCTGTGAAGACCGCCCCGACCACGCGGTGCAGGCGACCTTGTCGCGCTCAAGGGACAGCGTCGGCCGGCCCTTGCTGGGGTCCGGCATCTGCGTCGCCAACGAGACGACCGACGCGTCCCGCGACATGATCAGCCTGCGGGCCATGACCTGCTTGCCGGACTTCGCGACCACCAGGTTCTGGTCGCGTCCCTCATAGGACTCCGCGTCGACGATCGCCACTGCCCCGGAGGGAATGGCGAAGCCGAGCGTGTCGCCGCGGGCATAGAACAGCGCCTTTCCCTCGAACCAGTCGCCCTTGACCTCCTCCCCGGACGCCGCCTGGGGCCGCCCAATGGCAGCCGGTCGAGGAAGGCGGCGAGATCGGGCAGGATAGGCATGGAGAAAACGGGCTTCGCCATCGGGCGGAACGCCACGACGGCGGCCCCAGCCGCCTCGGCGGGCGCGAGCGGCTCGCGCCAGCGATGTAGGCGGTGGAACTCGTGCGCCTGCTCCACGCCCGCGCGAAATCTCGCGAAATCCGCCCTCACGGCGCGCGCGTCGCCATGGCTTATGGATGCCCTGTCGCGGTGATGGGCCTTGTCCAGGACCCACCCGCCTGGCTTCGGACTTGCCGCGGAGTGCGGGGTCGTCGGCGAAGGCGCGCACGGCCGGGTGCGAGAAGATCTCGTGGGCGCCGGCCGTGATCAGGGCCTTCAGCCTGTCCATCATCGCGGAGGCTCGGCGCCTTCGTCGGCGCCGAGGCTGCTGGATGCGGCGCGTGGTCGAACAGGTCGCCGAGCCGTGCCTTGAGGTGGACCCGCAGGTCCGACGCATATGCCTGGGCGGCCGCATCCGAGTCCGGGCTGTCGTCAAAGGCCTTGCGGCGCAGGTCGATCTCCTCGACGGCCGGGGAGAGCACGATGGTGCCCGTGTTCGCGTTCACGGAATGGATGACGAGGTGAGAGACGCGATCCCCGGGGCAGTTCTCGGCGACCAGCGAGGCGGCGAGCTTGCGGTCGTGCGTCGTGGCGACGAGCTGCGTCCCCTTCTCCGCCAGGTCCATCAGCCCGCGGGAGAGGCGCTCCCGATTGTCGTTGTCGAGGAGCTCCTGCGGATCGTCGAGGCACAGGAGGGCCAGACCGCCGCGTCTCCAGAACGTGCTTGCGAAAGGCCAGGAAGAAGCCGATCAAGGCAGCCTGCAGCGAGGAGGCATCGGAGACGTGCTGGGCCGGTGCCGTCACGCCGGGCCGACCTGCCTGCAAGCCGAGGGTGTTGCTCAGCATTGCCCATTGAACTTGCACTCCGCAGTGCGCCCAACGGGTTGCCACGCTGATCGGCGCCGAAGCTTGGTGTCAATCCATATCATGGCGGTTGGCTCCTGCTTGGGGGCCGGAAGGCGGCACGCTTTGTGGATGCGCGATCGGTCCCAAGAGGGACCGACCGCGCCTGCATCGACAAGGAGCCGGGACAACGGTGTCGCCAGACGAACGACTGCCCCCGTCACTCCGAATGCAACGCCCTTATGGCGAGCACCATGAGTTGATGGTCCTCGACGTCCGGAAGCCCGCTGACGACGGCTGCTCCGATGACGCCGGTTGCCCGCGTGGCGATCGGCACGCCCCCGCCGCTTGCCACGAAATCCTTGTCGTCAAGGCCGAAACGCGCCCCAAGCGTCGTGCCCTTCGCCTCGCACTCGAGGCGCAGCGCGAGCGAGGACCGATGGAACCGCATGACGGTGTTGCGCTTGCGGCGGATCCATTCCGCGTTGTCGGGGCTCGTGCCGGGAAGGGCGGTCGCGAACAACACGTTCCCGGCCACGCTCAACTCCATCCTGACGGGCAAGGCGTCCGCGTGGGCGATCTCGCGCACGAGGCATCCCAGCCTCCAGGCGACATCGAGGTCGAAGCGGTCGAAGCGAAGCTCCTCAAGCTCCCGCGCGAGCTCTTCGAGGCTGGGCGTGGTCATGCGTTCGCTCCTGTCATGCCGCGGACGATCTCGCGGGGCGCCCGCGCGCCATGGTGGCGGATCACCTCCGTGGATAGTTTCTGTCCCAAAGCTATGGTTAGGCGCAAGGCTTCGACGCCGATCGGAACGGTAACCTGTTGATCGTGCTGATGCCGGCGCGGTCCCGATATAGTGCTGATCAACATCGCGACAGGCTTTCAACATTGCCGCACGAAGCGAGTCGCGAATCTGTTCGAGATCGAGTCGCACTTCGTAGACGAGGTAGTTGTAGGACCTGCTGCGCCGGCATTTCGACCGAGTCGCGTTCGATAAGAAACGACAATATCACCTCGACGCGCGGTCGGCCGCGACGGCCTGCGGCGCGTCCGGTCCGGCGATCGTCCCGACGGAACCGACCCCGTAAAAAGAGCCGCCTGCACCAGTGCATAGGTAAAAGTGCGTCTGTGCTCTCCGTGGCTGTCCACCACTTAGGCAGGAATGAGCGGCCCGCGGACGGGCCGCCTCCATCAGACCAGGAAGGGCAGCCCTATCATGACGATGTTCGAAGCGAATGCCGGTCTCGGGCCTGCGGGCGTGGGTGCGGGACCGGTGACCGCGCAGGCGGCGCTCGCCAACAAGGTGTCCTGGGGCGCCATCTTCGCCGGCGTCACCATCGCGCTCGTCGTGCAGGTGATCCTGACGCTGGTCGGGACGGGCATCGGCATCGCCACGCTCGACCCCGCCGCCGGCGCCGCCGGCAATCCGTCCGCCTCGAGCTTCTCGATCGCCGCCGCGGTCTGGGCTCTCGCTTCCGCGCTCGTCGCCGCCTTCGTCGGGGGCTATATCGCCGCGCGCCTGTCCGGCCGCATCGACCGCACCGCATCCGCGCTTCACGGCCTGACGACCTGGGCGTTTACCACCCTACTCGTTCTCTACCTCCTGACCACGACGATCGGCTCGCTCGTGGGCGGCGCGGTGGGCGGCGTCACCTCGGCGCTCGGCAGCGTCGGCCAGAGCGCGGTCCAGGCCGCGGCGCCCGCGGTCGCGAACTCGAACGTCAACCCGCTCGACGCCATCGAGAACGAGGTGCGGGCCACCGGCACCGACCCGGAAGCCCTGCAGGCCAACGCCGTGAACGCCATTCGCGCGCTCGTCACGGGCAGCCCGGACGGGGCCGACCAGGCCCGCAACGAGGCGGCCGAGGCGCTCGCCCAGGCCCGCGGCATCCCCGTCGAGCAGGCGCGCCAGGACGTGACGCGCATCGAGACCGAAACCCGCGCGGCGATCCAGAGCGCGCAGGAGACCGCCACGCAGGCGGCCGAGACGACGGCGTCCGTCGTGTCCAAGGGCTCGCTGCTCGCCGCGCTCGCGCTCGTCCTCGGCGCCCTTGCAGGTTGGCTCGGCGGACGCGCGGGCGTCGCTCCGGCCAGCACCTACGCCTACGGCCGCAGCTGAGCCGGCGAACTCGAAACCCGTTGAACGTCGCGGCGGCCGGAAGGGCCGCCGCGCGAGGATCCACCGACATGGACAAGAACGCGATCAGAACCGCGATCATCGAGCGCCAGGCCCTAGTCGAGAGCGGCGCCGAGGCCGCGCGCCGCGCGGCGCGGCGCGGCGACAATCCCCACAGCGTCGACTCGTCGGAATGGCAGGCCTGGATGGACGGCTACGACCACCAGGCGGTCTGGCTCGAACTCGGACGCGGCAGCTACGGGCTCGCGCCAAGAACCGAGCTGGCGCCGCGATGATCGACGGCCGCACCTGCCGGGCGGCGCGCGGCTTCCTCAACTGGTCGACCCGCCGCCTCGCCATCCAGGCCGACGTGCCGGTGGCGAGGATCCTCGACCTGGAGGGCGAGCGGTCGATCGAGGCGCCCTGGCTGCGCCGCCTGGCGGAGACCTTCGCCAGCCACGGCGTCGCTCCGATTGTGGAGAACGGCCGGCTGGTCGGGGTGCGGGAGGCCGAGAACCGGGCAGAGGCGGTCCGGCAGGCCCGCCGTGAGATGGTCGGGAGCACGCCCGTCCCCGCCGGTCCGGCTCCGGGCGAGGGCTGAGCGCCGGCGCCGCCGGGCCTGCGGCTGCTGCGAACCCAATCCGATTGCACGGGAAAGGACCATGGTCGACACACTTGATGGCCGCACGGTCGAGCGTCGTCAGCTCCAGCAGATCATCGCCGGGCTGACGGAAGGCGTGATCCTCATCGATCCCGACCAGACGATCAGCTGGGCGAACGACGCCGCGCTCCGCATGCACGGCGTCGCCGCTCTCGCCGATCTCGGGACCACGGTCGACGATTACCGGGACCGCTTCCAGCTCCGCTACCGGAACAACCATCCGCTGGCCGAAGGGGACTATCCGACGGATCGGGTCGTGGCGGGCGAGGTCTTCGTTGACGTCGTGGTGGAGGTCGCGCGGGCGGGCTGCGACGAGCCGGAATGGGTGCACCGGGTCCGCAGCCTCGTCCTCACCGACGCGCGCGACCAGCCGGACTGCCTCGTCCTGATCGTCACCGACGCCACCGACGAGATGCAGGCGATCGAGCGCTTCGAGCGCTCGTTCAACGCCAATCCGGCCCCGGCCCTGATCTGCCGCGTGTCCGATCTTCGCTATATCCGCGTCAACCAGGGCTTCCTCGACATGACGGGCTATGCCCGAGAGGCCGTGATCGGGCGCTCGGTCTACGATCTCGACGTGATGGAGGCGGCCGACAAGCGCGAACTCGGTAAGCAGCGGCTGGCCGAATGGGCGACGATCCCGCAGATGGAGGCCTGCCTCCAGCTCCCTGCCGGCGAATCCAAGCTGGTGATCACCGCCGGCCAGCCGATCGAGATCGGCGACGAGAAGTGCATGCTCTTCACCTTCGCCGATCTCGAGCCGCGGCGGAAGGCCGAGAGCGCGCTCCGAAACAGCGAGGAGAAGTTCGCCAAGACCTTCCGCCTCGCTCCCGTGCCGATGAAGATCTGCACGCTGGACGGCTTCCGCATCCTCGACGTCAACGAGGCGTTCCTGAAGGAGACCGGCTGGTCGGCCGACGAGGTGATCGGGCGCAGTCCCACCGAGATCGAGCTGTGGGAAGCGGCCTCCACCCGGCGCAAGCTGGAAAAGGCACTCGTCGAGGGCGGCAGCTTCCGCGGCCGCGACGCCAAGCTGAAGACCAAGGACGGCGCCGTGATCGACTGCCTCGTTTCGGCCGACACGGTGAACATCGGCGGCGCGGTCTGCGTCCTCGACGTCTTCCAGGACATCTCGGAGCGCAAGGCTTCCGAGCTCGAGCTCGTGGCCGCGATCGAGGAGGTGATGACCGACACGACATGGTTCAGCCGCGGCGTCATGGAGAAGCTCGCCACCATGCGCTCGCCGCAGCCTGCCGGAGCGCTCAAGGCTGACCTCAGCCCGAAGGAGCGCCAGGTGCTCGGCCTCGTCTCGCAGGGGCTGGACGACGCGGAGATCGCCGGCAAGCTCTGCTTGTCGCGCAACACGATCCGCAATCACGTCGCGCGCATCTACGCCAAGATCGGCGTCCACCGCCGCAGCGAGGCCATCGTCTGGGCGCGCGAGCGCGGCATCGTCGGACCGGATGCCGACCGCCGCAAGCCGACAAGGGCTTGAGCCTTCCTCAATCGTCCTCGACGGGGTCGCGCACCTTCACCTCGGCATCGGCGCTGAGCCGCTGGTAGACGCCGAGCCCGACGATGAGGAGCCCGCCCGCCAGGAGCAGCATGGTCGGGTAGATCATCAGGCGCGGATCCTCCTTGCCGGCCTCGAACACCGTGACGAGGGCTTCGAGAAGAACGGCGATGATGATCGTTGAGATGAACTTCGTCAGGCTGCGGCGCGCCTCGCCGGCATTGCGCATCTCGCGACCGCGGATCGCCTCCTCCTCCAGGAGGTACTTGCCGACGTCGAAGACCGCCGTCGCGATCACGGTGTAGCCGACCGCCTCCAGCGCGGTGGCGCCGATACTGCGATCGGGCACGCGGAAGCTCTCCCAGACCCCGGAACAGGCGTAGAAGATCAGCGCGCCGGCCAGGATCATGAGAACGAGGCTCGCCAGCCCGAAGGCGATGCGTGTCAGGAATTCAAATGCGCGCACCGAACCGTTCCATGGCCGAGTCCCATCGGTTCAGCCGATACGATGGAGATCGTTTGCCGGCAAGGCGACCATCCGCCTCCGAGTGGCTTGCTCGGCCGAAAAACGAGGGTCGGCGCGAAAAAGAAGCGGCTGCATCAGCCCGCCTGATGCAGCCGCTTCTGCGGAAAGCGGGGGCGCAACATACATCGTCCGCGAGGCCGGTCGACGGTCGCCGCGTCCGGCGAGGCCGCTTCGAGACCGGTGCCACCTGAGGAGAAGACCCATGGACAAGGATCGCATCGAAGGCGCCCGCAAGCAGGTCGTCGGCTCGGTCAAGGAAGCAGTCGGCAAGCTGACGGGCAATGAGCGCGTCGAGGCCGAGGGCGCGGCGGAAAAGGCCGCCGGCAAGGTGCAGGACAAGGTCGGCGAGTCCAAGGACAGCCTGCGCGACGCGTTCCGCAAGTGATCGGTCCGGAGGCCGCCGCTCGCCCCGTCGCGGCGGCCTCCGGCGCAACGACGGCCCATCGGTGCAAGCGAGATGATGACGTTCAACCTGTTCCGGAAATCGGGCGTGCCGCCCGTTCACTGCGCGGTGCCGGACGGCGGCGCCATGCCCGCCTTTCTGCGCGGCTCGGACTGGTCCTTCGAGGGAAAGGTCGACGACCTCGCCTCGCGCCTCCTGGAGATCGACAAGGCGCTCTACGAGCGCGTGGTGCAGGAGACCGGATACTTCATCTTCTCCGTGCCCTGAGCGCCGGCGCGCTCGGATGGGGAGCCCGCTTCACCCCGTCCAGCCCGGCACGGCGTGCAGGAGGGCGCCCACCGCCGCGCAGGCCGCGAGCGTCGGGACGACCCCCGCCTTGAAGCGGAACAGCGCCAGCATGGCCGCCGCGAACAGGGCGAGCGCGAAGGGATCGAGGCTCGACAGGCGCGGAACGTCGAGCGAGACGGGGCCGAGGCGCACCTCCTCCACCTCGCGAAACAGGACGTGAAGCCCGAACCAGACCGCGAGGTTGAGGATAACGCCGACCACCGCGGCGGTGATCGCCCCGAGCGCTCCCGCCAGGGCGCGGTTGCCGCGCAGCCGCTCGATGAAGGGCGCGCCGAGGAAGATCCACAGGAAGCAGGGCATGAACGTCACCCAGGTCGTCAGCAGCCCGCCGAGGGTCGCCGCGACGTAGGGGTTCATCGCGCCGGGCTCGCGAAAGGCGCCGAGGAAGCCGACGAACTGGGCGACCATGATCAGCGGCCCCGGCGTCGTTTCGGCGAGGCCGAGGCCGTTCAGCATCTCGCCCGGCGCCAGCCAGCCGTAGTGCTCGACGGCCTGCTGCGCGACGTAGGCGAGCACGGCATAGGCGCCGCCGAAGGTGACCACCGCCATCTGGCTGAAGAAGACGCCGATGTCGGCGAAGACGCTGTTCGGCGCGAGAACGAGAAGCAAGGCGACCGGCACCAGCCAGAGCGCCAGGAACGCCGCCGAGATCCGCAGCGACCAGGACACGTTCGGCCGGGCATGCTCGGGAACGCCTTCGCCGAGCGCGGAATCGGCGTCGGCGAGGATGTCGCCCTTCGCCGGGCCATGCCCGCCGCTCCCCGAAAAGGCCGCGCTGCCGGAGCGCGCGCCGAGCCAGCCGAGCAGGCCCGCGCCCAGAACGATGGCGGGGAAGGGCACGTCGAACAGGAAGATCGCGGCGAAGGCGGCCGCCGCGATGGCGACGGCCGTCCGGTTGCGGAGCGCCCGCCTGCCGATCCGGTTCACCGCCTCGAGCACGATGGCGAGCACCGCCGCCTTCAGCCCGAAGAACAGGCCGGCGACGATCCCGACGTTGCCGAACGCGACGTAGACGAAGGACAGGGCCATGATCGAGACGAGGCCCGGAAGGACGAAAAGGCCGCCGGCGATGAGGCCGCCCTTCGTGCGGTGCAGGAGCCAGCCGATATAGGTGGCGAGCTGCTGGGCCTCGGGGCCGGGCAGGAGCATGCAGTAGTTGAGGGCGTGGAGGAACCGCGCCTCGCCGATCCAGCGCTTCTCGTCGACGAGGACGCGGTGCATGAGGGCGATCTGGCCGGCGGGCCCGCCGAAGGACAGGCAGGCGATCTTGATCCAGACCCGAACCGCCTCGCCGAACGGAATGCCGTGGCTGGGAGCGGGCCGCACGTCCGGGCCGTTGGCTGGGGCGATCTCGACCATCTCATGCACCTTCCTTGCGGACCGGCGATCCGGCGACTCGGCCGTCGCCCGGTTGGTAGCATCGATGCCACGCGCCGGGGAGACGTGGATCCCGTCCTCGACCGGTTCTGGTCAGGCCAGCGCGAGGGAGCGGTCGTTCGCGGCCACCGGGATCGCACCGACGGGCCGGGCGATCGATGTCGGCGTCGCGGATCATTTCCACGTCGAGGGCGGCAAGCTTGTGGAACACCCGGGGGCTGCTCGATAGTCTGAGGCCTCCTGAAGCAGATCGGAGTGACGGCGATATGACCGGACGCCTCGCGGGAAAATCGGCCCTCGTCACCGGCGGGGCCTCGGGCTTCGGCGCGGCGATCGCCCGGAGCTTCGCCCGCGAGGGCGCGAGGGTCACGATCATGGATCTCGACGAGGCGGGGGCGGCGCGCGTCGCGGGCGGGATCGGAGAAGCCGCCGCGAGCATCCGCGGCGACGTTGACGAGCCGCGCCGACTTCGACGGCGCCGTCGCGCACGCCGCCGAGCACGGCGGGCAGCTCGACATCCTCGTCAACAATGCCGGCTGGACCCACCGCAACAAGCCGCTGGAGGAGGTGAGCGAGGCGGAGTTCGACCGGGTCTACGTGATCAACGTCAAGTCGATCTACCATTCGGTCCAGGCGAGCCTGCCGGTCTTCACGGCTCAGGGGGCCGGCGTGATGATCAACATCGGCTCCACCGCCGGCATCCGTCCGCGGCCGGGCCTCACCTGGTACAACGGCTCCAAGGGCGCGGTGAACATCCTGACGCGCTCGCTCGCCGCCGAACTCGCCCCGCGCGGCATCCGCGTCAACGGCGTCGCGCCGGTGATGGGCGCGACTGCGCTCCTCGAAAGCTTCATGGGCCTGCCGGACACGCCGGAGAACCGTGCGAAGTTCATCGCCACCGTGCCGCTCGGACGCCTGTCGGAGCCCGAGGACGTCGCCGGCGCCTGCCTCTATCTCGCCTCCGACGAGGCCGCCTTCGTCACCGGCGTAATCCTGGAGGTCGACGGCGGCCGCACGATCTGAGGCGCCGCGCTTTCCTTCCCGTCCGTCTTGCGGCCGCGCTATATCGCGGCGGCGCAACGGAGTTCGTTCATGCAGCCGCCCACCAGCTATCCCATCGGCATGCTCCCCGCTCTGACGGGGCGCTCGCTGGCGCGCTGCCTGGAGATCGTCGAGGCGGGGCTGGTGCGAACCCTCGACGTGCCCTTCGGCGACCGCTCGAAGGACGAGAACGGGCGTCGGCGGGCGACCCTCGTTCCGGCCGGCCGCGTCCGCTCCATCCTGCAGATCCCCGAAGGCGGGATCGCGCCCGCGCCGGACGAGGACGATGCCGAGCGCATCGCCCGGATCGCCTCGGCGCGGGCCGAGGTCGTGGTGCGGGTGCGTCGCGGGGCGGACACGACCTTCGGCGGCTTCGAAGTCGAGGTTCCCGTCTTCGCGCCGATCTTCCCGGCGGCGCGGGAAACGCTTCTGATGGCCTTCGTGCGGCTGCGCGCGCCCAGGTCCGTGCGCCAGCGCCTCGCCGACGACGAGCTGCTGCGGGACGAGGAGATCGCCTCCGCCGTGGACTTCGTGTCCGACCGGGCTGCCGAGACGGCGGCGGCGTGCCGCGCGGCGCTGGTCGCCGTCGCGCAGGATTACGCGCGGCGCTTCGGCGATGCCACGCGCGACCTCGAAGACCCCGCCGCCTTCCTGAAGGCCGCGACGCAGGCCGATATCGAGCGCTTCGTCTTCGCCGCGCAGGCGCCGAGCGAGGAGGAGGCGCGCCGTGCGGCCGACAAGTGGTTCGACAAGGTGCTCGGCTCCATCCGGGCGCTCCGCCGCCAGAGCCGGCGTCGCGCGAGCTTCGCCGAGGCGACCGGCTACGACCGCTATCCCAGCCTCTTCCCGCTCGCCCGATCGATCGGGCGCAGGCTCCTGTTCCTCGCTGGCCCGACCAATTCCGGCAAGACCTTCGAGGCCATGCGCCTCGCGATCGAGGCGCCGACGGCTGAAGTTCTCTCGCCGCTGCGGCTGCTGGCCCACGAGCACCGCGAAAGCTTGAGCGCGGCGGGCCTTCGCGCCGGCCTCATCACCGGCGAGGAGCGCGACGCGCCCGAGGACGCGACGCACATCGCGCGCACCATCGAGACGATCGACGTCGGCCGGCGCGTCGATGTCTGCGTCGTCGACGAGATCCAGATGCTCGCCGACGAGCAGCGCGGCTGGGCCTGGACGCAGGCGCTCTTCGCCGCGCCAGCCGACCTCGTGGTGATGACCGGCTCGCCCGACGCGATCCCGGTGGTCGAGCGGCTCGCCGGCGTCCTCGGCGAGCCGCTGGAAATCCGCACCCTCGAACGCAAGAACCCGCTCGAAGCCTGGCCGCGGCCGGTCGCGCTGACGGACCTGAAGCGCGGCGACGCCGTCGTCGCCTTCTCGCGCGCGGCCGTCCACGAGCTTCGCGAGGAGATCGTCCGCCTCGGCCTGAAGGTGGCGATCGTCTACGGCGCGTTGAGCCCCGAGGTGCGGCGCGCCGAGGCCGCTCGCTTCCGGCGCGGCGAGGCCGACGTCGTCGTGGCGACGGACGCGATCGGCATGGGCCTGAACCTTCCCGTGTCCCGCGTCTTCCTGGCGAGCCTCGACAAGTTCGACGGCACTCGTCGGCGAGGGCTCCTTCATGCGGAGATCCGGCAGATCGGCGGTCGCGCCGGGCGCTTCGGCATGTTCGAGAAGGGCTGGGTCGGCGCGATCGGCGGGGGCACCCACGGCGTCGACAAGATCCGCGCCGCGCTCTCGACGCCGCCGAAGGAGCTGACGGGCCGCGCCTTCGTGCGCCCGAACCGCGAGAGCGTCGCGCTGGCCGCCGAGTTCCTGGAGACCGACGATCTCGCCCAGGTCCTGACCTTTCTGCGCTCGCGCATCGTCATGGACCATCCCGACCTCAAGATCGGCGACATGGACGAGGAGATCGAGAAGGCGCGGCGCCTCGCGGGCGTCACGCTGCCGCTCCTCGACCGGCTGTCCTACGCGGTCGTGCCCGTGTCGCTGCGCCATCCCTGGTTCATGGATACGGTGCTGACCTGGGCGCGGGCGCATGCGGCCGGCAAGCGGGCGCCCAAGCCGCCCTTGCGCTCGGGCGACCTCCAGCGCCTGGAGGACGGCGTCAACCTCGCCACCGCCTGGCTCTGGCTCGCCCAGCGCTTTCCGAACGTCTACGCCGACGAGGACGAGGTGCGCGACGGCGTCGCGGCGCTCAACGGCGAGATCGAGCGCAACCTCGTCAAGCTCTCCGCCCTGCGCGGCGGCAGAACCAAGGCGGCGGCCTCGAGGCCGCGGACGCGGCGGGGCCGCAATCCTCGGCCGCGGGCACCGGCGCCCACGGCTGCCTGAGCCGGCGAGCCCCGCCCCGGCGCGTCAGGCCGCCTGGCTTGCGCCCTTGAGCGTCGCCATGTCGATCACGAAACGGTACTTCACGTCGCTCTTCAGCATCCGCGCGAAGGCCGCCTCGATGTCGTGGATGTCGATCATCTCGATGTCCGAGGTGATGCCGTGCTCGGCGCAGAAGTCGAGCATCTCCTGCGTTTCCGCGATGCCGCCGATCAGCGAGCCGGAAAACGAACGGCGCTTCCAGATCACCGAGAATGCGGCGACGGAGAGCGGCTTCTCCGGCGCGCCGACCTGGCACATCGTGCCGTCGCGCCTGAGGAGATTGAGGTAGGCGTTGACGTCGTGCTCGGCCGAGACGCAGTCGAGGATGAAGTCGAAGCTGTTGGCATGCGCGTCCATCTGGCTCGGGTCGGTCGAGACGATCACCTCGTCCGCCCCGAGGCGCCGTGCATCCTCCGCCTTGTTCGGCGAGGTGGTGAAGAGAACGACGTGCGCGCCCATGGCGCGGGCGAGCTTGACGCCCATGTGGCCGAGGCCGCCGAGCCCGACGATGCCGACCTTCTGGCCCGGCCCGACCTTCCAGCGGCGCAGCGGCGAATAGGTGGTGATGCCGGCGCAGAGCAGCGGCGCGACGGCGGCGAGATCGAGCTTGTCCGGGATGCGCAGCGTGAAGCCCTCGTCGACGACGATCGTCTCGGAATAGCCGCCGAAGGTGGTCCCGCCGGTCTGCGGCTCGACGCCGTTATAGGTCGCGACGAACCCGTTGTCGCAATACTGCTCCAGCCCGTCGGCGCAGTTCGGGCAGGCCTGGCAGGAGGCCACCATGCAGCCGACGCCGGCCAGATCGCCGACCTTGAACGTCGTCACGGCCGGGCCGACTGCGGAAACGCGCCCGACGATCTCGTGGCCCGGCAGGCAGGGATAGACGGTGTTCTGCCAGTCGTTGCGGGCCTGGTGGAGGTCGGAATGGCAGACGCCGCAGTAGAGGATGTCGATCTTCACGTCGCGCTCGCCGACGTCGCGGCGATCGAAGGAGAAGGGCGACAGGGGCTGGTCGGCGGCCGGGGTGGCGAAGCCTTCGCAACGGAACATGGGATTACCTCGTGATGGATCGGCGGGGCGGGACGTGGGAGCGTCCCGGCCGCCATGCGTTCTGGACCGGCCGGTCAGCGGCCGGCATAGTCCTCGTCGGACACGTGCTCCAGCCACTCCACCACCTTGCCGTCCTGTTCTTCCTGGATGGCGATGTGGGTCATGGCGGTGGTCGGGCCGGCGCCGTGCCAATGCTTCTCGCCCGGCTCGAACCAGACGACGTCGCCCGGCCGGATCTCCTCGACCGGGCCGCCCTCGCGCTGGGCGAGGCCGAGCCCGGCGGTGACGATCACGGTCTGGCCGCGCGGATGCGTGTGCCACGCCGTGCGGGCGCCGGGCTCGAAGGTCACGCTCGCCGCGGCCCCGCGCCGCGCCTCGTTGGCCGAGAAGAGCGGGTCGATGCGGACCGAGCCGGTGAACCATTCGCCGGGGCCCTTGCCGGAGGGGCGCGAGCCGTTTCGGATGATGTCCATGGGGGCGTCCCTTCGGCGCGGCGTGTCCGGCCCTCGATGAAGGACAGCTATCTATGGCGGCGGGTCCGCCTGGATAGCGGCTTCCCCGCCTCAGGAAGCGGAGAGCGGGGCGCGAAAATCCGTGGCCGCCGATGCGCCTCGCCAAGAAGAGCGTGCGGCGCCCGGCCGGCGGCGATCTTTGCTCTCTCGACGCCCGTTGCTGGGCGCGCGCTTCGGCGGGAGGAGGGTTGCCTCCCGCCGAAGCGTCGCTTCAGAGCGTCGGCAGGGCTCCGACGATGCGCAGCGACAGGCCCTCGTAGGGGTCGAGGTTGATCGTCAGGGCGCCGTCCTCCTTGAGGTCGCCCTCGATGGTCTCGGCGATCATGTCGACCACGGGGCCGGGCCGCGTGCCCGGCAGCATCACGACTTCCGAGATCGGTTCGGCGCCGAAGTTGAGGGCGGTGACCTGCGTGCCGCGCCCGTCGGGAAGCTCGTGCACCATCACGAGGAGGCCCGGGGCCGTCACGTCGGGAATCAGCGTCTGGCGGCTCGCGGCGATGCCGTAAGCGTCGCGCACGGCCATGAGGCGCTTGAGCTGCGAGGCGAAGGAGTCCGGCCGCGTGAGCTGCTCGGGGATCGGCCCGTAGAGGGCGCGCGCCCGCGGCATGCCGTCGGCCGAGCGCGCCTCGTCCGGGTTCTGGCCGGTGAGGTCGTAGGCGCCGCGCTCGATCCAGCGCGTGTCGCCGTCGCCCATCAGGTGCGACACGGCCTCCGGCGCCAGCGGCAGGGCGCCGACGAGGTCCCAGCCCGACAGCGCGAAGATGCCGGGCTGGAAGGCGTTGTACATGGCGAGCAGCAGGTGGACCTTCTGGATGAGGCGGGTCGCCTCCTCGTCGATCGCGGACAGGTCCGAGATTCCGAGCGCCGCGGTGATCACGCTCGCCGTGGTGCAGGCGATGCCGTTGGTGACGAAGGGCAGGTTGTAGGGCGCGTTGGTGCCTGACAGGCGCTCGCGGATGACGTCGCGCAGGTGCATGCGGAGCGTGCGGCCTTGCCAGGTCTGGCCGGCGAAGGTGTAGATGTCGTCGGCGTGGAGCGTCCAGAAGTGGACGAGCTCGGTCGTCAGCTCGTCATGGTTCTGCAGCGCATGGATCAGCGAGGCCGGGTCGATGCCGAACTCGTGGACGGTGCGCAGCATCAGCCGCAGGAACTCGGTGTCGCCGGTGAGAAGCGCGTGGTGGTAGGCGGGACGCGTGATGAAGTCGTAGGACAGGTCCGCGCCGCCCTTCGACATCGCGGCGATGTCGTCGACGGTCAGGTTCAGCTCCTGGAAGGAGAAGCCGCCGGCCTTGCGGATCATGCCGGCGAGGAGCGCGTTGCCGGTCACCGACAGGGGATGGCTCTCCGACCAGGCAGGGCCGTCGATGCGCCGCTCGACGCCCAGGAAGCCGTTGGCGTCGAGGCGCAGGCCCCGTGCCCCCATGTGGTCGATCGAGTGCAGCGCGTCGCCGATGATCATCTGCTGGGCCGCGAAGGAGGGGTCGAGCCAGTTGAGGCTCGGCTGGCCCTCCTTGAAGTAGTGGAGGTAGACCCAGCGCCGCATCTTGCCGTCGACGCCCCTCACGGGACCCGTCGCGCTCCAGTCGGTCTCCTTGACGCCCGGCTCGAAGAAGATGACGCGCTGCAGCTGGCCGACGATGAGGCCGCGGTCCCGGAGGACGTCGACGGTCGCGGGCGGCAGGTTCACCGCGTCGCGCCCCTCCGGCACGTCGGGAAGCAGCGCCCAGTCCTCCTCGGGGATCTCCACCATGTGGTAGAGGCCGGGATAGGAGGAATGGTTCATTTCGGCGAGGCGGAAGTCCGGTCCCTTGCCGGTATGGGCGGGAATGACGTCGTCGATGACGACGGCGTTGTGGGCGGCGGCCATGCGGCTGATCGCGACGAACTCCTCGGTCGTACCGAAGCCGGGATCGATCTCGAAGCCGATGCGGTCGAAGTTGCCGTCGATGGTGGGCGTGTAGACGCCCTCCTTGAGTCCTCCCGAGCGCTTCATCGGGCCGGTGTGGATGCCGCGCACGCCGATGGAGGAGAGCGCCGACCAGAGGAGCGGATCGCCGAGGGTCTTGAGCACCGACTCGCCCGGCCGCGTGATGACGGAGGCCGGATAGGCCGTGAACCAGACCGGCGCGATGGCCGATGCGACGCGCGGCCGCGTTTCGGCATAGGGGCGCTGCCAGAGCCGGCCCTGGCCGCCATAGGTTTCCGCGAACTTGCGCGCCTGATGCAGCATGGACAGGGCGATGAGGTCCTCGACGGACTGCGTTCCGCTCGCGGTGGCTGTGGCGGCCGGTTCTGTCATGGCGATCGATGTCCCCTCGCGCTTCGTTGCTTCATAGGCAGGCAAGCAAACGCGCCCGCTCCCCGATGTTTCCGCCAGCACGCCGACCTCGACGGCGCGCCGGCGCGCCCGATCTCGGATCGCAGACCGGCCGATGCAGGGATGTGGCATGAACGGCGCGCGGAGCAACAAGGAACTGATGTTGGCGGGCGAGCCTTACTCGCCCTTCGACGAGGAGCTCGGCCGTGATCATCGCGTCGCGCAGGACCTGCTGCACCGGTTCAACGGCCTTCCCTTCGAGCGTTTCGAGGAGGGGCAGGCGCTTGTGCGCACGCTTTTCGGCGGCTTTGGCGAGGGCGCGATGCTGAAGGCGCCCTTCCGCTGCGACTACGGGTGCAACGTGTTCCTCGGCGCCCGCTCCTTCGTGAACGGCGACTGTTATTTCCTGGACTAGCAACCGCATCGTGATCGGCGAGGACGTGCAGATCGGCCCGCGCGTCCAGGTCTACACGCCCGTCCACCCGATCGACCCGGCCGAGCGGCGCACGGGCATCGAATGGGCGCTGCCGGTGACGATCGAGGACGGCTGCTGGATCGGCGGCGGGGCGGTCCTTTGTCCGGGCGTGACGATCGGGCGCGACACGGTGATCGGGGCGGGCAGCGTCGTGACGAGGTCGATACCCCCGCGCGTCGTCGCGGCCGGCAACCCGGCTCGGATCATCCGCGAGGTTTGAAGGGGCCCCCGTGTCCGTCAACCGCCGGCGGGGAGGGCGAAGCGCAGGGTGAAGGGATCGAGCGTGCCGGGCAGGGGCTTGCCCCCGTCCAGCCGCTGCGGGTCGCGGAGCACGATGCGGCGCCCGCTTCGCAGGATCCGCGCGAGAACCATGCTCGCCAGCATCGGCACGAGGTGGCGCGCCGGGCAGGCGGCGGGCCCCGCGCTGAACGGCAGGAAGGGCGGCGCCTGCGCCGGGTCCTCGCCGAGCCGGTCTTCCGGAGCGAAGCGGTGGGCGTTCGGCAGGCGCTGGTCGTCGCGGTGGAAGAAGGGCGCGAAGATCAGGATGCCCGTTCCCGCGGGAAGCGTGCCCTCGGCCCATTCGGTCTCGCGCGTCGTTTGGCGCAGCACCATCGGCGTCGTCGGGTAGAGACGCAGCGCCTCGACGAGCGCGGCGCGCAGGAACGGGAGGTCGGCGCGCGGCGCGTCCGACGCCGCCTCGGCGCAGGCCCGGGCGAGCGCTTGCGGGTGGGCGAGAAGTAGCGCCAGCGCCCGAAAGGTCGCCATTCCAGCGGGATCGAAGGCGAAGAACCATTGCGCCATCTGCTGCGTCGGCTCGGCGGCCGCCGCGCCGGGCATTCGCGCAACGCGCGCGGCGAGGCTGTCCGGCTCGGCCCGCGCGAGGTGCGCGCCGAGGCGGTCGTGGAAGGCTGCGCGCAAGGCGCGGTTCTTCGGCGCGGCGAAGGCCCAGTTCGCCCGGCCGCGCAGGCGCGCGATGCGGTCGGTGAGTTCGCGGTCGTCCGCCGCCTCCGCGCCGAGGACGATGCGCCGCACGATGCGCATCCATCCCTCGAAGAAGACGCGCCAGTCGAGCTCGCCGAGCGAGCCCGCGCCCGCCAGGATCGCGTCCGTTTCCGCCTCCACGATCGGCACCCACCGGTCCGCCATGGAGTGGACCGGGCAGCCGCTTTCCAGCGCCGCATCGTGGAAGGCGCGACGGGGGCCGCGCTCGGGGCCGCGGGTGATCAGCGAGTTGTGCGGCTCGAAGTGGGAGAGCGCCGCGCGCTTTTCGCTGCTGGCGGGCGTGAAGGGCTCGGGCGCCCCGTCGAGGACGCGGCGCACGTCCTCGACGCGCAGGAGGATCGCCTGGGGGCGGACCGGGTTGCGCAGGAGGAGCGGGCCCTCGCCGTACTTCGCCCGCAGCCGCTGCATCCGCCGGACGGCGCGCGCGTCGGTGTCGAGGCGCTCGGCCAGCGCCGTCGCCGCCTTGCGGCGGATGATGATGCCCTTCGCCCAGGTGGGGACGGCGACGCCGCCGACGAAGGCCACGGAGTCGGCGGCGGACAGGGTGGGAAAGCTTCGCGGTGGCGCCACGCGGCACAGCTCCGATCGTCATGGGGTCGGGAGCCTAACGGCCGCCGCTCAGCCTGAGTTCGGCGCGCGTTGCGCAGGCGTCTAAGCGCCCGTCCGCCCGTCCGCCGGCGCCGGGCCGCGCCGCTCGAAGCCGAGCATCCGCGTCAACAAGCGCCGCGACCGGCCGCGCACGCCTTCGAGCACGCTGAACAGCGAGGGCACGAAGAGCAGCGACAGGAGCGTCGAGAGGAGAAGGCCGCCGATCACCGCCACCGCCATCGGCGCGCGGAACTCGCCGCCCGTGGCGCTGCCGATCGCCGAGGGCACCATGCCGGCGGCCATGGCGATCGTCGTCATGATGATCGGCCGCGCCCGCTTGTGGCCCGCATCGATCATCGCCGCGGCCCTGTCGGCGCCCCGGTGCATGGCCTCGATGGCGAATTCCACCAGCATGATGGCGTTCTTGGTGACGATGCCCATCAGCATCAGGAAACCGATCACCACCGAGATGCCGATGCCCGCGCCGTAGAGGTAGAGCGCGAAGATCGCCCCGCCGATGGCGAGCGGCAGCGAGAGAAGGATCGTGACGGGGGTGATGAAGGAGGAGAACAGGAGAACGAGAACGATATAGACGAGGAGGATGCCGGCGCCCATGGCGAGGGCGAAGCTCTCGAAAATCTCGTTCATCGTCTCGACGTCGCCGCCGGCCTGGATGGCCGTGCCGTCCGGCATGTCGACGGCGGCGGGCAGCTGCATCACGGCCGCGGTCGCCGGTCCGAGCAGGGCTCCCTCCGCGAGGTCGGCCTCGACGCTCGTGCGGTACTGGCGGTCGTAGCGGTCGATCGAGCTCGGGCCGGTCGACAGGCGCACGTCCGCCACCGCGACGAGCGGCACGGGCGTGCCGGTCTCGGTCGGCACGCGCAGGCCCGCGACGCGCATCAGGTCGTTTCGGGCGCGCTCCTCCAGCCGCACCACGATCGGGATCTGCTCGTCGCCGGCGTTGAACTTGGGCTGGTTGGTCTCGCTCTCGCCGATGGTCGCGGTGCGCACGGTCGAGGCGAGGCTCGCAGCGGTGATGCCGAGCTCGGCGGCGATCTGGGGCTTGGGCGTGATCTGGATTTCCGGCCGCACGAGCGCCGCGTCGGTCGAGGCGTCGCGAAGCTGGGGCAGGGTGCGCATTTCCTCGGCCAGCGCGCGGGCGGCCGCGGCGGTGGCCTCCTGGGTGTCGCCCAGGACGTTGATCGAGATGTCGCGCTGGCCGTTCTCGTTGAGGACGAACAGGCGGACGTCGGCGATGTCGGCGAGGCGCTCCTCGATCTCGGCGGTGATCTCCGGCGCGGAGCGCTCGCGCTCGTTCTTCTGGCCGAAGTCGACCTGGACGTTCGCGGCCGTCTCGGAATCCGTGCTGACGAAGACGGAGCGCACCTCGGGAATGCCTTCCAGGCGGCCCGTCACCTCCTGCGCGACGCTTCGCGTCTCGGACAGGAGTGAGCCCGGCGGCAGTTCGATCGAGACGCGCGCCCGGCCCGTGTCGGTGGCGGGCAGGAACTCGGTCGGCAGGAGCGTTGCCGAATAGATCGAGCCGGCGAATATCGCCGCGCCCGCCACCAGCGTGACCAGCCGGTGCCGCAGCGTCCAGCCGAGGATCGCGAGATAGGTGCGCATCAGCCGCCCGTCCTTCGCCTCGCCCGCACCGTGGCCGCTGCGCAGGAAGTAGGCCGCGAACATCGGCGTGATGAGCCGGGCGACGAGAAGCGAGAACAGGACGGCGACGGCCACCGTGATGCCGAACTGCTTGAAGAACTGCCCGGCGATGCCGCCCATGAAGGACACCGGCGCGAAGACCGCGACGATGGTGAAGCTGATCGCGATGACGGTGAGGCCGATCTCGGTGGCCGCCTCTTCGGATGCCTCGTAGGCGGGCTTTCCGCCCTGCATGTGCCGGACGATGTTCTCGATCTCGACGATGGCGTCGTCGACGAGGATGCCGGTGACGAGCGTGATGCCCAGAAGGCTCACGGTGTTGAGGGTGAAGCCGAGAAGGTCGAGGACGATAAAGGTCGGCAGGATCGACAGCGGCAGGGCGACCGCCGTCACCAGGGTCGCGCGCCAGTTGCGCAGGAACAGGAACACGACGATCACGGCGAGCGCCGCGCCCTCGTAGAGCGTGTCCATCGCCGAATGGTAGCTCGCCTCGGTATAGATCGTGGCGTCGTCGACGAGGGCGAAGCGCACGTCCGGATAGTGCTGCGAGAGCGCCTCGAGGCGCGCCTTGGCGTTCTCGGCCGCTTCGAGGTCGCTCGCCCCCGTCGCGCGGAAGACGCCGAAGGCCACCACCGGCTGGGCGTCGAGGAGCGCGAAGCTGTCGAGCTCGCTCGCCCCGTCGCTGACGGTGCCGAGCTGGTCGAGGCGCACCGTGTCGCCCGTCGGCAGGCGGATCGCGGTGGCGGCGAGGCCCTCAAGGGTCTCGGCCGAGCCGAGGGTGCGGATCGAGTAGTCCTGGCCGGCGAGCTCGCCGCTGCCGCCGCCCAGGTTGATGTTGGCGCGCACGAGCTGCGCGTTGACGTCCGCCGCGCCGATGCCGAGCGCCAGGAGGCGGTCCGGGTCGAGGTCGACGAGGATCTGCCGCTCCGCGCCGCCGAAGCGCGTGACGCGCCCGACGCCGTCCGCGAGCTGCAGGTCGCGCGCCACGACGTCGTCGACGAAGGTCGAGAGGTCCTGGATGGAGCGCGTCGGATCCGAGACGGCATAGGTCAGGATCGCCTGGCCGGTAACGTCGAGGCGCTGGACGAGCGGCTCGGTGGCGCTTTCCGGCAGCTCGTCGCGCACGCTCGCCACCGCGTCCTTCACGTCGTTGAGCGCGCGGTCGGTGTTCGTGCCGATGGCGAACTCGACCGTGAGGTTGGCGGCGCTGTCGGTGGCGCTCGCGCTGACGTGGCGCACGCCCGTCACGTCCCCGACCGCGGTCTCGATGGGGCGCACGATCTGGCTGACGATCTCGGCGGGCGCCGCGCCCGGCTGGGCGACGGCGATGGTGACGATCGGGATGTCGACGTTCGGCATCTGCGTAACCGGCAGGCGCATGAAGCTGACCCAGCCGGCGATGCAGAGGACGAGGAACAGGGCGATCGGCGGGACCGGGTTGCGGATCGCCCAGGTGGACATGTTCATCGCGCGATCTCCGCGGCCTCGCGCGCCGGCGTCACCGCCGCGTCGCGGGTCGGCCGGATCCGGTCGCCGCTGCCGAAGAAGGCGCCGGCTCGCGCCACGACCTCGTCGCCGGGCGCGAGTCCCTCCAGGATCTCGCGCCGGCCCTGCCAGATCAGGCCGGCCGCGACCGGGCGGCGCTCCAGGACGCCGTCCTCCACGCGCAGCACGTAGCTGCCTTCCGCGTCGGTGATGACGGCGGTGGCGGGAACGGTGAGGCCGCGCCGGTTCTCGGTGGTGATCCAGCCGCTGGCGAAAAGGCCGGGGCGCAGGCCTTCGCGGTTCTCGAGCGCGATCCGCACGCGGCCGAGGCGGCTCGTCGGCTCCACCACCGGCCAGATGAGGCGCACCGTTCCCTCGACGCGGCCGAGGCCCGCGACGGTCAGCTCGGCGGGGTCGCCGGCGCCGATCAGGCCGAGCTCGGTCTCGATCACCTCCACCTCCGCCTCGACGGCGCCGTCGCGGATGATGCGGAAGATCGGCTCGCCGGCGGAACTCGCCACGGCGCCGACCTGGCCGTTGCGCGCCGAAACGATGCCGGCGACGGGGGTGCGGATCTCGGCATTGGCGAGGTTGAGCCGCGCGATGTCGAGGTTCGCGCCGGCGCGCTGGAGCTGAGCCTGGGCGACGGCGAGACCGGCCTCCGCCGACTGGATCGAGGCCTCGGCGGTCTGACGGTTGGCGAGGGCCTCGTCGAGGGTCGCCTGCGTCCCCGTCCCGGAGCCGCGCAGCTGCTCGGCCCGCTGGAGCGCCTGGTTGGCCTGCGTCTGCCGGGCCTGCGCCGAGGCGACCTCGCCGCGCGCCTGGGCGACGCTGGCTTGCGCCTGCGCGAGGTCGGCTTCGGCTTGCGCGAGCTGCGAGCGCAGCGCCCGCTCGTCGAGGAGGGCGAGAACGGCGCCGGCCTCGACGCGGTCGCCGACGTCCGCATTGAGCTCGGTGAGAACGAAGCCCGTGGCTTCGGGAAAGATCAGCACCTCGTCGCGCGGCAGCAGCGCGCCGGCGACCGAGATGCGGCGCTGGATCTCGTCCTCCTCGGCGCTCGCCACGGTGACCGCCGGCAGCCGCGCCTCCGCAGCCGGCTCCGCCACCTCCTGCGCGCCGAGCGGCGCCGCTCCCGCCAGGTGGCCGGCCAGGCAGAGAGCCCCGGCGATGCGTGCCCAGGCGGCTTTGGCGAGGCTGCGGGGGCGGGCAGGACGAGGGGCGTCGTTGGGCATGCTTGTATCCGGCCGATCGGTCATGAGCGGGCCGGATGTAGGAACGAGGTCTCGTCAGGGCCACCCGAAAGGCGCGACACGGGGCCGCTTTCAACTCATCGGCGAAGCCGGATCGCCATCCCCGCGAACACGCCCGCGCCGGAGAACGGCCATCCGGCAAGCCGGTCAGCCGGCCGCCGGGGCGAAGGCTCCCCCGCCGGGCGGACGAAGCCCTCGGCCGGGGAAGGCGAGCACGCCGCCGCCGTGGTGCGCAGGAGCAGGCGCCGCGCCGAACAGGTCGGCCCGGACCCCGCGGCTCCGGTCGTCGGCGCGCTGCGGCGCGGAAGGGAGTGGAAAAGCGGGCCGGAAGTTGCCATCTTTGCCCCATGAGCGAAAGGCTGAACTTCTTGGACAAGCACAACGTCATGGGCATCGGCAGGTCGAAGGACGAGGAGGGCGGGGAAGGCTCCCTCGAGGGCCACTTCCTCATCGCCATGCCCGGCATGCAGGACGAGCGCTTCGCCCGGAGCGTCGTCTACGTCTGCGCCCACTCGGCCAACGGGGCCATGGGGTTCATCATCAACAAGGCCCAGCCCTTCACCTTCGCCTCGCTCCTGACGCAGCTCGACATCGTCTCCGACGAGAACGAGATCCGCCTGCCGCGCAAGGGGCAGGAGGTCTCGGTGTGCATGGGCGGGCCGGTGGAGAAGGCGCGGGGCTTCGTGCTCCATTCGAGCGACTACGATTCCGATTCCACCGTGCCGGTCTCGGAAGACATCTCGCTGACGCCGACCCTGGACATCCTCAAGGCGATCTCGCGCGGCGTCGGGCCGACGACGGCGATCATGGTGCTCGGCTATTCCGGCTGGAGCGCCGGCCAGCTCGAAGCGGAGATCGCGGCGAACGGCTGGCTGACCTGCGAGGCGGACGTCGACATCGTCTTCGCGCCCGAGCTCGACGACAAGTACAACCGCGCCCTCGGCCTTCTGGGCATCGATCCGCTCTTCCTGAACAGCGAGGCCGGACACGCCTGAGGGACGCAAGTCCGCCCGCGCCGCCGCGAGGACGCTGCGAAGCGGGTTTTGGCGCGGACCCCGAGCTGCTATGGCGTCGGCGTGACCAACAACGACCTGTCCCCACCCGCCCGCTCCGCCGTCTACGGCGCGCCGCCTCCCGATCTCGTCGAGGTTCCCGACGGGGCGGCGCAGCTCTCGCCGCTGCGGCCGGGCGCTCTCGCCATCGAGAGCCTTCCCGATGCCGCGTTCGGCGATGTCGCCGTCGCGGCGCCCGCGGGCTCGGTGGAGCGGCGCTTCGTTCTGGCCCAGGCGCTGCGGGTGCTCGCCCCCGGCGGCACGCTCACGGCCAGCGCCGCGAACGACAGGGGCGGGCAGCGGCTGAAGCGGGAGCTGGAAGCCTTCGGCTGCGCGGTCGCCGAACGCTTCAAGGCGCGCCAGCGCATCTGCACCGTGGAGCGGCCGGCGGCACCGGTGGGTCTGGCCGAGGCGATTGCCGCCGGGGCGCCGGCCGTTGTCGAGGCGATGGGCCTTCGATCGCAGCCCGGCATCTTCTCGTGGAACCGGATCGATCCGGGAACGGCGCTTCTGCTGGCCCATCTGCCGCCGCTCGCGGGGCGGGGTGCCGATCTCGGCGCGGGGCTCGGCATCCTGGCGAGAGCGGTTCTCGGCTCGACGCGCGTCGAGGAGCTGACGCTGGTGGAGATCGACCGGCGCGCCGTCGAGGCCTCGCGCGCGAACGTGTCCGACCCGCGGGCGCGCTTCCTCTGGGCCGACGCCCGGGACGCGAAACTTGGTGAACTCGACTTCGTCGTGACCAACCCGCCCTTCCACGCGGACGGGATCGAAGACCGCGGGCTCGGCCAGGCCTTCGTCGCCGTCGCGGCCCGCATGCTGCGGCGCTCGGGGCGGCTCGTTCTCGTCGCCAACCGCCACATGCCCTACGAGGAGGGCCTGCGCGCGGCCTTCGCGGCGGTGAAGGTGCTCGCCGACGAGGGCGGCTACAAGGTGATCGAGGCCCGCAAGTGACGAAGGTGCCGACCGCACGCCTCGACAAACTCCTGTCCAACATGGGCTATGCCTCGCGCCGCGAGATCCAGATGCTGGCCAAGCAGGGCCACATCCGCCTCGACGGCGCGCCGGTGGCGCGCGCCGACGAGCGCATCGCGCTGACTCCCGACCTCGAAACGCGGCTGGTGGTCGACGGCGACGGGCTCGACCCGCTGCCGGGCTTCGCGCTCATGGTGAACAAGCCCCTCGGCGTCACCTGCTCGCACAAGGAAGCGGGACCGCTGGTCTACGATCTCCTGCCGACCCGCTGGCGGCGGCGCGACCCGGCGATCTCGACTGTCGGGCGGCTCGACAAGGAAACCTCGGGCCTCCTCCTGATGACCGACGACGGCGCGCTCCTCCACCGCATCATCTCGCCGAGCCGGCATGTCCCGAAGCGCTACCGCGCCCGGCTCGCCCGGCCGCTGGGCGGAGACGAGGGCGCGCTGTTCGCCTCCGGCACCCTGATGCTGGAGGGCGACGACAAGCCGCTGAAGCCTGCCGAGCTGGAGGTCGTCGGCCCGCAGGAGGCCGTGCTCACGGTCCACGAAGGGCGCTACCATCAGGTGCGCCGGATGTTCGCGGCGGCGGGCAACCACGTCGAGGCGCTGCACCGCGAGTCGGTGGGCGGCCTCACGCTGCCCGCCGACCTCGAACCCGGCGCCATCCGGCGCCTGGGCGAGGCGGAGATCGCCGCGATCTTCGCAGGCTAAGTGCATCGTCCGAGGCCGAAGCGGATCCGCTTCGCCGGGAAAGGCCCTAGCACCACCTGGGCACTTTGATGTCATGCGGCAGCTTGAAGTGTTTTCGGCAGTGAGGACATCGGACGGGATGGATGAGGGAGGCAAAGATCCGCTCGATAATGGCCTGCCGCACGGCGGGCAGACTTGGCGAGGGCGGCGGTCCTGGAAGGCTGAGCGTCCTTTTTTTTCCGCTCTCTCAACGGCTGCTTCGCTAAGCGCAGGCGCAGGTGCTGGAGGAAGGCGAAGGCGATGCAGGTCATCAAGGCGTGCCGATGCAGCCCGGTCCAGGAGCGGCCCTCGAAGTGGTCGAGGCCGAGCTCCTCCTTGAGCTGCTGGTGGGCCTGCTCGCAGACCCAGCGCGCCTTGATCGCCCCGACAAGCGCCCGCCGCGTGACCCGCGCCGGCAGATTGGACAGATAGTATTTGCGCTCGCCCGAGGAGCGCCACTCACCCACGAGCCAGACCTCCTTGCCCGGCAGATGACGGTTGTTGCCGAAGACCGGCCCATCGGCGACCCGCACCCGCAGGGCCGAGAAGCGGGCGGACAGCTTGTTCTTGGTGCCCTGGCGCCACGTCACGCGCCGCCAGGGCAGATCGGCCAGCATCGCCTCGGCCTCCCGCGGCTCTTGGTCCGGCATGGGCTTACGGGCGCGGCCTGTCGGCGCCACGAGTTGCACGTCGGGCGCGTAGACCTTCTGGTTCTTCACGATCCCCACCGCCCAACGCAGGCCCCGCGCCTCCAGAGCGTGACGGAAGGCGGCGCTGATGCCGTAGCCGGCATCGGCCAGCACCGTGCCAAAGCGCACCCCGCTCGCCCTCAGGCGGTCAAGTTCGCTCAAGGCGATCTCGCCCTTAGCTCGCGGCATGCGCGCTGCTTCGGGCACGCCAGCCTGCGCGCAACGCTGCGGATTGATCGTCCACGCCTCGGGCAGAAACAGGCGCAAGGCCACCGGCACGGGCACCTCGCCCTGCGCCAGGGTGAGGGAGACCAATGACTGGCAGCTGGCCTTCTTGCCGAGCGCGCCGCAGTACTGGCGCGCCACCCCGACCGAGAGCATGCCCTTTTTCGGCAGGGCCGTGTCGTCGATGACCAGGTAGGCCTCGGGTCCGCCCACCAGCAGATCCGCTTGGCGGGCCAGCTCGCTCCAAAGCGGCCCATCGTCCCAAGCCGAACTGGCGATGAAGTGCTGAAGCTGGTCGTGGCCAGACAAGCCAAGCCGGACCGCCATTGGCTGCAGGCTCTTGCGATCGCCCGGACCAAGCAGGCCACGCAGGTAAAGCGGCGCCCAAGTTCGCCGCGTTTTGCGTCCCATCACCGCCAGGAACGGCCCCAGCCAAGCGTCGAGATCGTGAAGCTGCTCCCCGCCGTTCGACATCGCTGCCTCCTAAGCGCTATGCGAGACAACGCACCACGAGCCGCTTAAGTGCCAAGGTAGTGCTAGGGCCTGTTAGGGCCTAAGCGAAGGACCTGCGCGAGCAAGTCAGGGGGCAGAATGTCCCTCCCTATAGCCGTATAATAGGGACGCAAACGGCGAATGCAGCGGTAAAGCTCGATGCTCATTTCTTCGGCCTCGCTCGCCTAGAAAGGAATATCGTCATCCGAATTTGATGACAGGGACGGGGACGCTTTGCGCTTATCGGTAAAGTAGGTAATGCCCGCCCTCACGTTCCAAAAGTCATGCTTGGCATACCATGCGTGAGATTTTCGGGCAGGGACGCCGAAAAGCTTAGCAAAACGAGCGAAGGCAATTTCCCCAATGGTCGAAAGCTTCTCACCCTCACCATAATCGGCCGCAAGCCATGGATGCTCTGCACGAAACACGGCGGCTATGTCGTCGGGAACGTCAAGCGCATCGCAAATATCTAGCACGGCCTCATAGGCGCACCAGACTGCGACAAGCGAAGGCATATCATCGAGCGTCAAACCGAAAACGGTTTCTTCCTCGGGGGAAAGGTTGAACCAGTCGTAGCCGTATTCCGCGGCATAGTTCTTGTGGCCGCTTTCGATGTCGCGGCGGATGATCGCGCGCAGCTTGTCGGTTGCTGTCATCGGTCAACGCTCCCTGTCAAAATCGCGATCGCCGCTCCGATCGCGCTCGGGCTTGCGATCGGCGGCTTTCTCCTTCGCCCTCTGGTTCCAGTAGTCCGCGCGCGTCATGGGCTTTTCGGCGCTCTGGCCGAAATCCTTCTGCGCGGTCGAGGGTGCGGGCCTCGATGCCGGAACGGCGCGGGAAACCTCCGGCACGTCCTGAACCTTCCGCTGTGCCGGCGTCGGCATGCCGGCCGGCGCCGGCGTGGGTGCCGGCACGGATAGAGATTGACGATTATGCGGATGCGGCGCGGGCTGCTTGGCTGGTGCCAACTCTCGCGCCTTATCGAACTCGCGTTTCATGGGCTTCTGCTCCATTGCTCGCGCGACCTGCTGCCGTGCCGTGTATCGGAGGTCTTTTCCTCTGCGCTCGTAAACCTGCCGCCATGCCTCGCGCATTTTGGCTTTCTCTCCGTCCTGCCGCTCGATCAGCGCCGCGCGGTCGGCCGTGTATCGTGTCCGCTGCGAGGCGAGGCCGGTTGCCCGCTGCTCCTTCAGGGCGGCAATGTCTCGATCTATGCGGGCCTTCGTCTCCGCTGCCACGGCGTCACGGCGGCCGGCCTGCACGTCTTTCATGCGGGCCTGCGCGGCGTCTCTGGTGGCGGCATGGCCCCATGACGTTATCAAGGTGCCGATAAAGCCAAGGCGGGCGCGCTCGATCTGCCGCGCGGCTGCAAACGTCTCGCGGCCGTGCTGCTTCCACTCCGCGCGGGTCATCTGGCGAAGCTGCGCGAATTGCGCCTTGCCTGCCGCCCAAGCGTCAGCGCGGGCGGCTTTCATCTTGGCGGCAAAGTCGGAATAGACCTGATCGCGCGCGGCCTTGTTACGTGCGCCAAGGTCGGCCCATTCCTGCTTATGTCGGGCCTTCTGCGCGTCCGAAAGCTCCTTGAGGATTGCGGCCTCGGATGGTGGGCGCTTCCGCTGTGGATCTCCTGCAAGATCCACGCGGGGTTTTCTCGTCGGATCTGGCGCAGCTCGATCCGGACGCGCGGCACGGTCAAACTCCTGTTTCGTCCGCTCGCGCTGCTGCCGCTTTTCTTCGCGCTTCGGTGTCACGATCTGGCCGCGCTCGCGCTCGTAGGCGTTCGCCCAATCGGACAGCTTTAGCCGGTCGTTGCTGGTCGTCAGCATCTTGCCCGTCCCGGGGTCCACGCGGTTCAGGATCACATGCACATGCGGGTGCCTTTGATCCTGATGGCAAACGATCACGGCTTGATGCCCTTCGGCTCCGAGCGCCTTCAACGTCTGATCGGCCGCGCGAAGCATTTCCGCCCTGTCGAGCTGGCCCGCCTCGTCGGGATGCCATGCAAGGCTATAGGCGTATACGTGGGCGGTGCTTTTCCGGCCGGTCGCTTTGATGCCCGCGGCTGCTTTCAGCTCGTCAGCGCGCCCCGCGGTTGCCGCCATGATGCGGGTGGCCGTCTCCGGCGTCAGGCAGGCAAGGTTTCGCATTTCGACCCATGCGACACGCTCGGCCGTCTGCGGGTGCGCCTCCTGCCCTTCCTGCCGCTTATCGTGCAGGTAGTAGGCCATTGCGCCTTTGAAGCTGTGGCCCGCCTTGGCGATGTCAGGAACCATGGCCCGCCACCTTCTCAAGCTGGCGCTGCAACTGGTCGAGCGTATCGGCCAATTTGCCCTCTAGGGTCTTCCCCATGTTGGCCGCGTGGGTAAGCTGGTTGAGGTTGACGCCGATGCGGTTCAGCTCGTCCAAAGCCCGCTCGTCGGTCGCGGTCTGGCGGGCGGTGATACGTCCGCCAAGGGCGCGGCGGCGGACGTAATCCGAGACGGGCAAACCTGCCTGCGCGGCCTGCGCCTCGACGTGGGCCAGCTCGGCGGAAGTCACGCGGACAGGGGGCAAGGAAGCGTCCCGCCGCTCGCCCTCGGCCTTGCGCGGCCGTCCCGTCTTCGTGTTTCGCAACCGCACCGTCATGGCCGCTCCATGAGCCTCGGGGCCTCGCCCCGACAAGCGTTTTTGCATAGCAAAAACATAGCTTGCTCCTCCTCTTTTCATAAAGCATAATGACCGGCAAGTTAAGGGGTGATGAACCTAATAAAGCCGCCCCTAATGCACAGTCTCGAAAGTCGTTAACTATTTTGCGTGAGCCTATAGTCGTATACGAATAGCGCGGTTTCTGACGCTCTCGGATGGTGAGAACGCACCCGCACGGCCTCGGCCTCCGCGCTCCAAAAAAGGGAGTGCCGCCGCATGCCGTATGCCTTCACCTCCGCACAAAACCACAGCTACAATGCTGGTCATTTCTTCCTCGGCCTCGATCCTGAAACGGGACAGGAAGTCGGCATACCGAGCGAGCGGCACGCCATCACGATAGCGGGCGCAGGCTCCGGCAAAGGTGCCGCCGTCATCATTCCGAACCTGCTCCGGTGGCCGCATAATGCGCTTGTTGTCGATCCGAAGGGCGAGAATGCCGAACGCACTTGGGAAGCGCGCGAAGCCCTCGGGCAACGGGTCTATGTCCTCGACCCGTTCAAGGTCGCCAACGTCCCTGACAGGCTCCGCTCAGGTTGCAATCTGCTCGCCTCGATCAAGCCCGATAGCCCCACGGCGCGCGAAGATATTCGGGTGATCGCTGACGGCCTCGTCATGCGCTTCAAGGCGGAAGACTCGACATGGGATAACGGCGCGGTGTCCGTCCTATCCGGCATGATCGCCTACGTGTGCGATGACCCCGAACCCTCCGGCCGAAACCTCCACAACGTCCGGCGCAATCTGACGCTGCCACCGGACACGCTGAAAGAGGTTTTCGAGGATATGGCAACAAACGACGCCTACGGCGGCTTGTGCCGTGGCGCGGCGGCAATCGGCCTTTCTGATAGCCGGAAAAATCGGGAGTTCGTCGGCGGGGCTGTCGATCATTCGGAATGGCTGGACTCGCCCGCTATGGTCTCGATCCTGACCGGCGACGGCTTCAACCTCTCGGAACTGAAAACCGGAAAGGCGACGGTGTATCTCGTCCTGCCGCCGCAATATCTCGGGGAGCATGGGCGCTTTCTGCGCGTCTTCGTCCGCGCCGCGCTCGATGCGATGGCGAAGGGCCTCAAGGGCGAACGCTGCCTGTTCCTGCTCGACGAGTTTTTCGCGCTCGGCCGCATTGATGAAATTGCGAAGGCGGCGGGCCTGATGCGCGGCTATGGCGTCCAGCTCTGGCCGTTCCTGCAAGACCTCGGCCAGCTCGTCGCGCTCTACGGCAAGGAAGGCGCGGAAACCTTCTTTGGCAATGCAGACGTGCATGCCTACTTCGGAAACACGGACTCGCTCACGCTAAACCATGTCTCTGACAGGCTCGGCCGAAAGACCCTTGCTGACATTGGCGTTGAACCGCCGCCCATGGCAACCGCGACTGTCTCCCGATCCGAAGCCGCCTATGCCTACGGCTCGACGCTGCCGCCGCAATCCGCTCCTATCGACGCAAAAAACAATGCGTTTCGCATGTTCCAGCACATAGGGCAGTCACTGGCTCGGGTCGCACACGACACCGATATGCAGGACCGCGCGGCGGCTCGCACCAAACTAGAGGAGCGTCACAAACAAGTCGCTGCGGACGATGCAACAGCGATGCGCCGTTACCAGCATGCGGTTTCTGAACGTGGGGAGCCGCGTTTTACGCCTGAACAGGTGCGCGAGCTGGTCGCCAAGCATGACGGCGATGCGGTCGCGCGGTCTATGATCGTATTTGCCAAAGGCGGCCACGTCCTGAATTTAAAACTGGCCCCATATTTCCTGCCCCGGCCTCTCCCGAATGAGAAAAACGCGGTGCCGCAAAATCCGTCTACGGTCGCGCCACAGGCTCCAGTCGGCTTTTGGAGACGGCAATTATTGTTGCATGAAAAACCCGCACTGATTGGCTTGGCGCTCGGCCTCGCGTGGGGAATTGCGATGATTCCATCAGTACAAGCGCACGAAAGCGCCTTGTTGGGCGTTTGGGTTATGGCGGGCCTTGGCTATGGAGCGGGTGAGATATTCGCCCGCATCAGGCGGCTTTTTATCAGGAACTAACGGTCAAGACGGGAAAGGCGGAAGCTTGAACCATGAACAACGTCGGTCCGGTATCCGGCCCATGGGTCAGGCTCGCCCGCAAACATGCCACCGAGAAAATAATCCCCGCGCTCATAGGCAACATAAAACTGCCAAATAGCGCAGTTGTTGAAAAACTCTGTTAGATTAACTTCCATAAAATCAACATACGATGCTGAAAAATCGATAGTCAAATTTTCTATTTGCTTGGCTTTCGTCAATTATTTACTGTTCTCCGATGTTCTCATATTCCGGAAAACAGACGGAAGGAATGGCGTTCACGCCCAGCCCCGAGCGCTTCGCCCGCCGCCAAGCCCTAGACCATGCGGAAAAGACGCTCATGGCGTATCTGGACGGGCGCGAAAAGCTCTATGCCGTGCGGTTCGCCGTGCGCGAGCTGGAAGCCCTGTTCCATGACGGGGCGAAACTGCCCGCCGCCCTGATCGCGGAAGCGGTCAAGCTCGATCCTGACGACGAGGAACGGCGGCTGAAGCTGGTCACGGAAGCGCTCGACCTGATCGGCCGACAGGTGAGGGCAGATCGGAACGGCTAGGGCTTGCGCTGCAGGGCTTTGAAAATCTGCGCGCCGTCGATCAGCTTCACGGGCTTGCCGGTAGCCCATTGGTGCGCCGCGCGGGTGAAGCCGGACAGGGCGACGACATAGGCCCCTTGCGCCTTGTGGTGCATCATAACGCCCATGGTTTCGCGGATGACAGGTGCGCCCACCTTCGCGGCGTATCGCTTGCATTGGACGACGACGCGCCGCCCTCTGGCGAACATGAGAAGGTCAAGTCCGCCGTCTGCGCGGCCTTCCTCCCGACGATCTCAACACGCCATCCTCGGGCCTCGAAAGCGGCGGCGGTGAAGGCTTCGAACTCGCTCGGGGTCATCGCGCGAAGGGCGTCTATATCGGCCTGCGCTCTCGCCCATTTCCCGCGCCGGTATCGTCGCCATAGTCGGCTCATGCGGTCGAACATCAGGGCGGCGGATAGAAGCCCGAGAAAGAGCGCGGCGGCTGTCTCGATGGAAAGCGGCGGGGGCATCATGCCCCCTCGGTGTCGCGGCCGTCCTGCACGGGCGTTAGGCGCATCTCGACTTCGACAAGCTGCGCCGGTTGGTCGACTCCGGCCACGGCCGGATTATGCCGCTGATAGACCGCCCAAGCGTCAGCCTGCGCGGGCCGAAGCGTTCCCCATATCAAGGGGCCATCCGGCCTCTCGATCACGGCAAAGCCTCGGAAGCGGCGGGCCTCGGTCATTCGTTGTTCGGGGTCGCGCCGTCATCTGCGGCCGTGTTGGCGAAAATCACCAGCTCGCCCGAAACGGCTATGTTCTGACGTAGCTTAATCGAAATGCCGCCGTTCTTGATCTTCCAGCCGCTTCCTACGTCAGTGTAGTAAGTCTTTTCCTCGCCGTTGCCCGTTTTGTAGCTGTCTGGTGAAGTAACTCTATAATCTGGTGTGTTCTTGCTCATGATGAAAACTCCTTCTAGGGAAGTATTTCATACGATTTTAGATGAATATACAGTTAATTACTTCTATCCCTGTGTCCGACCGAAAGCATCTCAACGTGCTCGCTCCGGCAAGGGGTGGGTCCTCGCCATGCTCGCGCGTTGCGCTGCGCGTGGCTCCGGTCCCGCGTTCCGCGCCCTTGCCTTCCGCTGCGGCCGTTGATCTTCGGGGGGTGTCGGCTCCGAGGAATGTCGCTGCGCTAAGCCCCTCGCCTCCGGCGCGGGTCTTCCAAGGAATAAGGGCTTTTAGCCCGCCTTGGGCGGTCTGCCCTGTTGCGGCGCTTCGGTCACTTTCACAACGTCGCTTTCCATGTCCTCACGGTCGAAAATGAAGGCGTCGGGGTTGGTGCGATAGCTAAATTCCGCGTCCGCCTCGTCCTCGGCCTCGACCTCCCAAATCTCGCGCACGATCACGCGGACCTCTATCCGGTAACGCTTCAAGGGCATGACAGAAGCCCTTTCACGTTGATCAGCGGGAAAAAATCGCGCTCGATCTGGTGCGCCCAATAGCCCGCCGCCCATGCGTCGGGGTGGTCTGGGTCTAGCCCGTGATCGATCTGCGCGATTTGCAGCGGCGACATGCGAAGCACGTAGGCGAGAAAAAGGAACTGCTCGGCCCAAGCGTCAAAATCGCCGTTGGTGTGAAGCTTCGGGCGGGGGATTGGCTGCGGCTCGATCATGCTCCGGCCCTGCGTCGATGCGCGGCCGTGCGATGCTCCTGCGCCTGTTCCTCGGCGATATAGCCGATGATTTCGACCGTCCTTTGCGCGTCGGTAAGCACGTTCCGCATGTCGAACAACGCGCCCGCCCTGACGGGTTCGGCCTGTGCCACGTCCAGCATGCGGGCCATGTTCCGCGCCAAGCGTTCCAGCCTCACGAACTCGGCCCGCAAATCCTCGTCTAGCGGATTTAGGTACGGAATGCGCGACGGGGCCTGTTCTGCGGCGGCGGGTACTGCCATGGCTGCGAGGCTCGCGCCCGCGCCGATCATCAAACCACGTCGATCAATGGTCATGGCGGGCCTATAGTGTTATATGAATATACGGCTATAATGCCCGCAAAATGGCCTTTTGTGAATCTCTGGCCCCTTTCTTGCCCTGTTCCCTGTTCGATGCGGGCCGCAGGCCAGCTTCGAACCCCGCCGAAGGCGGGCCGTGATGTTCCCCGTCCCGATGCCTCAACTACATCGACGCGCGCAGCGTAGAGCAAGGGCGCGCGAAGCGCGGGAAACGCAGCCACGCGCAGAAAGCGCAGCTTTCGAGCATGGCGAGGCCCTACCCCTTGCCGGAGCGAGCACGTTGATAGGCTTGTGGCACGGGAAGGAAACAAAACTCATCGGCCGAAGGCCGATTCCGCATCATTTCCCCTTAGATATAGAACTAGGATGGGATTCAGTCCGCTTGGCGGATTCACGTTGAACGATAGACCGTTTCAACGCCGCAAGGGCTTTTCCGAGCGGATCGTCAGCCCCAAAGCGGAAGGCCATTTCCTCCTCAACGGTGGCGGATGCGAGCTGCGCGTTTAGATCGGCCGTCCTTTGCTCCTGCGCGTGGCTGTGATCGTCTGGAACGGGCGCGGCCTGTCCATACCGCCCGAGAAGGCGAAGCGCGCGGGCGGGCATGGAAAGCCGGTAGGCGTTGCTCGTCTGCTGAACCTGCGGCCCCCTGCCCTCGTTTCCGGTCGGGACATACCGGCGAAGCCAGTCAAGGAAGCCGTGCGCCCTGAGCGCCCGCAAAGCGCGGTGTATGGCGTCCCGTGATCGGTGCAGTTTCGCCATGAGGTAATCAAGCGACGGCTCTAGGCGTCCGGTGCGAAAATCCACGAGATTGGCGAACAGCTCCAAAACCTCAAGAGCGACAAAACCAAGCGCGCCACTTCGCGCGCCTGGTTGTCGCGTCGTCACCTCGTAGCGGCGGGCCGCAAGCAAGATGCGCTGCGTCTCCTTGCGGTCGGTGCGCCGCCAGAAAACGCCCTCACAGCGTCCAGCCGCTCTGGAATGCCTTCGGACAGGCTCGCCCGTGCGCGCGCCTCTGCGGCCGCGCTCGATGTCGGGCGCGTCCAGAATTTCCCCCAATGATGAAAACATGCGTCGTCCTTTCGGTGGTTAGACCGACAAGGCGAAGGCTCCACGCGGAAAGGCGCACGGCCGGAAAAAGGCCAAGCGTTCCCGTGGCAAGAAACCTCTTGCAATTGACCGCTGATTTTGGGAAACTGGGTTTGCTTAGGACACCAGTTTTCCGCGTCAGCGGTTATCAGAAGCCCGCCCCCTCGGCGGGTTTTTGTGTATCTGGGCCTAAGCCCTCCTGTTAGCGTACTCTCCGCCAGAATCGGCGGTATTCGGTTTCAATGGTGCCTGTCGAACGAAGGCACCGCAAGGCCGTATAGGGCTATACGCCTATACGTCCAAGACCTTCGCCCCGTACTTCACGAAAAGACCGTCTAGCGCCTCCTCCAAGAGCTGGCGGTTTGTCTTCCCTGTCTCAGCCGAAAGCATGTTGAGCGAACGGCCGTAACGAATGGCGAGCTGCCCGCCTACGAGCGTTGTAGGCTCCTCCCGTTTCGGGCGGCGAGCCTTGCGAGGCTGGGGGACGGCGTTAAGCCCTGCCGCAACTTGCGGCGGGGTCATGTCGTCAAGCGACACGCCGCTTAGATTTGGCTTTGGCTTTGCCATGCTGTTCCTTTCCGTATAGGGCTATAGACGTATACTCGTATAAGCGGCCGATTTCCTCGGCGGCTTTGCCGCTCGGCTCGAACTCCTGCGCGGCCATGCCTTCGATCTGCGCTCGGGAATATGCCTTGCGCTGATGGATTGCCACGGGGGCGAGGTCGGCCCCCATCTTCTCGATCAGGGCGCGGGCTTCCGCTGCCTCTGAACCTTGCGACGGGCAAAAGGTCAAAACGACCTGCGGGCGCTTTCCAGCATCCAGCACGTAACGAACGGTGAGGGCGGTTGCCCGAATGTCCAGCACTTCGGGGCGGGTAGGGATCAGAACCATATCGGCGACCTTGACCGCCTCCGAGGCAATATCACGGTGAACGGGCGGGCAATCCAGAACGATCAAATCCGCTCCGGCCTTCTCCATAGCCTCGATGTAATTTGGAAGGCGCAGCACGTTGATTTCGCGCACAGTGGGCCTGTCGCCTTCGCCCTCCGGCTTGTTGGCCTTGCGACGGTCGGCCCAAAAGGTTGCGCTCAACTGCGGGTCAAGATCGAACAGGGCAACACTCTTGCCGTCCTGCTCGGCTGCGACGGCTAAGGCCGTGGCGAGGGTGGTTTTACCCACGCCGCCTTTTTGAGAAATGATCGCCAGAATCTTCATGCTATAATCGTATAGGTTTATATTAATATATGGTTAACGGACGGTTTCGATCCGGCTTATAACCGTATACGAATATTGGTGTATAGCGTGTGGGGATTCGCTTGATCGGTCAAGTATTCGCCTATGCTGCGCCGCACAATGGCGGGGTTCGATTATTGAGGTCAGTAAATAAAAAAACTATCGGTCGGCATGCAGGGCGTTTTATGCTTTGCGAGAATTTGGAAAATACTTAAAAACAGGTTCCATAATGGAGATTATCGCACTCGGCATTTTTATTTCGGTGCCCCTCGCGCGCGCGCGAGGCGGCGAACGATGACGGCGATTTGGACCCGCGGCACGATCTGAAACGAGGGGTCGAGTCGTTGCCGCAACTCTGCATCGGCCTGTGTGATGGCATCGGCAAGGTCGGCATAAAGCGGGTCGGCCGGATCGGCTGCGGCGACAACGTCGCAAGCCCGTTCGATCTTTAAGTCCTGTTAGTGCTTGAGCCAATCGAGGACAGCGGCGAGGCAGAGGACGCCGAGGAAGCTGACGGCGGTTTTCTCATAGCGGGTGGCGACAGCTCGCCATTCCTTCAGCCGCGCCCACAGACGCTCGACCCGGGTGCGGTTGTTGTAGATCCAGTTCGGACAGGCGACCGGCGCCTCGTGGCGAAGCGGCGGGATCGCAGGCCGGCTGCCCATGTTCCAGATGTGCTGGCGGAAGGCATGGCTGATGGTCCAGCAGCGGGACGGCGTGCGGTCGCGGCCTCGATCCCGCCGTCTGTCGCCTGTTCATCATCGATGGCTCGCGTGCCCTGTCGAAGGCGATCCGCAACAGCTTCGGGCGGAACGCATCGATCCAACGCTGTCAGGTCCACAAGGCCCCCAACATCACCGAGCGCCTGCCGAAGTCCCTGCACACCTCGGTGCGCCGGGCGCTGCGTCAAGCCTGGGAACTGGACAACGCCGAAAAGCTTCTCCGCAATCTCGCCCGGCGGCGCGGGCGCGAGGCTCCAGGCGTCTCGGCCAGCCTCCTAGAGGGTATCGACGAGATCCTCACCGTCACTCGCCTGCGGCTGCCGACCGAGCTGCGGCGCTCGTTGGCCTGCACCAACATCATCGAGAACATGAACGGCACCATCCGCCGGATCTGTCGCAACGTGAAGAGATGGCGGGATGCGGCCATGGCCCTGCGCTGGACGGGAGCAGCGATGATCGAAGCCGCCAACGGCTTCCGCCGATTGAAGGCCCACAAGCAGTTGCCCAGCCTGCGCGCCGCCCTTCTCGCCGATCAGGCCCCGCGCCGTTGGCACCGACCTTGACCCTGCCCGCGAGGCGGCATAGCCTCCTCCACCAGCGACGTCCGCCAAAACCTTTTCAACATCGGGCGGGACATCCTCCACCCCCGTTATCTTGTGCAACAAGCGGAGGAATCCAGATGATAGGCGACATTCAGATGAAGCTCGGCCGTACGGCTCTGACGGCCCGCCTCGAATATGAGGGAGTTCTGGCTGGCGGGCTCGGCAGGCTTTTGCGACGGCCCGCCCGCAGCGTTGATCTCGGCAGCGCAGCCGCCGCCACCTTCTCCGTCTCAGAAAACTTGGAGAAGGTGACCGTAGTGTTCGAAGTCCCCGGCTACGGCCGCGACGAGCTGTTGCTGGAGGCTACCCCGCATTTTGTTCGGCTGAGAAGCCCCGAGCTTTCGACCGAACGCCGGAGCGGAGGTGCGCTCGATCGGCTCGTGCCGCTGCCCGAAGCGGTTGAGCCGGAGCGTGTCACAGCGAACCTTCAGGACGGTCTTTTGACGGTGGAACTGCCGAAAGCTGCGTGGGTCCAAGGATTGGCCCGCCGCGTCCCTATCAAGCCAGGTTCCTCAGTCGCGACGGCGCACCACAACGACCAGCCAGATAATCACGCCTAGGCCGATTGCCGCCAGGGAAAACGCAGATCGCGTCGGGTCACCCCCCGACGCCAGCGAGAAAAGAGCGCCGGAGAGAATCAGTGCCGCCGCGACCACGGCACTGGCCAGTGTGTCGGCGGCGCGGCGTACGGCATCGCTGAGAGCGTTCAGGTCCGTGATCGAAACCTGAACGACGAGACCTTCGCGCCTCAGCCGAGCCATGCCCCTCCGCAGAGCCTCGGGCGCGATCGTGGCGAATTGATCGAACTCCTTGAACGCCCGGAAACCCCGTGCTGCCAAAGCCTTGAAGCTGAAGCGCTCAGCGAAGGCCTGCAGCACGACCGGCGCTATGGCCTCAACCACATCCAGGTCGGGGTCCAGCGTTCTGGCCAAGCCTTCGGAAATACCGAGCGCTCGCATCAAGAGAACGAGATCGGGCGGGAGCGCAAGCTCGTTTTCCTGGGCGATCGAGATAAATTCCGTAACCGCCTCGGCCAGCCGGATATCGCGGCCCGATTGTGCGCCGTAGCGCAGAAAAAACTGATCGACGGCGGGTTCGAGCCCTAGCGGAGGCGGACCTGGTCGGCGCGCCCAGTCCATCAGAATGTCGGAGACCGCACCGACGTCGGCGTCAACCAAGGACCCGAGCACCACGAGCACCTGTTCGCGACGCTTCGCCGAAAGGCGGCCCACCGAGCCAAAGTCGAGCAAGGCGAGCTGGCCATTAGGCGTGACCAGCACGTTTCCAGGGTGAGGATCGGCATGGAACACGCCCTCTCGAAGCATCAAGGCCAGCAATCCCTGGGCCGCTTCCGGAGCGAGTGTTCGGGCCAGCGCCGGCTCCGACAACCTGAATTCCGCGTTGGGGCTCGTTCCCACGATGCGGTCGCTGACCAGGGTCCTGTCCGTGCTGAACTGCCGGTAGACGCGCGGTACGACAAAGACGGTGGTCCGCCGCCGGATATCCTCCTGGTTGCGCGCCTCAATCCTGAAATCGATCTCCTCGAGAAGCGCTTGCGCCAGTTGCCCGACCACGCGGGTGGGTTGATGTCGCCTAAACGCCGGAGCCCGCCGTTCAATCACCCGTGCGGCGGCCGCGAGCAGCCGCAGGTCGGCGCGGATGACCTCCTCTATGCCCGGCCGCCGCACCTTCACGACGACGGGCTCCCCCGTGGTCAACCGGGCATCGTAGACCTGAGCAATCGACGCGGCAGCGATGGGCGCGGGCGAAAAGTCGGCGAACACCTCTGCGGGATCGGCACCCAAGTCATCCGTCAGTTGGGACCGCACTTGCTCAAACGGTACGGGCGCGACGTCGTCGTGCAACCGGCTCAGACGCTCGGTCAGCTCGGGCGGAAGCAGATCCGCGCGCGTTGCCATGATCTGCCCCAGTTTGACGAACGTGGGGCCGAGCCGCTCCAATGCGCGGACGAAGGCCTCCGCCTCGGCCTCAGCATCGAATGGTTGTACCTTGCGGGTCCGGATCAGCCCGAGGCGAGCCAATGCGGGCTTAAGCCCGGCCTCGCCGAGCACCCTCAGCATGGTGACGAGCCGTCGGTAGTCGCGCGCTGAGAGCCGTGCAGCAATCATCGGGACTGGTTCCTCAGTGGGCGCAAGGGAACCGTGGAGTGGCCCCGCTTAATTTCCCCCAGCTAAGAAGGAGAGGGGGATTGGACCAGCTCGCCGTCGGTCTTTGTCATCCTCCAAACAGTCCTCCGCTCTTGGGCGGCCGAACCTCGCCGGTCTTGGCATCGAAATTCAGCCTCACTTCGGCTCCGTCCTGCATGTAGTACACGACCTCGTATTCCCCGCGGGAGTAGGAAATACTTTTAATGGCGTAAAATCCTGCGCGCCCTTCGGCCTCCGCGACCAGTTGTGAAAGCTTGACGCTGCCTTGGGGCGGAAGGTCGGCTAGGGGATCAGGCGCCTCCTGAGAGGCTGCCACGGCGCCTGAAAGGATCAGAGCACTGATTGCAAGAGCAAAAACGCTTCTGTTCAATCTCGGCACTCCAAACTCCCACATCTCCTCCTGGTCGGCCGAAGCCGATCCCGCCGCACAGCATACAGGTTGTAGAGGTATCTTCAAGTTTGCAGACCGCTCTTTTGCGGGTGCTTTATAGCGGGAACCGCGTGGGTCGGGGAGCGTTGCACCGAGACCAGGCAACAAGCGTTAGAAACAAGAGATGCAGATGCGCAAGCTCGGCTCGGAGGGGCTCGAGGTCTCAGCACTTGGCCTTGGCTGCATGGGGATGTCCGAATTTTATGGCGGTCGCGACGAGGCCGAGGCGGTGGCGACGATCCACCGCGCTCTCGAGCTTGGCCTCACATTCCTTGACACCGCCGACATGTACGGCCCCTTTACCAACGAAGTTCTAGTCGGTAAGGCAGTCGCCAGCCGCCGCGACCAGGTCGTGCTGGCGACCAAGTTCGCGAACGTCCGCGGCGAGAACGGCGAATATCTCGGCATTCGCGGCGACGCGGAATACGTGCGGCAGGCCTGCGACGCATCGCTGAAGCGCCTCGGGGTCGACCACATCGACCTCTATTACCAGCACCGGGTCGACCCCAACACGCCGATCGAGGAAACGGTGGGCGCCATGGCCGAGCTCGTGAAGGCTGGCAAGGTCCGCTACCTCGGTTTGTCGGAGGCCGCGCCGGAAACGATCCGCCGTGCCCATGCCGTCCATCCGATCACGGCGCTCCAGACCGAGTACTCGCTCTGGAGCCGCGAGCCGGAGGAGGATATCCTGCCGACCGTGCGCGAACTCGGCATCGGCTACGTCGCTTACAGCCCGCTCGGACGCGGCTTTCTCACCGGACAGATCCGTCGCATCGAGGATCTCGCCGAGGACGACTACCGCCGCAACGCGCCACGCTTCCAGGGCGAGGACTTCCAGAAGAACCTTGATTTGGTGGCCGAGATCGAGACGATGGCGCGCGAGAAGGGCTGCACGCCTTCCCAGCTGGCGCTCGCATGGCTCCTCGCCCAGGGAGAGGACATCGTTCCGATCCCGGGGACCAAGAAGCGCGGGCGGCTTGAGGAGAACGTTGGGGCGATCGACGTGCGGGTCACGGCTGACGATCGCGTCCGGATCGACCGCATCCTACCGCTCGGCGCTGCCGCAGGGATGCGCTATGCCGCACCTCAGATGCTGGCGCTGAACCGTTGAGCGGCGGCCGACTCGAGGGCAAGGTCGCAATTGTCACCGGCGGCGGGCGCGGGCTGGGCCGAGCAATGGTGCTGGGCCTCGCGGCTGCGGGCGCGCGGGTAATCGCGACTGCAGCGCGCGAGGCGGCAGAGATCGAAGCGGTAGCTGGCGAGAGCGGGAACGGCCGCATCATTCCGATGATCGCTGATGTCGCACGCGAGGAAGACTGCGCTCGCGTCGTCGCGCTGGTGCGGGATAGGTTCCGCGGGCTCGATATTCTCATCAACAACGCCGGTCGCGGGATGAAGTATGTCAGCGAGCGCTTTCTGACCGAGCCCACCCGGTTCTGGGAGATCGATCCGGACGTCTGGCGCATGGTGATCGACACTAACGTGAACGGGCCGTTCCTCATGGCGCGGGCAGCGGCGCCCGCTATGATCGCCGCCAGGGGAGGGCGGATCATCAACATCAGCATGAACCACGCCACCATGCGGCGGCGCGGCTTCTCGCCTTACGGCCCCTCTAAGGCGGCGCTGGAGTCTGAGACCATCATCTGGGCGCAGGATCTGGAGGGCACAGGCGTTACGGTGAACGCTCTGCTTCCGGGCGGGGCGACGGCGACGGGCATGATTCCGGAAGGCCTACCGCAGGAGGCACGAGTCGGCCTGCTGGACCCGGCGATAGTTGTCCCACCACTTCTCTGGCTTGCCTCTGAGGCGTCGGACGGGGTGACGGGGCGGCGGCTCGACGCCTCCCGCTGGAGGAGAGATCTGTCGGAAGCTGAGGCCGCCGAGGCGGCGCTAATGGCCCCCTCGTCTCCAGAGAGATAATGTCGCCTTCCCGAAGACCCTCCCAAACCTCCTGGCCGTGAGCAGCAGATGACTCATGGCCGGTCAGCGAAGCGAGGAGAACCATACTCACGATACAAATTCGCGCGACCATGCAGGATTGGACTTGCCCCGGGAAAGTGGAGAGCTCTTCTGAAAGAAAGAGGAGCATTTCATGGGCAAGCCGCATCGCCGGTTCGGCAAGGAATTTGAAGCGGAAGGCGTTCGTCTGGTGGAGACGAGCGGTCGCACGCAGCGTGAGATCGCCGAGGATCTCGGCATCGAGCTTTCGACGCTGCGTCGTTGGCTGGACAAGCGCCGGGAGCGTGATCTGGAGGCGCCTCCTCCTGAGCGCCAGGAGGACATGGCGGCCGAGTTGAAGCGACTGCGGCGCGAGAACAAGGTCCTTCGCTTAGCACCACCTGGGCACTTTGATGTCATGCGGCAGCTTGAAGTGTTTTCGGCAGTGAGGACATCGGACGGGATGGATGAGGGAGGCAAAGATCCGCTCGATAATGGCCTGCCGCACGGCGGGCAGACTTGGCGAGGG
>CANJKV010000010.1 GCA_947474855.1 Aurantimonadaceae bacterium | reverse complement strand
GTGGCGCTGGACCAGCTCGTCATGGCAGAACGGGAGTTGGGTTCTGACACACGTCGAGCCCGATGCCGGTCCGTTCCGTACGATCGAACCTCTCTATGCCGCATCCGCCCTCACCGCCAGCCCTGCGGGCGATGATCCCAAGGCCCTCGATGCGGCAGCCCGATCTTCCTCCACCGAAGCCGCAGAGCAGGAGGTGGAGAGGCTGCGGGAGGCGTTGAGACCCTTCGCCCTCATCGCCAGCGGCAACGAGTGGGACAGCGTTCCCGACAGCCACGTCCTCGACCTCACCTATTCGAGCGAAGCTGGCGGCCAGGAGACGGTCGCGGAGTTGAGCTTCAGCTTTTTCCGTCAAGCGCTCGCCGCTCTCGCCCCCTCCCTCCCTGGAAAGGAGGAAGGACAATGAAAGGCTGGGGCTTGATCGCAGCCGCCATGGTTGCCGCAGCCGGCGCGGCATTCGAGCCTCCATCATCAGGAGGCATCCACCTCGGGTCGGGATCACGCAGCCAGAAGCCGGGCAAGCCTGCCAACCCGACCCTCAAGAAGAAGCGAAAGGCGCAGGGCAAGGCTCGCGCTGCCAACAAGCGGAGCCGTTCCCGTGGCTGACCCTCTCTCCCCCGATGAAGGCGTGCGGGCGGCGCTGGTCGACCGCATCGCGCAATGGCTCCATGACGAGTGCACCTTCCCCGACCCCTACGTCTCGCGCTCATGGCCGTTGCACGACGCCGACACCGGCCGACGCGAGAGCGGCAGTATCGTCAAGCTCGTGCCGAAGGACGTGGTGGAGGAATACCGCCATATCGTCCGGCGGATGCTCCTCGGTTTCCCCGCCCTCTCCACCCCCGTTCCCGAAGAAGGGCTGCCGCGAGGATGTGCATCGGCGGCAGAGCCCGAACATCTCATCGACGCCTGGAACAGTGCTGTGGATGCGGTCGAACGCGCTTATGAACTGGCCGGCCTCACGAGACGCAACGGACTTGACCAGACGCTGCCGAAAGCGATCGAGCGACTTGGGCAGATTGCTGGCGAACATGCTGCGCAGTTGGCTCAGATCAACGCCATGCTCCGCGCCGGCCAGGGCGACGACGACGGCCCGCAGATCATGCCGGACTTTACGGAAGGCATGTCGACAGCGGACATGGTCGCGGCCTGCATCGGCCTCTTGGAGCAGCGGCGCGACGTGATCGAAGCTCCCGCTATGGGGTCGGAGGGATACGTCGAGGCGTTCTACCAAATCGCCACGCTTCTCGGCGTTCCAGCGCAGTCGGCGTCGCCGAAGGCCGTCTTTGAAGAACAGATGCTGCCCCGCCTGAAGGCGTTGGTTGCCTTCACCTTCTCCACAGAACCCGGTGATAGCGCCGCGTCAGCCCTCCCTTCACCTCTTCCTTCGCAAGGGGAGCCGGTGGCGGAACTCCCCGAGGATTGGGACGACGAGGAGAACGTTGACCTTCGCCTGAGCGCTCGTGGCGCTTGGCGTTGGCAGAAGCGGCGCGCCGATCGTCTGGAAGCCGCCCTCGCCGCAGCCGAAGCCCGCGCGGACAGGGCGAAAGAGACGCTGAACGCTTACTTGAAAACCCGCAAGACCGACCAATGGGCCGACCGTAAGGACGACCTGTCCGAAGCGATTGCAGCCAGCCACCCCCTCAAGACGGGCCGTCACGACCTCTACCGTCAGGCGATGATGCTCGTCGGCAATCGGCACAGCAAGTACGCCTTGGTGGACCTCGTGAACCACTTTCTGGCGGAGGAGGACCGCGCCCGCACCATCCTCAAGGAGACGGCCCATGACGAGCGATGATCTCGGGCTGCCGCAATCCCCTGCGCAGGCGGCAGATCCCATTCGTGACGGCATGCTTCAGGCGCTGAAGAAGGCGCGGGAGCTTGTCGAGGTCATGGAGGGGCTGACATCCTCCCGCGAGGACGACGATTGGCTCTGGGACATTCGCGGCACCATCCAGGCTGCGATCCATGACGAGGCGGAATATCGGGCTTTCCTGCGGGGAACGCTTGTACCTGAACGCGCCGCCTTCTTCGCCTCACGTCACCCCTCCCTCGCCGCCCTCTCCGCAGATGCGGCTGGAACCATCGCGGCAGCCCGAAAGCCGGAGTGGATGCCGATCGACAGCGCTCCGAAGGATGGGGTGGAAATCCTGCTGGCCGAAGACGGCACGGTCGGCACTGGCTTCTATGACGACGCACCTATGGCGAGGCGTGCTGTTCCCGGCTGGTTCTGGGAGATGGATCGAGGCGACTTCATGATCGCCAAGAACTGCCATCCGACCCACTGGATGCCGCTCCCGGCTCCGCCCCTCCCACCATCCTCCTCCCCCGAAGATCAGGAGAAGGCTGCCGCAACCCCGACCATCGCCGATCCGGACGGGGAGGCGCGGTCATGAAGGTCAACGCCTGCGACTGCGGCTGCAAGCGGCTGCGCCTGAACCTCTCGGCCACCTCGGCGTGGATCTCGTGTTCGGACTGCGGCGCGATGGGCGACATCTGGACGCCCTACGAGGACGATGATCGTCCCGCCGCTTTCGGTGCGGCCGACCTCTGGAACCAGTATCCGCACACCCAGCACCCGGCCGAGGCTCTAGCGGCCCGCTCCTCCGCCAGCCCTGAAGCTCTGCCCTCAACCAAGGGCCTCGCGGCAGCCCGTCTTCCGACCATCGCCGATCCGGTGAAGGGGGACGGACGATGAGCGACATCGAGCGCGTCATCTCGCCAGCCGCTGCGGTCGGTGTTCTCTTGGAGCGCGGCATCACCGTGTCGGAGCGCACCCTTCGCCAGAAGGCCCGCCTGATCGGCGCATACCGCACGATCGGGCGCGAGATGTTCTTCCTGCCCGAGGACCTGGACAGGATCATGGAGCCCCAATGTCGGAACTCACTCTCGTCAAGCGGGACAAGAAAAGCCCCTACTGGATCGTTCGCGGCACCTTCGAAGGGCGCCGCGTCGAGATCAGCACCGGAACCACCGTCAAGGCGGAAGCGCGCCGAAAGCTCGACGAGATCGAGCGCGGACTACGCGCCGGTTCGAATGCTGCGGGGCGGCTCACCTTCGCCCGAGCCCTCGCCCTCTACCGCGAGCATCACCCGAACGCCCGGTTCCTGAAGCCAATCGAGGACTACTTCGGCACCATGCCCGCCGCCGACATCACCAACGCCATCATGCGAAAGGCCGCGCAGGCGATCTATCCGAACGCCTCGGACGCGACGGTGCGCCGGCAGCTCTACACGCCGGTCAAGGCGATCCTGAATGCGGCGGCCGAGGACGACCTGATCTCGGCCCCACGCCTCAAGGCGCCGGCCGGCGGCGGCAAGCGCACCGTGTTCATGCTCCCGGCCCAGGCCGACGCGCTCCTGACCGAGCTGGCGCGCGATCAGAACGCGATGATCGCGGTGATGGTGACGATGCTGATCGGCCAGGGCATCCGCATGGGCGAGGCGGTGACGCTCAAGGGCTCCGACGTGTCGCTCGACCACCGCTTCGCGATCCTGCGGGACACGAAGAACGGCGAGGAACGGCGCGTGACGCTCATCCCGCGCGTGGTGGCGGCGCTCTCGACCCTGCCGACGCTCGGCCAAGCCGGGCCGCTGTTTCGCCGCTTTGACGGCTACGGCTTCCGGTCGGGCAAGAACTCGGGCGGGCAGATCGCGAAGAACTTCTCGCGCGCCACTGTGGCCGCCGGGCTCGATCCGGCACGCTTCACGCCGCACGTCTGCCGGCACACCTGGGCGACGTGGTTCTATGCGCAGACGAAGGACGTGCGCCGGCTCCAGGACGAGGGCGGGTGGAAGTCGGGAGAGTGGCAGCGATACACGAAGATCGGGACGCCCGACCTCGGCCAATCGGCCCTCAAAGCGGGCTGGAATTTCGCTGACCGGGGGAGTTTTCGGGGGAGTGACGATGCACATCCAGAAGGATCAATGGCTTATGTCGTATAATGCTCCCCTGCTAAGGGAGTATACCGGAAACGGTATCGTGGGTTCGAATCCCATCCTCTCCGCCATTTCAGTCCGCCTCTGGGCACGCCACTCGCCGCCGATTGCCGCCCTTGACCAGCAATAAGCGTCCTCAGCAGCTCCGATTTTGATCCCACGATGCGAATTGCGTCGTCTGCGACCTCGACGCGCTGCGCCAGCGCGCGCAGGTGATCCCGCCGATAGCCGCCCTCGTGGCCGCGAATGCGCTCCCGCGCGCGGTGGGCAAACCCTTCGATCATTGCGGGGCTGAGGGTGCTGTGGCCGGGATTTTCGAGCAGGGCCTGCGCCCGATCGGCGTCGGCCCGCGCCTGATCGCGGAGAACCTTCAGGCCAGCTATCCGCTCCTTCAGCGCCGGGTCGTCCAGATCGGCAACGCCCGCCTCGATGGCGTCATAGAGCCGCTTGAGACGCGATTCCGATTCGGTCGCCTGCCGCTGTAGAGAGGCAATGTGTTCGCGGCGCCGCTCGGCCTGATCCTCGCGGCGTCCAAGAATGCTGCCAAGCAGCTTTTCCAGACGGTCGGGATCGAGCAAGCGGTTCTCGATATGATTGATCACCATGTCGTCGAGCTTGTCCATGGGGATCGCGCGGCCCTTGCAGCCGGTTTCGCCCTGCCGCGCCTTGATCGAGCAGGCGTAGTAGCGGTAGCGGCCGCCCTTGCCGGTGCGGATGGTCATCGCGCCACCGCAATTGCCGCAGTAGCAGATGCCGGTTAGCAGGGTCGGCCCGATGACGACGCGGGCAGGCAGCTCGGTTTTCGGGTTGCGGGCCTGTAGGAGCTTCTGCACCGCGTCGAACGTCTCGCGGTCGATGATTGGAGGAACCGGGACGACAACAATGTCGTCGGGCGATTGCGCGTCATTGTGCTTGCTGCGCCGTCCCCACTCGTGTTCGCCGATGTAGGTGCGGCGGGTCAGGACGCGATGGACCTGACCGATGCCCCAACGCCCACCGTCGCGGGTGAAGATGCCCTTGCCGTTAAGATGCTTGACGATCGCCTTAACTCCCATCTGGCCGGATGAGCCTTCGCCCTCCAGCGCGAGGCGGAAGATCAGGCGAATGGTGTCCGCATGCAGTGGGTCGAGTTCCAGCTTCTTCTTGGTCTTCGTTCCGCGTTGCTCCGCTGCCACGACACGGTAGCCGACAGGCGGTAGCGCGCCATTCCAGAAGCCCTGCCTCGCATTCTCCTTCAGCGCGCGCGTGACGTGCTTGCCGTTTTCCTTCGACTGATATTCGTCGAACAGCGCCATGATCCGCCGCATCATGTCGTGGATCGGATCGTCTCCCAACTCTTGCGTGATCGAAATGAGCCGGACGCCGTTCTTGGCGAGCTTCCGGTAGTAATATTCCATGTCGAAAGCATCGCGGAAGAAGCGCGAGAAGCTGTGAACCAGCACGACGTCGAACGGCGCGGGCTTCGAGGTGCCTTCCTCGATCATGCGTTGAAACTCGGGCCGGCGATCGTTCGTCGCGGTGTTGCCCGGCTCGACAAACACGTCAACGAGCTGGTAGCCGCGCGCCGCGCAATAGGCTTCACCCTGCTTGCGCTGGTCGGGGATGGACACGTCATGCTCGGCCTGACGGGCAGTCGAGACGCGCAGGTAAAGGGCCGCCCGCACGGCGACGTTGGGCGATTGTGCGTTCATTTGCGGGTTCCTTTCGACTTGCGAGGCTCGATCAGGGGCAAGACCAGCTCCACGCGGTCATGAATGACCTTGGGGACCAGCTTGAGTCCCTGGCCCTTCTCCATGCGCACAAGGCCGAAACTCTCCATCTTCTTGAGGGTGCGCGAGACATTGGGGGTGGCGCGTCCTGTGATCCGCGCCAGTTCGTCCAGCGAGCCAGGCTTCTGTTCATGGATGATGCGCAGCAGCTCTCGATTGCTCGCCGAGAGAAGCCGGGCGAAGGACTCGGTGGATGCGAACCAGACGGTCGGCTCGCCGGGCGCCGGCTTTTCCTCGCCGCGCCCGATCCGCATGGAGCGGGCCTTCATTTCTTCTGGTTCGGCGATCCCAACTTTCAGAGTCGTCACGGCAATTGACCCTGTTTACGTCAGGGTTTATCATTATCATCACGAGATAATATGTTCAAGCCTTTTGGAAGTTCGAGCGCCCCGAACATCTCGTCGAAAACATCGGCGAACCAGCGCTCAAACACTTGAATCTCGGCCTCGGTGATCGGCACTTCATCGGGCCAGTCGTCTATGACCGGCAGCTTCTCGACATCGAAGACATGCGGTGGGCTTCCACGCGGCGGGCTGATGCGCGGCGCGGGATCGTCACTATAATCGTAAAGATCGTCAGGTAGCATTCTGGGGTCCGGCTGGTGTGGGCGGCCCCGTTGGGTGCGGCGGCGTTCTGCACACATGGAATCCTCCGTGGTCCGCTGGAATCCGGTGGCTGGAAGCCCCGGAATTATGCGGACCATGGAGGGGGATCGGTGGTGTGTAGCGTGCCGCATTTACACCTGTGCGCTGGCGGCACCCCACGCACTGTTCAGATTTTTTGCTGAACCGGCGCCGCGAACATAACAAAAAGAATCAGACCAAGAATGCTCCCCGAGCGGCACAGGCTTGCGCGCGGCCTAATATCGCTGCCCAAGGTGTCAATGCCGACACGGATATCCAAGCTGGTGTATTGTTCAGGGGCTTCATCGTCAATTTCCTTTGCAGATTGATGCTTGCTCGCTACCCTCAACCGGAGAACCGAGAGTAAGCGTGATGCGGCTGTCAAAGCATGCACTTGGTCTTATGTAGGGCGACGATGCGATCTGCCTGCGACCGTTGAACCTGCGGCCATGCAACTCCCGTCTGCTTGATCGCCCGCGTGCCTATCGGGATTGCCGCGCAAAATCTCGATCGCATGAGGGGGAAACAGGTGCGCGCCCCGTATAAGGTGCAAGAGCCGGGAAAAGCGAGCAACGCACATGCGGGCACAGGAATTGGCAGCGCCATGGCGGGAGATGGAATTCGAATGGGACGCGCTCGCGCTGCTGATCAAGTGGAATTTGGGCGCGGGCATGGTCGAACCCCGGGCTTATAACAAGGCTACTGATGACGAGCTCCTGTTCTGGTCGGCGCAAGGAGACCGGAGAGCCTTCGATGAAATCGTTGTTCGTCACGGTTCGTTTGTTCTAAGCGTTGCAAGCCGCCTAATCCCAAATTTTCGCGATGCTGAGGACATCGCCCAGGATGCAATGGTCAAGGTGTGGCATCAAGCTGACCGCTTTAACCCAAAGCGCGCTCAGTTTAGAACTTGGATTTACCAGATCGTCGTCAATCTCTGTATTGATAGCCGCCGCCGTAAAAAGCCGGAATCCCTTCCAGAGAACTTCGACGCTGTTGACCCGGGAGCCGCAGCAGACGAGATTTTGTCGAATGCCGAGCGCGATGCCGCCCTGGTTGCAGCTATACGGGCATTGCCTGCCAGCCAGCAGGCCGCGATGATACTCGTCTACGAGGAAGGTGTATCCGGCGCTGAGGCGGGACGTATTCTTGGCCTGTCTGCCAAAGCAATAGAGCGTCTGCTTGCCCGTGCTAGAACCACACTTCGTGAACGATTGCTGGCACAGCATGATAAACAGGGAGAATAGCTATGAAGATCGAACGCTTTACGTCGCTGGCGCGAAGTTACGGAGCGAACATCGATCTGTGGCCCGTCGAGGAGCGGAGCGATGCGCTGGCTCTGCTGGGCAGCTCGAAAGTGGCGCGCGCCGTTCTTGCGGAGGAGCGCTTGATGGATGATGCGCTCGCGGCGGCGCGCAGGCATCAAGAGATCTCCCTGTGGCCGCCGGGCGAACGCAATGCCGCCTTGGTGCGCCTGAGAACGAACGTCGCTGCGCGAATAGCGCCGGCACCATCCGGACCTTCCCGGTTCGGTGCACGGCTTTTTGCGCATGTTCGCGGACTATGGCCCGATCTGAATTGGATCGGTCTTTCCTCCAGCGGCGGAATCGCGGTGGCGGCAGGTCTTTTCATCGGGATGCATTTCCCGAGCTTACCCGCCTCCGGTGACCTGCTCTCTACACTTCAGATCGCATCGATCCCAATTTTCATGGAATGAACAGCAATATGGTTCAAACACAGGATGGCACAAGAAAATGGTTGCGAATTGCTCTTCCCGTCTCGCTCGTGTTGAACATGTTCCTTCTCGCTTTCCTGGGGGGGCAAATGCTGCGTGTGACACCGGAGGTTCAAAGAGGTGATGATCCTCTGGCTCGCATTCTGGCTGTTGCGGAAGCGACTCTTCCTGCTTCAGGCGCCAGGTTGTTCCGTCAGAGTCTTCTCAAGGAAGAACCGCGATATGCGCGAGCCGTGAGGAAAGTTACCGAGGCTCGGCAAGAAATGCTGAAACAGATGTCTGCTGATCCGTATGATCCTGTCGCAACCCTGGCGGCCCTCAGTGCAACGCAGTCCGCCTGGACGGAGTTCATGGACGCAATCGGCGGTCCATTGGTGGATGCGATTGGTCAAATCTCCCCCGAAGGAAGGCGCACGGTGGTTGCCGACCAAAAGGCAAAGGGAATACTGCGCGTTCCGTAACAGTCGCCGATCCAGCGTGGGCCAGACCGATCAGTTATCGCACGATCGCCTGCCGCGTGTCCGACGGCTTCATCGCACCGGTCTTGACCACCACCGAAAGGGTCTCCTGTAGAAGAGCCATTGTCCTTCCCTGACTGCCGCTCACCATAAGATCTCAGATATGAATGGCGCTCCGAAAAAATCCAGCCGGAATGTCGCATCGGGCGGTGCACTTCGTATCAGTAGCAATTCATCCATCTGCGGGTTTTGCGATACTGGACGGAATAATATGACTGCTGATCAACAGCCCGTTTTGTTGGAATTGGGAGAGCAGAAAACTCTCGAACTGTTTGTTGCTCGGCCCGCTTCTGACAGTTCATTGCGAGGTGCTATTCTCTTTGTCCACGGCCATCAGGATAGCCCTCGCATAGGTGGCCGCGGCATGGCCGAAGATGGAACGTTGGCACGTCTGGCAACCTGGCGTTCGATCATCGCGGCCTCTGTGTCACAACCCGGCTATGGAGGTTCCAGCGGGCCTCCGGACTTCTGCGGCCCCAAGACACAATTCGCAATCCGGATGGTACTCGATCATTTTGAACAGGAACATGATGTCGGGCGCTCGGCAACCATACTCTATGGGGTCAGCCGTGGCGCGATAGCGGGGGCGATGGTCGCCTCTCAGGAACCAACACTCGGTGGAGTTATCCTCGTAGCGGGCATCTATGATCTGGAATCGGCTTATGGAAAAACTATTCCGGGTATCCGCGCAAATATCGAGGCCGAGGCAGGCACTACGCCAGAAGCATTTTCAGCTCGTTCAGCATTTCTCCACGCTGACAAAATTCGAACGGAAACCCGCATTCTGCATGGGCGGCACGATGACCGTGCGCCTGTGGACCAAGCGATTAGATTCGCAGAGATCGTGAAGCGGAACGCCCCTGTTAACGTGGCCTTGTTCGACTGTGGACACTTCGTGCCATTTCCGTTGAGAAGATCGACGGTACTCCCCCTCTACGACAGAGTTTTCGGCGAAACGCCACATCAACTGCCCAAGCTCTGAACCGTCCTAAAATCCTTGAGGTGAGTCTTGATCAAGTGACGCGTGGTATTGCCGCCAGATCATCAATCATCCGCATCAAGAGTTTTTAGACGGTCTGACGGACTGTCGTGGTAGCGGACGCAAACCCCATCATCCGACAAGTTGAATGTATGCTTGCCAGCCCTGCCATCAGCCGGGTCGGCAGCGGCTGCATACCTGATCCATCCTGAGAGACCTCGCCAACACGCTCTTCCAGAAACGGCCGGACGATCATCTGCGCCAACTGGACCAGCTCTTTTGCATGTCCTTCCACGGCTGCTGCTCACTATGAGATCTCAGATCTGAATGGCAGCCCCGAAAAAAAATCCAGCCGGAATGTCGCATCGGGCGGCGCACTTCGTATCAGTAGCAATTCATCCATTCGGGGAAGCTGCTGATGATTGAAAAATACCGACCGAAACCCACCGCAGCGCTGGCGCGGCCAAGGACCCTTTGCCTCAGCGCCAACCAGTTATGGAATAGGTCAATCTTTCAGAATGCCCCGTTGCCTCGAACCCTTGGCAACAGGCCGGATGGCGATTGCTGTTAACTGCCTTTCGCACCGTGGCAAGAAAGAAACTGCCTCGGACATCGACCCTCTATTCAGGATTACAAGCGAGGGACAATGGATAAGAGGAGCGGTTTTACCTTCTTTGCGTTGATGCTGCTTGCCGGCATTTCCGTCTCTGTTAGCGCGGCTGCCCGCGAGCGGACCGTCACGATCCCATGGGCGAACGAATCCACCGAGGCGCTCTGCTTCCCGATGGAAAACGGAATGCCGAATACCGTTTGCGTCACTCTGTATGCCGACGAGGACGGATACGAGCTGTGCGTCGCCGACATGATGGCTTCGAGGGAGAGATGCATCAGCAATTATCGCTCTGCCGATCCCGATGACAGCCCGGAGGAAAATCGTTGGAGCGTATTCGATCCTGTAAACGCCCGGACAAATTTCACCGGTGTGGCCGAATGCCCAACGCACGGGATTGATCACTTCAAAAGGAGAAAGGCATGAACAGAAAAATGTGGCCCACGCGCCGCTATGTGCTTGGCGCATTTGCGGCAGTGTTGGTGGCCGTGATGTCCGGCCCCGCGTTGGCGGCAACGCGAGGCGCGACAGTTTCCAGCGTCAACCTAAGGGCCGGACCGGGGACATGGTATCCGATCGTCATGACAATGCCGCCCAGTGCAGCTCTGACCATCTATGGATGTCTCGACGCGGCCTCCTGGTGCGACGTCTCATGGGCAGGGGCACGCGGCTGGGTCTCTTCGAACTATGTCAGCATCTACTATCAGGGCCAAACAGTAGCTCTTTCGCCGGCGCTCATTCCGATGATCGGATTGACCGTTGTCGCCTTCAACCAGGCTTACTGGAATAACCACTATGGCGGCCAGCCGTGGTACGGACAATGGAACACCTATTATCGCGGCGGCCCGGGTTACGGCGGTGTTGCGCGAGGTGGCTGCGTTGGAGCTGCATGCGGCGGTTCTGCCGTTGTTCGCGGCCCTTACGGCGGCGGCGCCGCAGCACGAGGAGCATGCGGCCCAGACCGTTGCGCCGGTGGCGCGATCTTGCGGCGGCCTGGTGGCGGCCTCGAATTCCGTAGGGGCGTCGTGGAGCGTTAAGACGTACCGCAAGCCGGAGATGAGCACACGCCGTCCCCGTTCATATCCGGATCGTTAGCCATGACGCAGGCCAGGCCGAGGCGGATCACCGCCTCGGGATTTTCGTTCAAAAGCTGAGGACCATTCTGCCGGTGAAGAAAACACCGTGACAGCGGGCCATGCACATGAGGTGAACTTTGGATAATCGCGCAAATAGTCCAACTCCGATTTCCGGTCCGTCCCAGGCACCTCGGAGGCGGCCTTCCAATATTTGGGTGCGTGGCCTGGCGACTTGCGCGATGGCACTCGCCCTCGCCGCCTGTGCGACAACGCCGCCACCGTCTGTAGCGCTGTCTTCGTCGGCGTTTCTGCGCCCGACCTCGGACAAGACGAGGCCTTATGCCTACCGTCGGCCGGATACGAATTTCGCAGCCTATAGAAGTGTCATTATCCCACCCACAGCGATCTACGCCGGGCCGGACGCACAATTCGGCAAGATGTCGGCCACCGACCAACAGGCACTCGCCAGCTACATGCATCAGGAATTTTCCAAGGTCCTCGGCCGGCGCCTTCAACTCGTTGCACAGCCCGGACCGGGTACGTTGCGCGCCAAGCTGACACTGACCGGTGCAGAAGCAAGCACACCGGTGCTGTCCACCGTTTCGCATGTTCTGCCGGTCGGCCTCGTCGTCAATGCGGGCGCCCAGGCCACTGGCGGTCGCGGCACATTCTCCGGCTGGGTGTCCTATGCCGTCGAGATTGAGGATGCCCAGACCGGCACCCTGCTCTACGCCCACGTTGCGAGCAGGAGCGCCAACGCGCTCGACATCACCGCCAATTTCGGGGGGCTCGACGCGGCAAAGGCCGGGGTGCGCTCGGCGGCGGACCAACTGGACAAAGAGTTGGCCCGCGAAGCCAGATAGCTGAGGACGTCCATTGCGCCAGCCGCTTCACTCACAGCGGCTGAAAGCGTCCTGTCGTCAAGACATGAGAAACGCGGAGGGCCAGAAATCTGTAGGCGCCCAGCCGCGCAACCGATCGCAGGAGATCATACTCTGACCGGAAATTATTTGAAGAAGCAAGAGCGACATAGTGCCGGCAGGTATAAGCATCACGTTCGCCTTTCCACCATTCCGTTCCGCATGATTGGTCTCAGTCTGCTCGGCCTGTTGCTTGCCGCATGCGACGACAATGCCAAGACAACAGCCGCACCACCGCAATCGGTACGCGTGATTCACGCAGCAATGATCGAGCATCAGCGCAGCACGGGCGTCACAGGCGAGATACGAGCACGCATACAGACCGACCTCGCGTTCCGCTCCGCCGGCAAGGTCATAGAGCGGCGGGTGGATATCGGTTCACATGTGCACGCCGGAGATGTTCTTGCGCGGATCGACGACACCGAGCAGCGCGCGGACGTGGAGTCGGCTGAGGCTGGTCTTCTGGCGGCGCAAGCGACACTCAATCAAAAGAACCTCGCGTTTCGGCGCTCTCAGACATTGGTGGAGACACGCGCAATCGCCCAGTCGACCTACGACCAGGCGAAGGAGGAGCTGGCAACGGCAGAGGGGTCGCTCGAATCCGCCAAAGCGTCCCTGGCGATCGCTCGCGATGCACTCTCTTACACCGAACTCAAAGCCAATGCCGACGGCATCATCACTGCGCGCAGCGTCGAGGTCGGGCAGGTCGTATCAGCCGCACAACCTGCCTTAACGCTCGCCCATGACGGTCCCCGTGATGCGGTCTTCGATGTCTTCGAGGCATTTTTCCTGGCGGGGTCACCGGGCGACAAGGCGACCGTGGTGCCGGTCTCGAATCCTGGCGGTGGTATCCCTGCAAAGGTGAGAGAGGTCGCGCCGGTCATCGATACGACGACCGGAACGATTCGCGTGAAACTGGCGCTTCCCGATAATGTCCAATGGTCCCTTGGAACGTCCGTGATCGGCGCTTTTCACACGCCTCCAGACACTGCAATCACACTGCCATGGAGCGCGATGACGTCGGACGGCGGGAAGCCCGCAGTTTGGATCGTGGATGCAGCAACGCGAACCGTCGCGCTTCGCCTCATCACTGTCGCAAGTTACCGGGCAGGCGAGTTCACCGCTGCAAAGGGGATCTCCGCACAGGAACTGGTCGTTACGGAAGGCGGCAAGTTTCTGCGACCCGAGCAGGTCGTGAGTTGGGAGGGCAACTGACATGAAGCACCCCTCCTCGGCCATGCTGCTCGTCATTGTAACGGTCTGCGCCTCCTTCCTACCCTATCATTCCGCTGCTGCGGAAAACGCACCGCCACGACCCGTAATCTGGATGAACGTCGCCGCCGATCGTTCCGAGGCCCTGGATTTTGCCGGTGTCGTTCAGCCGCGCGTCGAGACTGAACTCGCCTTCCGGGCTCTTGGCCGTGTCATCGCGCGGCAGGTTGAGATAGGCGACGTCGTCAGGAAGGGCGACATTCTCGCGGAGATCGACCCGCTCACGCTGAAACTCGCCGTGCTTAGCGCCCAGGCTGATCTCAGAAATGCAAATGCCCAACTGGAGAATGCCGCGATCAACGAGCGACGCAAGCGCATGCTCGCCGCAACCAACACGGCCAGCGCGGCCGATCTCGAACTTGCCGAGCAGGGCCTCAAATCGGCAGAGGCGAATGTCACGAAAGCGCAAGCCAATCTGGCCAAGACCAACGAGCAGCTTGGCTATGCTCGGATAGAGGCCGAGTTCGACGGCGTGATCACCTCGACCTCCGTTGAGGTGGGTCAGACCGTAACAGCCGGACAGTCCGTCCTGAAACTTGCACGCCTCGACCAGCGCGATGTCGTCATCGACGTTCCTGAGGCGCAGGTTTCGTCTATCGGTTCGTCTACTCGTGTCGACATTGCGCTGCAACTCGACGACCGCTTGCGGACGTCTGGACGAGTACGCGAAATCGCTCCGCAGGCCGATACGGACACCCGAACCTACAGGGTGAAGATCGCCCTGGACACGGCGCCTGACGTCTTCCGCTTCGGTGCGGTCGTAACCGCCACATTCACAGACGGCCGGCAGGCTCACGACGTCGTGCTGCCCCGCTCGGCTATCGTCGAGAAGGACGGCGTCCCCGCCGTCTGGGTTATCGATCCGCATGCCCTGACGGTGTCGGCCCGCGCCATTCTCCTAAATCAACCCGGGCCGGAAGACCCGCTGGTGCGGGTCTCTTCGGGTCTGAACACAAACGAAAGTGTTGTGGTCGCGGGTGTCAGTGAACTTCAGGAGGGACAAAAGATCAGGCTTGGACAGGAGTTGCGCCAATGAAGAATTTCAATCTTTCGGAGTGGGCGCTCGAACATCGTTCCTTCGTCTGGTATTTCATGATCGCTTTCGCGGTCGCCGGCATGTACGCCTATCTCAACCTCGGACGCGAGGAGGATCCGTCCTTTACCATCAAGACGATGGTGATCCAGGCACAGTGGCCTGGGGCCTCGGCCGAAGAGGTCACCCAGCAGGTCACCGATCGTATCGAGAAAAAGCTCCAGGAGCTCGACAGCCTCGATCGGACGCGGAGCCTCACGACCGCCGGCAAGACCACGATCTTCGTTGATCTTCTGACGACCACCCAGGCACGCAATGTCCCGGCGACATGGCAACGCGTCCGCAACATGATCGGCGATATCCAGCAGCAGTTTCCGTCAGGCATCGTCGGACCGTTTTTCAACGATCAATTCGGCGATGTTTACGGAAACATCTTTGCCTTCACCGCCGACGGCTTGAATCAGAGGCAGTTGCGCGATCTCGTCGAGGATGCCCGCACCAAGGTCCTTACAGTGCCGAATGTCGGCAAGGTCGATATCATTGGCGCCCAGGACGAGGTAATCTATCTCGAATTCTCCACCCGCAAAATCGCCGGACTCGGCATCAATCAATCCGACATCGTCGAGACACTGAGCGAACAGAACGCTGTCACGCAGTCGGGTGTCATCCAGGCCGGTCCGGAACGGATTGCGTTGCGGGTTGGCGGCCGTTTCTTCTCTGAAGAAAACCTCCGTGCGATCAATCTGCGGATCAACGATCGCTTCTTTCCGCTGACCGACGTCGCAACGATAACGCGCGGTTATGTCGACCCCCCATCGTCGCTGTTTCGCTTCAATGGCAAGCCGGCGATCGGGCTGGCGATCGGTATGAAGGCGGGGGGCAATCTGCTCGAGTTCGGCGAGGCGTTGGACGACATGATGTCTCATGTCGTTCAAGACTTACCCATAGGAGTCTCGGTTGGCCACGTGTCCGACCAGCCAGCGGTAGTCGACCAGGCCGTCTCGGGTTTTACGAAGGCCCTCTTCGAAGCCGTGGCTATCGTGCTCGCCATCAGCTTCATCAGTCTTGGTCTGCGAGCGGGGCTCGTGGTTGCGATCTCCATACCGCTCGTGCTGGCCATCACCTTCATGGTGATGCAGTATTGCGGCATCTCTCTCCAGCGCATCTCGCTCGGTGCGCTCATCATCGCGCTCGGCCTTCTGGTCGACGACGCCATGATCGCCGTCGAGATGATGGTTGCCCGCCTGGAGGCCGGCGACAATCTGCGAAACGCCGCGACCTTCGTCTACACGTCGACCGCCTTCCCCATGCTGACCGGAACGCTCGTCACCGTAGCGGGCTTTCTGCCGATCGGATTCAACAACAGCAATGCCGGCGAGTTCACCTTCACACTCTTCGTCGTGCTTGCGGTTTCCCTCACCGTGTCCTGGATCGTTGCCGTCCTGTTCACGCCGCTCCTCGGCGTGACGATCCTGCCAAAGACGATGAAGAAGCACGAGGATCATAAGAGCCGCTTCGGCGCGCTCTTCTCCTGGCTGCTCCAGCTTTGCCTACGTTTCCGCTGGATCACCATCATCGCGACGGTTGCCGCCTTCGGCCTTTCGGTCGCTGGCATGTCCCTGGTGCAACAGCAATTCTTTCCTGCCTCCGATCGTCCGGAACTGATCGTCGACTGGAACCTGCCGCAAAACAGCTCGATTGCCGAGACCAACCGGCAGATCGCGCAGTTCGAACGCGAAAAGCTCATCGGAAATCCCGACATCGATCACTGGTCGAGCTATATCGGTCGCGGTGCACCGCGCTTCATTCTCTCCTTCGACGTGCAGTCCGACGACCCGACCTTCGGCCAAATCGTCATCGTGTCGAAGAGCCTCGACGTTCGCGACCAGCTCAAGGCCGACCTGCAGGCTTATTTACACAAGACCTTCCCAGGCACCGATGCCTTCGTAAAAACGCTGGATATCGGTCCACCGGTCGGAAGGCCGATTCAATACCGCATCTCCGGGCCGGACATCCAAAAGGTCCGCGAACTCGCGCAGAAAACAGCCGGTATCGTCATGTTGCATCCGTCGCTGACCGGCCTCGTATTCGACTGGAACGAGCCGGCGCGTGTCGTCAAAATCGACGTGCTTCAGGATAAGGCGCGGCAACTTGGCGTTTCGTCGGAGGACATCGCAACCGCTCTCAATGGCGTTGTCCAGGGTGGGACCGTGACCCAGGTGCGCGATGCGGTCTACCTGATCAACGTTGTCGGGCGGGCACAAGCAAAGGAACGCGCCTCCATCGACAACCTGCTCGACCTTCAGTTGCCGAGCGCCAGCGGTAAATCCATCCCACTCTCTTCTGTTGCGAGATTCGATTACGAGCTCGAGCAGCCGACGATCTGGCGGCGCGACCGCATTCCCACGATTACGATCAAGGCCGGTATAAACGACAGCACCCAGCCTGCAACGGTCGTCAACCAACTCGAAGCAAAGATCGACGAGCTGAAGGCCTCGTTGCCGCCGGGATACGACGTCGCGGTCGGCGGAACGGTGGAGGAAAGCGCCAAGTCGCAAGCGCCGATCATCATGGTGGTCCCGGTGATGATCTTCGTCATGACCACGCTGCTGATGATCCAGCTCCAGAGTTTCCACCGGCTGTTCCTGGTGTTTTCGGTTGCTCCGCTGGCCCTAATCGGCGTCGTCGGAGCTTTGCTGCTTAGCCGCGCGCCGCTCGGCTTTGTCGCGATCCTTGGTGTTCTTGCTCTGATCGGCATCCTTATCCGCAACTCGGTCATTCTGATCGTCCAGATCGAAGACCTGCGGAAGACGGGAGTTCCTACCTGGAAGGCGGTCATCGAGGCGACCGAGCACCGGATGCGGCCGATCATGTTGACGGCAGCAGCGGCAACCCTGGCATTGATCCCTATTTCTCATGAAGTGTTTTGGGGGCCTATGGCTTACGCCATGATGGGCGGCATCGTCGTCGGAACTGTCCTGACCCTGCTCTTCCTTCCCGCTCTCTACGTGACCTGGTTCAGGATTCCCCGCGATGTCGAAAACAATTGATTTTACGACCCCGCGGCAGCGGCCCTCGTCGCGGGATGTCGTTGCGGCACCCAAAGCCTGCCCGCTCAGTTCGCGCGCATGGGAAAGGCGCATCTTGGTGTTTCCGCTACTTATTTCCCTGCTCGGCGGCTGCGCCGGCCGGCCGGAGAATGTCCTTCAGCCCGTGGCGGTGACGACCAACGATATAAGCCGCGTCGACATGCTGGTCGCAACCACCCGAAAACCCGCTGCTGATCCCGGCGAGCTTTATTCCGGCGAGCGCGGAACGGCGATCTCGCTGAACAACCTTACCGTTTCCATCCCGCCGGATGAGAATAGAAAGGTCGGGGAGGTCCAGTGGCCGAAGCGCGTGCCCCCGAACCCTGAGAAAGAGTTCGCCGTGCTCAAGGACGAGAAGGTCAGCTCAGAGCAGCAGGCGCTCAACTGGTTTCGCAAGAACCGTAATGCAAAGCGACAGGTGATCATCTTCGTGCATGGGTTCAACAACACCTATGCCGATGCTGTCTTTCGTTTTGCCCAGATCACCCACGACGCGGGAACCGATGCCGCGCCGATCCTGTTCACCTGGCCCTCCCGTGCCAGCGTTCTCGGCTATCTCTACGACAAGGAAAGCACGAACTATTCACGCCGTGCCCTGGAGGATTTGATCATCCAGGCTGCCCGCAGCCCTGACGTCGGCGATATCACGATCCTTGCCCATTCCATGGGGACATGGCTGACAGCGGAGGCTCTGCGTGGGATCGCGATGCGCGAAAAGACGATCCCGGCGAAGGTCCGCAACGTCGTGCTGGCGTCGCCCGATATCGATGTCGACGTCTTCCGCCGTCAGCTCATAGAGATGGGACCGAAGCGGCCGCAGTTCACCATTTTTGCCTCGACGCGCGATCGTGCCCTGGAGGTTTCGAGATGGATCTCTGGTGGCGTCAACCGTGTCGGCGGTATCGATACCACCGCTTATACCGACGTGCTGAAAAGCCTTGGGATCACAGTGATCGATACCAGCACCGTGCGTTCCAAGGACGCCCTCGGTCACAACGCCTTTGCCGATAGTCCGGAAATTATTGGGCTCCTTGGGAAACGTCTGGCTGGGCAATCCCTCGAGGGCGGCCAGGTGACATTGGCCGACCACGTCGGGATGGCGGCAATCGGCACCGTCAATCTGGCCGGGTCCGCAGCGAGGACGGTCGTTGCGGCGCCGATGTCGGTGGTTAGCCCCGAAGCGCGAAAGATCTTCCAGCGGGAACTGTCCGGGGCGTCTGGAGGCCTAGTCAATGGCGAGATCGCCTACTGACCGTAAGCGAGGTTTTGTCCTTCGCTTTTTACGATAAAGGGAAATCGGCAATGAACGTCACTTATGATTTTTCCGGTTATATTGTACGCTTTACTGGTGCTGCCAGCGGTATCGGGCTAGGCGTCGCCCAGGGAGGAAGCGCCGAGTTCGTTCATCTCGATGTGGCCTCACAACGAGAGATGGATGACATCGTCACCAATCTTCTGCCAAGACCGGCGCTCGACCATGGAGCGCCGGAATGAGGCGGCGGCCATGCAGAAAACTGTCGAAGATCGATGACAAACATACCCGACAGCATCAGGTGCTCGGCACGCGGATTCCTCTTGCGGCATTGATTCATGCCGTAGCCGTTGGGGAGCACCTGAACTTTCGCCATGCCGCCGTCGCTCTTGGCGTCAGCCAATCCTCGGTCAGCGAGCGTATTCGCGCATTGGAGGAAACGCTGGGCGTGCGGTTGTTTGAGCGAGGACATCGAGGGGTGCGGCTCACTGAGGCTGGACGCTTCTTTCTCGTGCATGTCGCCGATGGAATCGAGCAGCTCGACTATGCGGTAAAGACCGCCGGCATGATCGGCGGCGGAGCGTGCGGACGCATCCGCATGGGCGTGCCCACGACAATCGCTACCGGCTTTCTGGCGGAGTTGCTGCACCGCTACCGGAAACAGTGGCCAGGCGTGGAGTTGGAACTGTTCGACGGTCGAGCCCGAGACGCGATCTTTCTGGTGCGCGACGGACGGCTCGACGTGGCCTTTGTGGCGGCGATAACCGAAGTCCCCGATTGCCACTCGCGGCCGCTTTGGACAGAATCCCTGTTCGTCGCCATGTCGGACAACGACCCTCGCGCGGATGCGAAAGGCCTGTTCTGGCGCGATCTGTGCGATGATCTCTTCCTGGTTCGCTATGATGGGACCGGACCGCAGGAGCATGACCACATCGCGCGCAGGTTCGCCGAACGGGGCCTTCATCCGAAGGTGCAGCGATGCGACGTGGATCGCTGCATGCTCTTGTCGATGATTGCCGCCGATTATGGGGTTACGCTGGCCAGTGAGGCTACCAGCCGGATCACCATGTCTGGTATCACCTTCATCCCCATTATGGACGAACCGGAGCCGATCACATTCGGGGCCGTATGGTCGCCACACAATAACGGCAAGGCGCTTCGAGGGCTTCTGGACATCGCGCGCAAGCAAGCCACGATCTAGGCTGAAGCGGTCCGCCGCGCCTTGGCGAAACCGCGATCCGTGGCGATGAACCGCTCCAGCATCGGCACAATCAGCTTCACGGGATCGGTCACAGGTTGACCGGTCTCGCGGGCCAGCACCTCGGCATAGTCGGCAAGGCTGCGATGGAGTTCGGCAGGCAACTCCACCGTGATCTTCACGGGCTTGTCGTCGGGCAATGGCCCCAGCTTCAGTTTCGTCATCATCAACCTCCTGTATTCTCGAATATCAGGTCGCGTGTCACAATGACCCTGACTGGGAAACCCGGCCGGATGGTCAACGTCGGTGCGACCTGCAACTGGCGCTGGATGATCTGCTGACCGGCCTGATTGATGGTGTCCTGCGCGCCGTCGCGAATGGCCCGGATCAGGCGGTCCTCGTCGTCGGTCGCCAGCTCCGTGCCGACGGAAAGCAAGGTCGAAAGCCCAGCCGCTTTCATCAGATCCCACCAGTGATAATCGACGCCATCCTCAAGCCCGGCATAGCCGGACGCATCCGCGCCAGGCTGGCGCTCGAGAACGATGGAGCGGCCGCCCGGCAGGATCAGGCGATTCCAGACCAGCAGCACCCTGCGCTGGCCGAAGGTCACGCCGTCATCGTATTGGCCGATGATGCGCGTGCCCTGCGGGATAAGGAGAAGGCTGCCGGTCGGACTGTCGTAGACATTCTCCGTGACCTGGGCCGTGATCTGCCCCGGCAGGTCCGAGCGGATGCCGGTGATAAGCGCGGCCGGTATGACGGCCCCAGCCTGAAGGATATAGGGCGATGCCGGCGGCACGACGCGATCGGGCGCGACAGTGCGCCGATCGACGGGGCCATTGAGGAAGGTCGCGTGCCGGTTCTGCGTGCCGGTCGCGCCGGTCTGCCCGGAGAGACCCAGGTCGGCCATGCCGGGTGGAGCGGCGCTAGCAGGGGTCCCCGTGCCTGGTGCGGTCTGGAAGAAGACACGGCTTACGCGCGCGGCTTCTTCCTCGGCGAGACGGCGCTGCTCCTCGGGATCGACGGCTGGCGTCGTCATGACGGGCGGCGCAACCGGCTGTCCCCTGTTCTGCGCGTCGAGGATCGGTCGGCCGAGGTCGCCGGGCAACGCGGGGCCGAGTATTGGCCCGGTATAGTCGCGCGGCAGACCGGCGAGGCCGTCCGCCGTGGGCCGGTTCTCGGTCGAATAGAGTTCTTTGCCGCCCGGTCCCGCATCGCGGGTCTGGAGCGCGTAGATCAGCGTCCCACCGATGCCGAGAAACGCGACCGCGCCGACGCCAGCGAGCATCTTGCGGGACAGGCGCGTGACGCGCGGGGCTTCCGCGCGAAGCCGCATCGGTGCGGCATTGGTTTCAGTGTCGGTCATTACGATGGCCTCCCGTCCGTGCGGACAATCCTGACGGTCTGTTGCTGCTTGCCGCCGCCAAGGCGCAGCTCGGCCGCGCCGAACAGACGGTCCACGATCAGGACGTTTTGATGGATGCGGCTGTTGGCGATCTGCGCCTCGCCGTCCGCGCCAAGCACGAAGATCGGCGGCATTTCGCCCTGCACGATGCCGCGCGGAAACTCGACATAGACCCTGCGGCCGTCGTCATAGACCGCGACGGGCTTCCACGGCGGATTGTCGCCGGTCAGGCCATAGCGGTAGTCGCGCGTTGCGACGGCCGGAATGATCGGCGTGGTGGGCACGGCCTGGCGCTGGCTGGCCGGTGGCTGCGGATAGGCCCAGGCGACGGAAGGCATATAAGGCTTCTCGCCGGATCGCAGCTCGAGCAAGTAGGTGCGTCGGTCGGTCGTCACGACAAGATTGGTCGTAATGTCCGGCCGGCTCGGCTTCACGAGGATATGGACGCGGCGCGTGACACCAGAACCGGATTCCGTGTCGCCGATAATCCAGCGGGCCGTGTCGCCGGCCGCAATCGGCCCCGCGCCGGTCAGACTCTCGCCCGGCTCAAGCGCAATGTCGGTGATCTGGCCGGGCGCGGCATAGACCTGATAGAGCGCGCCTTCGCTCCACGGATAAATCTGGATGGCGTTGTAATAGCCTTCACGGCGCGGCTGCACGCGGGCGGCGGCATTGGCGTTCTCGACGCGGCCTGTCGCGGTGCTGGCGGTCTGGCCACCGCGCGCAACGGTCCAGGCGGGCGGAATATGGATCGGCCGCGGCCGGTCGTCGGTAACGGCCGCGGGGATAGCCGGCAGCGGCGGCACGTTGGCGTCATAGCTGATCTGCGGCGGCTTGTAGGTCGCGCAACCGGCCAGTGCGGTCGCGGACAGCATGACGGCGGCAAGCGCGGGTTTATGGAAAGCCTTGCTCATTGGCTCATTTCCCGCGACCACGAAATTGCGTTGACGTAGATTCCGAGCGGATTGCTCTTGAGCCGGTCGACGTCGCGAGGCGGCTGGAGTACGATGGTCAGGATCGCGGTCCATCGCTCTGTCGAGGCGAGCTTGCCGTCTTCATAGTGCTGTTCGGTCCAGGCGATGCGGAAGCTGTCGGGCGAGGCGCGAATGACGCTCGACACCTCGACGGAAATCTGTTGTTTGCCGACTTTCGTGAACGGGTCGTTTGCCCTCGCGTAGTCATTGAGCGCCGCCGCGCCGCGATCCGTCGTCCACTCATAGGCGCGAAGCCAGTTCTGACGGACAATGATGGGGTCGGACGGAATGCTTCTGACCTGCTCGATAAAGCGGGCAAGGTGCCACGCCACTTGCGGGTCGGTCGGGCGATAGTCGGCCGTTGCCGGCGCGATGGCCTGCGCCTGGCCGAGCCGGTCAACCTGCACAACCCAAGGCACGACGGTTCCCCGCGCGGTCTGCCAGACAAGCGCGGACGCGAAGCCAGCCGAAAGGATGAGAGAGCCGAACGCCATATAGCGCCAGTTACGCGCCTGGACGCGGGCCGAGCCGATACGCTCGTCCCAAACCTGCGCGGCCTTCTGATAAGGCGTTTCGGATTGCGGGGTCTTGCCGTAATGCACGGCGGGTCGCTTGAAGATGCTCATGTGCGGTCGCTTTCAGAGAGGTTGACGGAAGAACCGGAGGCGTGGCTGTCGCCGGAGCGGACGGCGTGCGCGGCGGTCTGAACGGCATGGGCTGTCTGGCCGCCCTGTCGCATCCGCTGCGCCCAGCCAGGCGATGCGCCAGCGGCCGGCGCGGATGCCGACGTGCTGCCGGCTGATCCTGCGGGCGGCGTGCCGCCCGTCGCGCCGAATCCGGCCTTCACGCCTTCGGAGAAACTGGATTTGACGCTTGCTGCCGCCCGGCGAAGCGGTGACGTGGCCGCGCTGCCTGCGGCACGTGCGACGCCGCCCAGGCCGGATGCGACGCCTGCCGCGCCGGACTGACCGAACGAACCAAGGCTATAGGCTGCGGATGCTGCGCCGGCTGCGGTTGCGCCGCCGCGCACGGCGGCTGCGCCTGCCTTCGCGGCAAGTCCGGCCGCGCCGCCTGTGGCAAGTGCTGCGCCGCCAACAGCAAGTCCGGTGCCGACTGCTGCGCCCGCGCCAAGCTGCGGACCTCCGCTGACAAGGCCGGAAGCAATGCCGGGGCCGAAGATGCCCAGGCCGACGAGCGACAATGCAGCGAGCACGACGGCCATGGCGTCGTCGATGCTCGGCGTCTGGCCGCCGAAACCAGCCGTGAATTGCGAGAACAGCGTCGAGCCGATGCCGACAATGACGGCGAGCACCAGAACCTTGATGCCGCTGGAAATCACGTTGCCAAGCACGCGCTCGGCCACGAAGGCGGTCTTGCCGAACAGGCCGAACGGGATCAGCACAAAGCCCGCCAGCGTGCTCAATTTGAACTCGATCAGCGTCACGAAAAGCTGGATGGCGAGGATGAAGAAGGCGAGGATGACGAGCGCCCAGGCGAACAGCAGGCACGCGATCTGAATGAAGTTCTCGAAGAACGCAACCCAGCCCATAAGATCGGAAATGGAATCGAGCAGAGGCCGTGCGGCATCGAGGCCGGTTTGCGCGACCTTGCCCGGCCGCATCAAATCCTGCGCGGTGAAGCCCGTGCCGGATGCTTTCAGGCCCAGGCCGGCAAAGCTGTCGAAAACGATCTTCGCAAGGTTGTTCCAGTTGCCGATGAGATAGGCGAAGACGCCGACGAACAGCGTCTTCTTCACCAGCCGCGCAATAATGTCGTCGTCCGCGCTCCAGCTCCAGAACAGAGCCGCTAAGGTCACGTCGATGACGATGAGCGTGGTCGCGATGAACGCGACCTCGCCGCCGAGCAACCCAAAACCGGAGTCGATGTAGCGGGTGAAGGTGCCGAGGAAATTGTCGATGACGCCAGCGCCGCCCATGCGTCACCGCCCTTCGCTGGTGTTGGAAGCGGGCGCGGCCGGCGCGCGCGTGCGGTCGAGAAAGCGGTCGCGAGTTTCGGCCCATACGCGCAGGCATTCCGCGTCGCTGGCGGCCGTTGCCCCAAGCTGCTGGCACCGGCGCCGCCCTTCGCGCAGCGGGTCGCGGTCGGGCTGGAGAAGACGCGGCGGCGATGCCGGCGCGTCCTCCTTGCGGGTCATTTCGATGGCCGTCGCCGTGATCGCGATGGCCACGAATACGATAGCGCCCAGCCGGGCCAGCATCTTGCCGTCCATGGCTGCGCCCTCAATTGCCGTTATTGAACATCTGCGCGTTGCCGGGCGTGTAGCCGCTGCCGGGCGTAAGGAAGCGGCGGCGTTGCTCGCGGCCCTGTTCGGCCGCCGCCGTCCGTTCGGCTTCGGTCAGCGCGCCCGCCCGGCCGTTGGCTGCAAGAAGCGCCACAAGGTCGGAAAGCTGCTGCGATTGCAGGGCAAGGATTTGATTGCCCGCTTGCGTTGCCTGGAGAGCGCCGGTTGCCGACTGGCTGCGGCCGACAAGCTCCGACATTTGCGTGCGGTTGCTGTCGATGTTGCCAACGACACCGGCCTGAACGCGCATGGCGTCCTGCAAGCCGCCGACCGTGTTTTTCCAGCGGGCGCGGGCGTCAGCGACGAGTTGCTGGTTGCTCGCCGACATGGATACGTTGCCGTATTGCTGCTGGAACGCCTGGTCGATCTGCTGGACGTTGAAGGCGATGTTCTGCGCCTGGTTCAAAAGCTGCTGCGTCTTCTGAACCGATTGCTGAATCTGCTGGAGCGCCGAATATGGCAGGCTCGCCAGATTGCGCGCCTGGTTGATGAGCATCTGCGCTTCGTTCTGGAGGCTGGTGATCTGGTGGGTGATTTGCTCCAGCGAGCGCGCGGCGGTCAGCACGTTTTGCGCATAATTCGACGGGTCGAACACGATGATGGCGTGCGCGGGCGTCGCGATCATCGACGACACGACTAGCGGCGCGGCGAGCATGGTCGCGGCCATGAAGACGGCGCGCGAGCTGAAAGGGCGAATGGTCATGATTGGGTCTCCTTTTCGGTTTGGGGGATGAGCGTCGGGAAGCCGGGGAGAAGATCGACGGCCCAGCCCACTTCGCGGGCCGCGAGCCACGCGGCGAGGAAACCGTCGCGGCCGTGATCGGCCACGATCTGCGCAATGAGCGTCTGGTCGGTTTTCGAGGATGCGGCGCAGAGCGAGAGGCCGACTTCGGACAGGCCCAGTTCGAAGAGGCGATTACCCCTGCGGCTTTGGCAGTAGTAATCCCGCTTCGGCGTCGCCCTTGCGAGGATTTCTATCTGCCGGTCATTCAGGCCAAATCGCCGATAGATGGTCGTGATCTGCGGCTCGATGGCGCGTTCGTTCGGCAAGAGCAGCCGCGTCGGGCAGCTTTCGATGATGGCCGGCGCGATAGCTGAATTGTCGATGTCGGACAGGCTTTGCGTGGCGAAGATAACGCTGGCGTTCTTCTTGCGCAGCGTTTTGAGCCATTCGCGGAGCTGGCCGGCGAACCCCTCGTCGTCGAGCGCAAGCCAGCCTTCATCTATGATGAGAAGCGTCGGCCGCCCGTCGAGCCTGTCGCCGATGCGGTGAAACAGATAAGCCAGCACGGCGGGCGCAGCCCCGGTGCCGACAAGCCCCTCGATCTCGAACGCCTGCACGTCGGCCGCGCCCAGGTGCTCGGCCTCGGCGTCGAGCAGCCGGCCATAAGGACCGCCGACGCAATACGGGCGAAGGGCTTGTTTGAGGTCGTTGGATTGCAACAGCACCGCAAGGCCGGTGATGGTGCGTTCTCCGACCGGCGCGGAGGCAAGCGATGTCAGCGCCGTCCAGATGTGTTCCTTCACCTCCGGGGTGATCGTGACGCCTTCGCGCATGAGGATGGCCACGATCCAGTCGGTCGCCCAGGCGCGTTCATAGGTATCGTCGATCCGGGCAAGCGGCTGGAGCGATACGGAAACGTCCGAACCTTCGGTCAACCCGCCGCCCAGGTCGTGCCAGTCGCCGCCCATGGCGAGCGACGCGGCACGGATGCTGCCGCCGAAATCGAAGGCGAACACTTGGCTGCGGTCGTAACGGCGGAACTGCAAGGCCATGAGCGCGAGCAACACGCTCTTGCCTGCGCCTGTGGGACCGACGACGAGGGTGTGGCCCACGTCGCCGACATGAAGGGAAAACCGGAACGGGGTGGAGCCTTCGGTCTTTGCATAAAGCAGAGGGGGCGCACCGAAATGCTCGTCCCGTTCCGGCCCCGCCCACACCGCTGAAAGCGGGATCATGTGGGCGAGATTCAAGGTGCTGATGGGCGGCTGCCGGACGTTCGCGTAGGCGTGGCCGGGCAAGCTGCCGAGCCATGCGTCAACCGAGTTGACCGTCTCGACCATCGCCGTGAAGTCGCGGCCCTGGATGACTTTCTCGGCCAGCCGCAATTTCTCGTCGGCAATCCGGGGATCGACGTCCCAAACGGTTATGGTCGCCGTGACATAGGCCATGCCCGCCACGTCGGCCCCAAGCTCCTGCAGGGCCATGTCGGCGTCGGCGGCCTTGTTAGCGGCGTCTGTATCGACCAGCGCAGACGCCTCGTTCGTCATGACCTCCTTCAAGATCGCGGCGATGCTCTTGCGCTTGGCAAACCATTGGCGGCGGATTTTGGTGAGCAGCTTGGTCGCGTCGGTCTTGTCGAGCAGGACCGCGCGCGTGCTCCAGCGATACAGGAAGGCCAGCCGATTCAAATCGTCGAGCAGGCCGGGCGTCGTCGCGGTCGGGAATCCGATGACAGTCAGAATGCGGAGATTCTGGTTGCCCAGGCGCGGCTCCAGCCCTCCGGTCAAAGGCTGGTCGGCGAGCAGCGCGTCAAGATAGACCGGCGTTTCGGGAACCCGGACGCGATGCCGGTTGGTCGAAACCGTCGAGTGCAAATAGGTCAGCGTCGCACTGTCGCTCAACCAACCGCATTCGGGCATGAAGCCGTCGAGCAAGGCGAGCACGCGGTCGGTGCGGTCGATGAAACCGCGCATGACCTCATGGGGATCGACGCCCGATTGCTCGCGGCCCTCGTAAAGCCATGTCTCGGCGCGGGCGACGTCCTCGGCGGGAGGTAGATAGAGGAAGGTGAGGAAATAGCCCGACACGAAATGCGCGCCGGCTTCCTCGAATGCGGCCTTGCGTTCGGCGTCGAGCAGCCCGGATGCCGGATCGGGAAAGGTGCTGTCGGGATAGGTCGCGGCTTCGGTGCGCTGCGCCTCCACGAAAATCGCCCAGCCCGATCCGAGACGGCGGAAGGCGTTGTTGATACGGCCGGCGACGGCGACCAGTTCGGCCGCGACGGCGGAATCCAGATCGGGACCGCGAAACTTCGCCGTCCTCTGAAAACTCCCATCCTTGTTCAAGACGACGCCAGGGCCGACAAGCGCGGCCCAGGGCAGATAGTCGGCAAGGCGACTGGCGGTGCGGCGATATTCGGCGAGGTTCATCATGGACGCGCCCTCACGCTGAAAGGTTCGCGGGGATGCGAAGATGCCGCCGCCCGACTTCGACGAATTGGGGATCGCGCTTCGCCGCCCATACGGACGCGAAATGACCGACCGCCCATATGGCGAGGCCGACCAGCCAGAGGCGCAGGCCGAGGCCCACGGCCCCGGCCAGCGTCCCGTTCATGATGGCGATGGAGCGCGGTGCGCCGCCGAGCAGAATATGCTCGGTCAGCGCCCGGTGGACCGGGACAGTGAAGCCCGGCACCGCGTCGAGCTGTTCGAAACCGCCCGCCATCAGACGAGCGCCCCGCCGCCGAACGAGAAGAACGACAGGAAGAAGCTCGATGCCGCGAAGGCGATGGACAGACCGAAGACGATCTGGATGAGTCGGCGAAAGCCGCCCGAGGTATCGCCGAAGGCCAGTGCGAGGCCGGTTGCGATGATAACGATTACGGCGATGATTTTTGCGACCGGCCCCTCGATGGATTCGAGGATGGATTGCAGCGGTGCTTCCCACGGCATTGAGGAGCCGGACGCATGGGCGGCCGGTGCGAACATGGTGCTGATGGTGAGCGTGGTTACGGCGGTCGCAACGAGGCGATAGCCGCGCGAAAGCGTGTGGATCATGAAGGGTCTCCTGTGCTGGGGTTGGTGGCTGGGGTGATGCGGTAGTCGCCGTCCGGGCCGAGCCCTTCGACGCGGGCGAGTTCGGCCAGCCGGCGCGCGGAACCGCGCCCGGAGAGGACGGCAACAAGGTCGATGGTCTCCGCGATCAGGGCGCGCGGGACCGTGACGACGGCCTCTTGAATGAGCTGTTCAAGGCGGCGGAGCGCGCCGATGCCGGAGCCGGCGTGAATGGTGCCAAGCCCGCCCGGATGGCCGGTGCCCCACGCTTTCAGAAGGTCGAGGGCTTCCGCGCCGCGCACCTCACCGATGGGAATGCGGTCGGGGCGCAGGCGCAGCGAAGACCGGACCAAATCCGATAGCGTCGCCACGCCGTCTTTCGTCCGCATGGAGACGAGGTTTTCGGCGCGGCATTGCAGCTCGCGCGTATCCTCGATGATGACGACGCGATCCGACCCCTTCGCCACCTCGGCGAGCAGCGCGTTGGTGAGCGTGGTCTTGCCGGTCGATGTCCCGCCCGCCACGAGGATGTTGGCGCGGGACGCGACGGCCGCGCGCAGCGTCGCGGCCTGGTCGGCGGTCATGATGCCTGCGGCCACATAGTCGTCGAGCGTGAACACCGCGACGGCGGGCTTGCGGATGGCGAAGGTCGGGCCGATGACCACGGGCGGCAATAGCCCCTCGAACCGCTCGCCGCTCTCGGGCAGCTCGGCCGAGACGCGAGGGCTGCGGGCATGAACCTCCGCGCCGACATGGTGGGCGACCAGGCGCACGATGCGTTCGCCATCAGCGGCGGACATCATCTCACCCGTATCGGCCAGCCCTTCGGACAGCCGGTCCACCCAAATCCGGCCGTCTGGATTCAGCATGACCTCGACCACGGCCGGGTCTTCGAGATACCGCGCGATGGCCGCGCCGAGCGCGGTGCGCAGCATCCGCGCGCCGCGCTGGATCGCTTCCGGTTTGTGGTGAGTGGCAGTCATATCGGCCCCGTTTCCTGACGGGGCGCAACAGATGGTCCCCGCAACGGGGTCGATTAAAAGAGCCTGAAATCGGGCCTATTCAACAACTATCGAAGAGGGTGCGGTGATCGGCGGCCATCGGCGGCGAATAGGATGGATTGAATATTCAGGTATGGTCTCGATCCGTCTCGCACTGATCTTGCGATGGACGATCTTGAAGCGAATCGACATCGCGCGACAGCTCTTTGAGGAATCTGTCGCCGGTCGCCAGACGCCGGCCGAGCGACTGCATGAAGCCCTCGAACCGTTCGGCTCCCTTCGCGCGGGCGGAGGCTTGCGCGCTCTCCGGCAGCGGCGGCGTGGAGGCAAGCCAGATGCGGATGAACAGCGAGACGGTCTCGCCGAGCACGGCGAGATCTTCGTCGAGCGTGTCGATCTGACGGCCGAGCTTGTCGAGGCGGCGCGACATGGCCGCTTCCAGCCGATCCGACGTGTCGCCGGACAGGAAGGATGCGACGGCGGCCTCGACGATGGCGGACTTGGACACTTGCCGGCGCAGCGCCAGCGCCTCGACCTGGGCGAGCAAGTCCGGGTCGAAATAGACGTTCATGCGGGTTCGGCTGGTCATCGGCGTGTCCTTCAAAGCTCGATGCCGTCGCCGGGGTCGAGCGAGGCTTGCCGCGCCACCGTCCGCATACGCGAACGCATGGCGCGAGCCTTGGCCGCGTCAACGTCCGGTTCGTCGTCCAGCAAATCGAACTCCTGGTCGGGCGGGTGTGGCAGCGCAACGATTTCCTCATGCTCGGGCAATTCCGGCTCGCGGCGGATGCCGGCATTGTCAGGATCGCCCTCGCTCCCACTGTTTGCGGTCGTGTGCGTGGCCTTTGCTGCCGTCACTACGCGGCTCGACCAGTCGTCGGATGATGGGTTTGGCGCGGACGGAACGGATGCCAGATCGGGCGGCGGTAGGAGGCGTTCCTGAAACCGTGCGTCCTCGAAGTAGCGCGCCTTCTTTGCCCGGATCGGCGGCGTGCCGGCGACCATGACGATTTCCTCGGTCGGCGGAAGCTGCATGATCTCTCCGGGCGTCATGAGCGGCCGGGCAGTCTCCTGTCGCGAGACCATGAGATGCCCTAACCACGGCGCGAGTCGGTGCCCAGCGTAGTTGGTGGAATCTCGTAGCTCGGTCGCGGTGCCGAGCGCATCGCTGATCCGTTTCGCCGTGCGCTCATCGTTGGTGGCGAAGGCGACGCGGACATGGCAGTTGTCGAGGATCGAGTTATTCGGCCCATAAGCGCGTTCGATCTGGTTGAGCGACTGCGCGATCAAAAAGCTCTTGAGGCCGTAACCGGCCATGAAGGCCAGCGCGGATTCAAAGAAGTCGAGACGACCGAGCGTCGGAAACTCGTCGAGCATCAAGAGCAGGCGATGACGCTTGCCGGACGTATGCAATTCCTCGGTCAGCCTGCGCCCGATCTGGTTGAGGATGAGCCGGATGAGAGGCTTGGTGCGGTTGATGTCGGAGGGCGGCACAACGAGGTAGAGCGTGACCGGCTCCAGGGTGCCGACCAGATCGGCGATGCGCCAGTCGCAGCGTGCCGTTACACGGGCCACGACAGGATCGCGATATAAGCCCAGGAACGACATGGCCGTGCTCAACACGCCCGACCGCTCGTTCTCGGACTTGTTCAGCAGTTCTCGCGCCGACGACGCGATGACGGGATGGACGCCGGCTTCTCCGAGATGCGGCGTGTCCATCATCGCGCGTAAGGTGGCTTCCACCGGACGGCGTGGATCGGACAGGAAGTTGGCGACGCCTGCCAGCGTCTTGTCCTTCTCCGCGTAGAGGACATGCAGGATCGCGCCGACAAGCAGCGAATGCGATGTCTTTTCCCAGTGGTTTCGTTTGTCGAGGCTGCCTTCGGGATCGACCAATATGTCTGCGATATTCTGCACGTCGCGGACTTCCCATTCACCCTGCCGCACCTCCAGCAGCGGGTTGTAGGCCGAGGATTTGGCGTTGGTCGGATCGAACAACAGGACGCGGCCGTGCTTCGCCCGGAAGCCTGCTGTCAGAGTCCAGTTCTCGCCCTTGATGTCGTGGACGATGGCCGAGCCCGGCCATGTCAATAAGGTGGGAACGACCAAGCCGACACCCTTGCCGCTGCGCGTCGGCGCGAAACATAGGACGTGTTCCGGCCCGTCGTGGCGCAGGTAGTCGCAGTCGTAGCGGCCGAGCACGATGCCATCGGGGCCGAGCAATCCGGCGGTGCGGATTTCCCTGTCCTCCGCCCATCGCGCCGAACCATAGGTCGCGACGTTTCGGGCTTCCCGCGCCCGAATGATCGACATGAGGATGGCGGCGGCTATGGCCGTGAGGCCGCCCGACGCCGCGATGCCGCCGCCCTCGACAAAGATCGAAGGCGCATAGGCGTCGAAAGCATACCACCACCAGAACAGTGCAGGCGGATAGTAGATCGGCCAGCCGGCCAACTCGAACCATGGATTGCCGAGTTGGGATTGAAAGCCGAGCCGCCAGGCGGTCCATTGCGTCGCCGCCCACGTCGTCACCACAACGATGGTGAAAACCACGGCGATCTGACCCCATAGGATTCGGCCTCCGCGCATACGGACTCCAGTCGGCAAAAGAGACGGAGCCGATCAGAGAGTAGGCAAAATCGGGACAGGCAACAGGAAAGATGATGCGGGAGGGCTGCCGGATACTATCGGCGGCAAATAGGACGGGTTGCGTCAGGGCAGCCGCCCGCGCTGGTGTCTTACAAGGATGGTCGAAACGAATCGCGGAGAAATTCAGCCGGTGCGGACTTGCCGGGCCATTTCGCTGGCAAGGGTGAGCAGGTTTCGGAGGGCCGCGCCTTGATTGAACGGCGACCAGATGGCCGAGAATGCAACTGGCTCGGGCTCATCCGTGATGGACAAGAAAACAACGCCTGATGTTTGCAGAAGCGACGTTGCCGCACCCGTGACGGTGATGCCGAAGCCTTGTCCGACCATCGACAGCAGCGTGCCGCGCTCGACATCGAAACGAAGGATCGACGGCGCCGACCAGCGCCCGGCGAGGCGCAGCACGATATGGTCATGCACCTGCGGCCCGGTGCCGCCATAGCGGACGAGGAAGGTCTCACCTGCAAGGTCGGCCCATGTGACGGTGGACTGTCCGGCGAGTGGATGCCGCTCCGGCAGCGCGGCCAGAAGCGGTTCGGTCCAGATTCGCCGGGCATGGCAATCGGGCAGTTCGGGCCTGCCGGCTACGAACACGATGTCCAGCCGGTCGGCGCGAAGCTGCATGACGGCATCGCGGGCCGTGCCTTCCGTGATCTCGACTTCGATGCCTGGATGCTCGGTGCGGTATCGCTCGATCAACTCTGCGAGGAAGCTACCGGGGATGAAGGCATGAACGCCGAGGCGCAGGCGGCCGCACTCCCCCGATGCCGCCATGCCAGCCGTTTTCACGGCATGGTCGATTTGATCGACGCCCACCGCTACATGCTCGACGAAGCGGCGACCGGCTTCCGTCAGCCGGACGCCTCGCGCATGGCGCTCGAACAACAGGACACCAAGGTCTTCCTCCAGCGCCTTTACGCGGGTGCTGACGCTCGACAGGCTGACGCCGAGCGCATGGGCCGCATGGCGAAAATTCAAATGCTCGGCGACGGCGAGCGTCTGTATCAGCGATGGCAGGTTGATGCGTGAGCCGAGCATAGATGCCCGACCAGTTGTGCGAAGATGACGGGGTTGCTGAGAGCCGATGACCAACTCTTCCGAACTCCCTCATCTCAAGACACTGAGGTTGGCCATCGGCACACTCGCCTAGCGCTTCTTGCCGCGTTGGACCGTGGCGGCAATGCAGTCGGCAATGCGACCCGCTAACGCGGCGGGAAAATCATGGGCCATACCCTCAAAGAGCACGAGTTCAGCGCCGGGAATCGCCGCAGCAGTAGCTTGGCCTCCACTCACGTCGCATATCGTGTCCTTTGTTCCGTGAATGACAAGAGTCGGGACAGCTACGCCACGCAGCATTTCAGTTCGATCCCCGGATGCGACAGTTGCAACCGATTGGCGTGCAGTGGCGAGTATGTCATGGTCACGATCCCATGCCTGCCCTGTGATATTTGCAATCTCCTGCGGCGGGGTCGGATAAGCTGGCGATCTAACCTTAGGCGCCCTACGAATAGCCTGTTCGATAGCTTCTTCCCGAGTGGTTGGCGGCGAGTCGGTAAAAAGGGCCTGTGCTTCAGGATGCATCAGACCGACACCTTTGCCTCCCGTGCTGAACATCATCGAAGTAAGTGTGCGAACACGAGCTGGATGCTCGATGGCCATGGTCTGTGCAATTGCTGCGCCCATGGATGCTCCGACTACGTGCGCCGCTTCTATGCCAAGAAAATCGAGTAGTCCGACAGCATCGGCAGCCATATCGGATAGCGTGTAGGAGACAGAGGAAAGGTCTCCGGCAAACGCCGCTGCGAGATCGGGCTTCGGCGCGTCGTGCAGATGAGTCGAATGACCGGAGTCCCGATTGTCAAAACGGATGACATGAAATCCACGGGAGACCAATTCATCTAGAAATCTGGTGGGCCAGTGCACAAGCTGTCCGGCAAGTCCCATGATGAGTAGAACCGCAGGGTCGCCTGCGTTTCCTCGCTGCTCATAGGCGATGTCTATGTGCGCCGGGCCTACAGCCTTAGCAATCTGTTCGTTCAACATTCCTCATTAGTCCTACGGTTCGAGTTTAGTGGTGAGATGCTTATCCAAGGCCGCCAAGGCGCGATCTAGATAGCGAATGAGATCGGGGGTCCAACCCGCAAGGTCTCTAGGAGGGTCGGCTATTCGTAACCGTGCTAGAGCGCTAAGAACCTCTGCATCACCGTCCGCGAAAGACTTCATCAGCGAACGCGCCTGCGAAGCGAGCGCGATTGTTCGCTTACTCGACGGACGCTCACCGCCGCTCATGCAGGCGCGGAGTTGGTCTGCTAGAATCCGCCACTGCGATTCGACATCGCTATCGTTCGCTTTCTTCTTCCGTCGGCGTGCATGGACATGCCTCTCTACGCAAGACATCGCGTCTAATGTTGCGAGCAAGTCGTCAGCGCTAACTTGCTTCCCCGACTGTGTGATGCTGCGAAGTCGATCACGCAGGCGTACAATGCGATCGACTTCCAACTCTACTCGGTTCAAGTGTGTTCGCAGGAGATCGGCAAGTATGGAGCCGTCCTCAATCGCCTTCTTGATTTCTTCAAGCGACATTCCGAGCCCGCGAAGTGCACGGATTCGGTAAAGTCGCTCGACACCGGCTTCGTCGTATAGGCGATGATCGCCGCTGGTGCGCTCGGCTGCGGCAAGCAGTCCGGCTTCCTCATAGTGATGCAAGGCGCGGACGGTCGTGCCCGTGGCGCTTGCCAATTCGCCAACGCGCCATCGACGACTCCGCATGCATGCCCTCCAATCGCTTTGGACGTTGGGCAGGATACAACCTCACGTCACGTGAGGTTCAAGCCCTTTTTTGAGTGGCTAGGGAGGGGCAAGTCTCTACCTAAAGTGCCAAGCCCCGAGCTTTCCCGAGCTGCCAGGACACTGATCCGCCCTGCACGACGCCCATGACCTCCCGGCCAAGCTGGCGGTCGATGACCGGCCGCCACGGGATAAGGGTGAACTCGTGGCTCTTCTCCACGACGGCGAACTTGCCGCTGGATAGCTGCACGGTGCCGGTGAACTTGCCGCTCACGCTCTCGCCGTCCGTGGCGGCACGGAACGGCAGCGCCTTGCTCGCGGCGATCTCCGCGCCGACGCTGGCAACCTCGCGCTCGCGCAGGGTGGCGAGAAGATTGCGTCGGTAGAAGATGCGGCCGTCTCGACTGCGGGTCGCGTCGCCCTGTTCGATATGATGTTCCCGGCGCTGGTTCATGGCCTCGCGCACCTGTTGCCCGAAGCCGGCGGGAGCGAGATCCGATGCGTCAGGCGTAACCAGCCGCCGGTCGAGCCAGGTCGCACCATCGGACCCGATCTGGCTTTCCAGATTGAATGTCGAGATGACGCGAATGCTGGCCTGCCGATTGCGACCGGCATCATATGCGGCGGCGCGGCTCTCAAAATCTTCGGGGATACGCCACTGGTCGGCGTCGATCCGTTCGACGATCCCGGCCCGACGCAGCGCCTCCAGCCGGCGGACATGGGCATCGACAAAGCCCTCATAGTCGCCGCCCGGAACGCGCCCCTCGAACTTCGCATGCTCCAGATGGCGGCTCGGGCGATAGACGCCATCCTCGACAATGGCGGCAATGGTCCGGTCGGACGGGCGCTGCGTGGTGTCGGCCGGGCCGATCTCAACGATGCTGCCGATCCGCGCGTCTTCGACGCGGGCCGGGTCGATGCCGGCGAAATGATGCGTGCGGCCGTCGATCCCATCCACCACGACGGTCAGGTTCTCGCCCAATTCGTCAGTCAGATACTTATCCACGACGCGGCCCACGATTGGCGTCTGGGGCGACCCGTCATGGATATGGAAGGTCATGGGATCGCGCTCCAGGCCATCGGCCTTCAACGCCTTGTGCATGTTGCGGATGATGTCGCCGCGCTCGCCCAGTCCGCGCAGGGTCGATTCCATCTGTTCGCTCAACTCCCAGACGCCGGGCGCGTGTTCCGTGGCGAGGCCCATCTGCTCCAGCTTGCCCAGGCGGCGCAGTCGCAGCGTCCGGTCGAACTGGCGGCGTGGGTCCTCGGGTTCGCGGCGCAGATCGAGGAAGCGGTCTTCGGCTTCCTCGGTCATCGCCCGGTCGATGCGGGTGAAACGGTCCTGATCGATCTCGGCCGAGAGTTTGCGGGTCTGCTCGATCTCGGTCACTGGGCCGAGCTCGAGCGTCGCAAGCTCGCTCGCGCGCTCGCGGATGCCGTTGGCGAGATAGTCGCCGTTGACGACAAGGTTCTCGCCGAGGTCGTCCTTGCCGCGCACGATGACATGCACATGGGGATGGCCGGTGTTGTAGTGGTTGACCGCGATCCAATCGAGCTTCGTACCAAGGTCGGCCTCGATCTGGCGCATGAGATCGCGGGTGTGCGCGGTCAGATCGGTCAGGTCCGCGCCGTCCTCCGGCGAGACGATGAACCGGAACTGGTGCCGGTCCTCCTTGCCGCGATCGAGGAAGGCGTCGCCATCGGCGCGGTCCTCGGTCGCCGAATAAAGCTGGCCGCGCTCGCCGTCGCGCGAGGTGCCGTCGCGCTGAATGTAGCGCAGATGGGCGGCAGCCTTGCCGTTCTTCCCAGCCTGCTGGACGTAGCGGGTTTTGACGACAACGCGGCGTATTCCCGGCGCGCTGTGCCGCCAGCCGCCCGACAAGGTGCGGGCGCGAACGAAGGCCGCGCCACGGCCTCGCCGGACGCCAGGACCGCCGGACGCTTGCGCGGCCTTGCCACCCTTGGCGGTGGATTTCGCGGCCGTGCGTGAGCCGAGACGCGGCGCGTATTCGGGATGGGCATTGCTGTGCTGGCGCGCGAGCTTCTTCGCCTGGGTCAGGAAGCTCTTGGCCTTGCCCGCCTTCGGCGTGTCGGATCGGATGCGACCGGGCTTGGGCCGGAAGCGGTTCTCGTCGTCGGCGTTCATGGCTGCGCCTCCGGCCAAAACCCCGGGAAATCGCGCGATCGGCGGCCATGGTGCCAGTATAAACCAAGCAAAGCCAAGGCTTTGCGCAAGATCACGGCTCGCGCCATCCAAAAACAGGGTGCCGCTCGCGGCTCCCCTAACCAGTGTGCAGACAACAACAATTTCGAGAACATTGGCGACGTGGTGCCATGTTCCTTTATCTTGCCCTCCGCTCCTTCGATCCCTTCTGCCCTTTCGGCCCGGTATGCCGCTAAGCGCAAACCTGCCTGCCTGCACACCGGAACGAGCGCCGCCGAACGCGGGAACGCCACCTTCATGGCGTATCCCCGACGCTCGCGCGGGCAACAAAAATGCTGCCGTCTTGCGGCTCCGTAGCGGTCTGATCGCGCACCGGAACGGTCGCGCGAGCATCACCGGATTGCGTCTCGGACAACGGCATGATGGCGGCCCAGCTGTCGTTCGGGCGCACGATAAAGAGCGGTGCTTCGCGCCAGTCGGGCGGCGGTGCAGCCTGGCGAGCTGGTGCATCGGACGCCGCCACGCCGCCAAGGATCGGCGCAAGCGTCGCGACATAGGCGCGGGTTTCGGCGGGCAGCGGGCGGCCGGTCGAACGGTGCTCGTCATAACGGCCGGGACCAGCGTTATAAGCGGCGAGCATGGCCGGGACGTTGCCGTAGCGATCCCACATTTCACGCATGTAGGCCGTGCCTGCTAGGATGTTGTCACGCGGTTGGTAGGGATCGCGGCCGAGCCGATAGCGGACGCGCAAGCTGGCCCATGTGTCGGGCATAACCTGCATCAATCCCATCGCCCCGGCTGACGAAACCGCGCGCACGTCGCCCGCGCTCTCGGCGCGCAGCACGGCGCGAATCCAGCGTTCGGGGATGCCGAACCGCTGCGACGCCTCCGCGATGTGGTCCGCATGGGGATCGGCGGCAATCAGGAGCGCGACCGACGCGGATTGCGCGACCACGACGCCCGATCCCATGCAGACGAAAAGCGCCCCGGCGAGCAACAGAAAGGCACAACGCCATGCCGCCCTGTCTCCACCACGACGCCAGCCTGCCAGCGTGCTCGCTTCGGTAAAGGGTGCGCGCGAAGCGCCGGCCGGGGGCCGCCCTTGACCTTCGCTGCGCGCGCCGGCCGTCTGGTCGTCGAGCGGGACGAAGGGATGAGACGGATTTCCCGCGAACAAAGGGATGGGAGGAACGCGCACCGATCAGCTCCGGTCCTCGCGCGCCTTCGGTCGTTTCCACGCCAGCCGGAAGGTGCGCCCCTCGTCGTCGGCCTGGAACAGCGCCGGGCGAAACAGCGCGGGGAAAAGCGGGCTGTCGATCTCCAGGGCGATGTAGTCTCCGGCGCGTTCGCCGACACGTTTCCACGCGCCGCCAATGTCGGGGCCGTCCTCGTCGTCGAGGTGGATGCGATAGGCCGGCGCATTGTCGGCGTCGCTCGGTTCGGTTTCGACAAGCGTGATTGCCTCGTCGATTCCGAACAGCCTGACGCGGCCGGCGTAGCCGTTGGCGGTAGGTTCAAAGATATTGGCAGGCATTGTCAGTCTCCTTGTTGGTGGGGGAAGCGCGAAGTCAGTGCGTCGGCGCGCGCCACTCGTAGCGGCCGACGCCTTCCTCATCGGTCCAGAGCGGGACTGCCCGACCGATGACGGAAGCTGTGGGGATGGGTCCGAAGTAGCGGCCGTCGAGGCTGTCGCGGACCTCCCAATTCAGGAGGAAAATTTCGCCGGGAGCGACGGTGCGGCAGCCCTGCCAGACGGGCAGATCGCGGCCGATCCGGTCGCGCTCCAGCGCCTCGGCCATCTCGATCCCGTCAACCGTGATCGCGCGGCCGGCGCGGCAAACCCGCTGCCCTGGCAGGCCGACGACGCGCTTCAACAGAGGCACACCGCGCCCGACATAGCCGCGCCCGACCATAAAGGTGGCGAGCGGGCCGGGTGGCATGACGGCGACAAGATCGGGCACCTCGATCCGGGCGGCCGGCTCGACGGTGTAGAAGCCGACCGGCGCGCTGGCGGTTGCGTTCCAGATGAGTTTCGTCGGCGTCTCGACCGCGCTTGCGGTGGCGATGCCGAGAACGGCCAGCGCCGTGACGGCGACATAGCGGCGGCGCGTCACGGGTCGATTCTCCGACGCCCGATCCATGCCGCATGTCGCTCCGGCGTGTAGTCGCTCGGCTCCAGATTGGCAGTCAGGCGGTTGTGCGCGTGCCGCCAGTAGTCCGGCGATACGTCGACCGGATTGAGGCCGAGCGCTTCCACGGCGTCGATGACGGCAAGCGCGCGCTGCACCTTCGGCCAGCCGTCGAGCCGCAACAGGATGTCGCCGCCTGGCCGGACGAAGGGCAACGTCTGGAACGGCTCGCCGCGACCGATAGCGCGCACGATGTCGAGCCGGGAAATGATCGTGCCGTGCTCGCCAGCCGCCCAGCGGACGAAGGCGAAGACGCTGTTCGGCGCGAAGCCGACGACGCTGCGGCGGCGGTCGATGATCTGTTCGTAGCTCTTGCGGCCGAACCGTATCCACTGCTCGACCTTGCGCTTATCGAAGGTCAGCTCGACGAGTGTGGTGAATGGCGCGGGTCCGTCCAGCAGCGGACGCCCGTGCATGCGGCGGGGAGCACTGCCGGTCATGTCGGATCTCCTTCGGAGTGTGAAAACTCACGCGCGAGAAGGCCGCGCAGCATGTCGGTGACGGTGATGCCGCGCCGGAAGGCCGCGACCTTGATGCGGCCGCGTAGCCCCGGCGTGATGTCGATGGTCAGGCGGGCGGTGAACGCTTCGCCGGCGGCTTTGCTGTCCGGCGGCGCGTCGGCCGCCTTGATCCAGCTTTCGGGATCGCGCGGACGCGAGGCGAAGCGAGACTTTCCGGGCGCACGGGTCATGGCGCGGTCCTCCCGATGCGCAGCCGGCCAATCTCGGTGGCCAGCGCCGCGATCTCGCGTGCGGCGGGGCTGTCGCCATCGATCTCGCTGGCAAGCCGGCCGGACCGCGCGGCGTCGGCGAAGACGACGCGCTGGCCGATGGTCGTGGCGAGCAAAGGCGGGTCGTGTTCGGCCAACGTCTCGGCCGTCTCGCGAGCGATGACGGTGCGTGCGCCGCAACGGTTGAGGATGAACCGCGCCGCCAACTCGGGCCGATAGATCCGCGCGTCCCTGAGCAGCGCCAGCATCTCGGCCGAGGCCCAGCCGTCGAAGGGGGACGGCTGCACCGGGATCAGCACCAGATCGGCGGCGAGCAGCGCCGAGCGCATGAGACCGGCGACGCGGGGAGGCCCGTCGATGACGACGACATCGGCGTCACGCGCCAGCTCCGGGGCTTCGCGGTGCAAGGTGTCACGGGCTAGGCCGATGACACTGAACAGCCTCGGCAGGCCCTCATGGCTGCGCGTCTGCGACCAGTCGAGCGCGGAGCCTTGCGGGTCGGCGTCGATCAGGATGACGCGCCGTCCCTGAGCGGCCCAGGCTCCGGCGAGATGGAGCGCCAGCGTGGTCTTGCCGACGCCGCCCTTCTGGTTGAGGAGCGCGACGATCATGGCGCACCTCGCCGGGTGGCACCGGCACCACGGATCGCGTGCGCGCGCGTCAAAGAAGAAGAGTTAGATTCTCTGTTAGATTCTTCTATAGAGTCCCGCGCGAAATTTGCGCCTAATGTCCCGATACTGCGTGCGCCTAATGTCCCGATAGGATTCACATGCTTGTCCACAGGCACTGTGAATTGTTTTTCAGGGAGAAAGCGCAGCAATTCACGCCCGTCCTCCCATTCGATCTGAAGGCAATAGCCGGGTAGCGGCTGGCGGTTCGCGATCCGGCGCAAGTCGAGCGCGAAGTCGGACGGCCGTGCCGCGCTGCCGGATTTTTGGTGAAGGTGGGAAATCTCGAACGCCCAGCCCTCGGGCTGGCGACCGGCGTGCTTGCGGGCGACGCGATATAGCCAGCGCTCGATGCCGCCGGTCAGCCGGAAATAGGCCGGGTCGATGGTGAGCACCAGCGAGCGGTCGATGACGCTGTTGTAGAACCATTCCGGCAGGACGAATTCCATGCCTTCGACGCGGCCGGCGCGCGTCGTCATCTCCTCCCATTCGTTGATCCAGGAGAATTGACGGCGACGCCAATGCTTGCCGTTGCGGATGGTGGTGGCGATGACGGTGGATTGCAGGCGCGCGAGCGCCGCCTTGAGCAACAGATAGTCGCGGTTGCCCGTCGCCCGCCCAACGGCGCGCAGGAGCTGATAGGGCATGAAACGAAAGAAGCGCGACGTGCGGAAGCCGTTGTTCTCGGCTGCGACAATCTGCGAGGCGGCCCAGATCAGGACATCGGCATCCCAGATCGTCGCCATGCCGTGCTCGGGCATGGCGAGCACCTGCACCTCGACATCGGCCGCTCGGTAGAGGATTGGCGCGGTGCGCGGCCGCTTCGCCAGCGAGAAGAAGGGCCGTTCCATCAAGTCGCGCTGGTCGCGCGGCGCGGCGTCGCCGGTCGCGACCACGAAGGGGTCAAGGCGCGTGCGTTCGCTGGCGTCGCTTGGCTGCGCCGGGACATGATCGTCGTCGCGCAGCATTCAGAGTTCATCCCGCTCTGCGGGTGTCAGCGGGCGCGCGGGAAAGACCGTGCCGGCGCTCTTGTCGCGGGTGGATTTGCGCGTGCCGATTGCGCTCCAGGCTTCGAGATCGCGCACGGCGTAGAGGACGCGGCCGCCGATCTTGCGATAGAGCGGTCCGGTGCCATAGGTCCGGTGTTTCTCAAGGGTGCGGAGCGAAATACCGAGAAAGCGCGCGGCCTCCTTGGTGCGTAGAAGTCGCGGTGGTAGGTCCGCGTTGCGAATGGCCATGGGATCACCTCGGATTCGTCAGACAGGCGGCTGTCGGAAGCGACAGCGGGCTGTGGCGAACCGTGGCGGAGGACCGGCGGCCTGTAGCGTGCCGCATTTAAGCCTATGCGCTGGCGGCACCCCTGCTAGGGCGACTATCAGGCCGAAAAAGCCGAGAGATTTCAGCGTGTGATTGCGCGTTGCGCGGAATTGGTCGAGACAATCGCGCGCGGGTCGGCTAAATGTGCCAACGGAGCAGACGCGCTGCTCCGGGGGCGTAGTAACCCCTGACTAGCGGTTGGTGCCGGCCGTGACGGCACCACACTCCTTGACCCTATGGTCGGGGAGCCTGTGGCGTATACAACAGGCTCTCCGAGCTAAAGGCCATGGGGCCGTCTAGTCACGGTTACTAACTCCCCGATCACCAGGAGTCAGAGAGTCTTATCTGCGGGGGCGTACCGCAGGCGCTCTCCTGAAGGAAGGGGAATGACGATGCGGGTTCCCGTTGAACTTGATCCCGATGTGGATGACGTGGCGCCGACGGGCGATGGGATCACCACATATGACGAGCGGCATTTCGTGACCTATCTGCGGCTCCTCGACGCCAAAGCTGAGGATGCGGAGTGGAAGGAAGTAGCTAAGATCGTGCTCCACCGCGATCCGGTCGCGGAGGAACTGCGCAGCTATCGGTGCTGGCAAAGCCATCTCGAACGTGCGCAATGGCTCTCGCGCGAGGGCTACAAGCGGATACTGGAACAGGCAGCCGCCAACAAGGCGTGATGCCGTGGGGCTATCGCTTGCCGACTTTGACCGGATAGTGCAGCAGGAGCCGATAGCCGCCGCGCATCATCCTGATGCCATGCGCGACGAGGCGACGCGCCTTGTTCTTGCTCGGGTCACTTTCAAAATCCTCCTTGGTGCCGCGGAAACCGAGCAGGACTTCCGCGATAGTTCGGTAGCTCTCGCCTCGCAGGTTCGCATCCAGCGCGCGCAGGGACAGGATGTGCCATTCCCGGAGTTGCTCGGGCAGGATACCGATGGGCAGGCCAGGTGGTCGCCGGGCCAGGGATCGCCAGAGCCGCCGCGTGGCGTGGATGCGAAGCTCCAGAAATGAATCCAACGGCAAAGTCACGGCATAGAAAGCCGCCGTATTCGGCACCGCATCGGACAGCCAGAACTGGTGAGTGATGTCGTCTATCTGCCACACGCCGTGCCAGCCATCGGCCGCGCGGCGCAGGTTAAGGCCGGCGAGATGGGCGAGCGTGACCATCGGCTCAGTCTCTGCGTCCTCTTGTTCGGCAGGCGAGAGCTTGATCGCTTGTGGCTGGAGGCGTGGAGACCAGAACAGGGATAGTTGATCAGGCGATGCGTCGGGGTCGCTCGGGAAATCGCAACCCCCAGCGTTGCGCAAATCTCTCCAACTGCCTTGCACCGGGTTTTCCGGTCAGGGCGATGGTCTGGAAATCATGCCGATATTCGTCATTGCGACGAAGATATTCCCAAGCGAAACCGGCAGCGGGAAGATGTCTGATGTCCCCATAGGCTGCCGGTGAACGCCAGTCGATGCGTAGCATGGCGTTTCCTCCGAATCGTGGGCATCCAGAAGAGGCCCGAAAGGGAAGCCTGCCGGATTTGGGGAGCTAACTGTAGTTGCTTTGATACGGAACCTTGTTCGAGTAACCCGATCAGTTTATTAGTTATTTTCTTCTTAACCGTGCTTAGCCTGCTTCGCGAGCCGGGCATAGCCCGGCGAGCGGCGGCTATGTTTTGGGCATGGCCGCGCCGCCGATCCGCAAAGCCGGATCGGCGGAAAAATGGTGGAAGCGCAAAGCCTGAAAAGCGGAAAGCCGTAGAGCCGGTTTTCCGGCTCTACGGCATGACGGTCATCGCGTCTTCAATCGCTGCATGCCCTCGGCCAGCGTCCAGAGCGCGCGATTGAGGGTCACATTCTGGTCGATGCCGTTGATGGGGCGGGTCTGGCTGCGGCGGATGCGGCCTTCGGCATTGCGCCGCTGCCCATGCAAGCCGCCTCTTATCATGTTCTCCTGAATGGTGTTGTAGGTCATCCAGAGGCTTTGTCCGGCATCCTCGCGGCGGCGCGGCTGGATGATCTGATCAGGGCGGACGGGGCTTTCCTCTTCGCCGTAGCGGGCGACAAGGCTGGCCTCGGCCAGAACGCGGCGCTCATCTTCGCCAAGCTGGATTTCCTTCATGGTTTCGCTGGCGTTGATCAGGCGCGGGAAGTCCTCGGCAACGGTATAGACGCCTTCGATAATGTCATGCTGGATATTGCCCTTGTGGGGGACGCGAACGTCCTCAAACCGCTCGCCCGCCACAAGGCTGTTGGTGCAGACGAAACGCAACATCCCGGCAAACATCTGGTAGCTGCTGGTTCCGTCATGGGAATTGACGATGATGACTTCCGCCGCCTCCTGCTTGCCAATGCCGTCATCGCGGCGCAGGCGCAGCATATGTTTGGCGTGGCCGTGGCGGCTGCCGTCACGCGGAACGGACTGCACGGCGAAGAACGGGAACCATCCTTCCCGCCGCAACCCCTCCACGATGTCGATGGTGGGGACATAGACGTAACGCTCCGAGCGGCTGTCATGCGCCTCGCGGGCGAAGATGGACGGGACGTGTCGGTAAAGAGCTTCGTTGTCGAGCGCTTCCCGCCCGGTGATCTGATGGGAATTGCGGCCGAACCGGGTGGCAAGGTGATGATAGGTCATGATCTTGATCCTTATGGGTCTGGGTTGGAGCGCAGCGCTGCGCTGCAACCCTGGCCGTCGCCGAGACCGGGGGGTGCAAGGCGCAAGGGGGCCGTGACGGAGGGGGATCACCCGGCCTGCACGGAACGAGGAACGAAGTGGAGGAAGGCTGGGGATACCGTCATGGCTCCCTTGCGCCGCGCCAGGGGGCGGCGCCCCCAAGCAACAGCCCGGCCAGAGTGAAGCGGTAGCCGGGGAGAAGATCCGATCGGGATACGTCAAGTCTGAAAACCGAAGAGCCGTGAATCCCGATCTCCGTATTCCCTGACAGGCGGCGGCCATGAGCAAAAAAGAAGCCCCGCTCGGGTGAGCGGGGCTGTTCCGGGGGGCCGGTCTTAGTCGCCGTTGCGGCGGGACCAGATGAGGTTGTGACCGCTTCCGTCTTCGGCTTCGACCAGGCTGGCGTAGATCGGCGCCGGGAAGCTCGGATCGTCCAGCTTGACGGAGAGGTATTCGCGCTGCGTCTCGCGGGCGATCTTCTTCCAGGCCGCGCCGAACTCGGTGGCGCCGGCGAAGATGCGGAAGTCGGGGCCGCGCTCGCTGTCGCCCTCGGTGGCGGTGAACTTGGCCTTGACGTTGAGGGTCAGGGTCTTGACCGAGCCAGCGAAGCCCGCGCCGTTTTCGTTCTTGGTGAAGGTGCCGATGGTCGCCATTGTCGTATTCCTTTTCCTGTCGGGTCGCACCATTGCGACCTCGATGGTGGTCGTGAAACCGGGGACGATCGGCCCCGCACCCCTCGGGGCTGGAACGGAGTGGAGGGCGGCCGGCGACGGCTTTTTTGCCTCGCGATGCAAAGCCGAAGGCGGCGGAAAAAAGTTGGCGACGGACGTTGCGGGAAGACGAGCGAGACGCCGCTTCAGCGGCGGCGGTCTTCGGTCAGACCGTGCCAATCGAGGACGCGGATGGAGCGCCCAAACAGGTAATCAAGGGGAATACGGCAATGGCGCCCGTCCCGCGCCTCGCCGGGATCGGGGATGCTTGCGTGGTTCTGTGGCCGCCGTCTTCCCTGACCCGACCGGCAAGGCCGTTCGCCTATCGCCAGCGGGGGCGACAGCGGGTGCGGCTTCGGCTGACCTTCGCCGATGCTGCCGTATCCGGTATGGCCGAAACATCGCGTGCGGGACGTCTGCCATGCCTGTGCCAAGCGGATGATCCGAGCTTCCCAGCGCTGATCCGGCTGCCAGTCGATGCGGACGGACAGCCCAACCCCATCATAGGCTTGCCATGGCGACCATGACCGGCCTTCCGATACAGCCTTGCTCAACCGGATGGGGCTATCTGCGAAATGGCCGACGCCACCCTTCGCGTTATGGGATTGAAGCCGAATGGCGGAAACGCGCCGACGGCGTGGTTCCGGCGAAGCCGAAAGCCCGGCCCGAAGGGCAACGCCCAAACCTTATCGACATTTCCATGTATTGACACTGTAGATACGTTCACCCATATTGCGGTCATGGCAAAAACTCGTCTCGCCCCTTCCGAATCTACCCGCTCCGCGTCTCCTGCCGTCGCGGCCCGCGCATCTACGTCCGAGGCCAAGGGCAGCATCAACTTGCGGATCGAGACCGACACCCGCCAGCTCATCGACGATGCGGCGGCGGTCCTCGGCAAGACGCGCACCGAGTTCATGGTGGAGAGCGCGAGGCGACAGGCGGTCGATGTGCTGCTCGACCAGCGCCTGTTCACACTCGATCCGGAACGCTACGACGCCTTCATGCGGGCGCTCGACAATCCGCCTGCACCGGGGCCTAAGCTCAAGGCTCTGCTACGCCGGACCCCGGCATGGCAGAAATAGACGAAGCGGCGGACGATCCCGAATTGCCGCTATCGCCTCCTGTTCCCCTGGCTGCTGAACACGATCTTTCCGAGTTCGACTGCGGCGAGCCGGTGCTGAATGACTGGCTGCGTCATCGGGCCTTGAAGAACGAAAGCCGGTTCTCGCGCACATACGTCGTGTGCGAGGGCAATCGGGTCGTCGGCTATTTCTGCATTTCAGCGGGATCGGTCGAACGGGGAGCGGCTCCCGGTAAGGTGAGGCGCAACGCCCCGGACGTGATTCCGGTTTCGATCATCGGTCGGCTGGCTGTCAGTCTTGACCATGCGCGCAAGGGTCTCGGCGCGGACCTGCTTTCGGACGCATTGCGCCGGATCGCGCTGGCCTCGCAAAGCATCGGCATTGGGGCTGTGATGGTCCAGGCCAAGGACGATGCCGCCAGACGCTTCTATCTGCGCTGCGCGGAGTTCATCGAATATCCCGAGGACAGCCGGACGCTGTTCCTGCCTATCGAAACGGTGGTCGCGGGCTTCGGCTAGGTGCCCCTCTATCTGGCGGGCTGGCCGACGCCGCTCGCCAGCCGCGCCAAGGCGGACATGCCCACGAAACCGCCTCCGACGACACAGAAGATTTGCCGCCAGATGTCGGACGGCACGGCTTCCTTGGTGACGCCATGGACCAGCGCATAGCCCGCAACGGCAGCGGGGGCGGCGAAGATCAGCGCGACGATCAGGCGGACGATGGGAATGCGAATCGTCTCGAACAGCACCGCCAGAACGCCGAAGGCAATGCCTGCGGCGAACAGGCCGACCAGTCCCGCGCCGATCAGGCCGGAGCCGGTCTGGTAGGCGAATTGCGCGGCGGTCAGACCAAGCATGAAAGGCAGCGCATAGACGGCGAGCGTATAAGCGATGACACAAAGAAGCGCGACCAGCGCTACGCTCATGAACATGACTGCGACCATGATCTTTACCTTTGTCCTACTGCACCGCCTTTCGTGCAATCGTTACGAAAACTGCTGCGCGCTCTAAAGGTGCCTCTATGTCCTTCATCTGTCGAGGTCATCCGGCCGCGCGGGGTAGCCGCGCGGCCGGATTTTTTTCCAATTGAAGGCCGGGACCGCTGACGCGATCCCGGCCGGTGCTTCATTCCGCCGCGACGGTGAAAGGCTCGTCCTCCACGGTTTCGGCGTTGTCGGCCTCCGGCAGAACTTCGGCCTCCATGGCGGGTGCCTCCTGCTGCGCGTCGGCCAGCCACGCAGGCCGCTCGGTGCGCAACAGAGGCGGAAGCCATCCGGTTCCGGCCAGAAGCCGTTCGGCGGCTTCGGCCATCTCCGGCTTCTTCTTGCCCGCGATACGCTCGGCTGCCTCGTCGCCAAGGGGTTCGCGCACGGCGGCGAGGATATGAGCCTTGGTCACGCGACCGAGATAGGCCCGCACGGTGGGCGTCCAGTGCGCCGTCATGTCAAGCGCAACCGCCGTCGCCAGCCTGTCCGCCGTTTCGTGGGCGCGGCGCTTGTGCTGCTCCCACGGCACCTTGACCGCATTGACGGTCTGCGCGGCGCAATGGGCGAACAGCGCCATGACGCTGGCATGGTCCAGCCCGGCAATGAAGCCCCAAAGGTCCGACACGTCGCGCGGCATGTCCGCCGCCCATCCGGCATGACGATCCGCCAGCGCCTTCGCCGCTGCCGTGTCCTCGATCCCATCCGCATGCCCGCCAAGGCTGGCGCTGATCGGACGGATTTCGAGGCAATGCGCTTCCCCGCTACCACGATAGAAGGTCTGCGCGGCGAGCGCATGGGTGACAGCGATCAAGGCCATGTCCGGCTGCTCACCAAGGGCGAGACGCAGGCCAAGCGTCCGGTGGGCGGTCAGGTCGCGGATGAGAAGGTCGGAAATCGGCTTGCCGTCTTCCTCCGCTTCCTCGTCCTCGATGTCGAGCGCGGAAACATGGTTCCCGTCCTCGTCATACTCGCCGTCCTCTCCGATGATCTCGCCATCGCCGTTAACGCGAACGCCGTCGATGATGGTTTCGCCGTCCGCGCCTTCTTCTTCCTCCGGTTCCGGGGCTTCGTCCTCGGGTCGGATGAAACCGCGCTCGATGCGGACGGCGCCGTCATGGTTCAGAACCACGAAAACCCCGCCGCGCCCGATCTCGTCGGGATCATAGGCATGGCGCAGCCCGTCGATGCGCTCGATCTCGGCTTCAAGCTCCGCAAGGCGCTGATCCACCTCGGGCGGCAGGTCCTCGTCCGCGTCCTGCCATTCCGCCGACAGGTGCTCAAGTTCCTCTTGCGCGGCATCGTAGGCGGCTTCCTGCTCCTCGGATAGCTCCACCCCCTGCGGATAGGTGCGGCGCATGCCATGGGCGTGGGGCCAGTCGATATAGGCCGAAACCCATTTCCATCCCTCGGCCTCCTGAACCTCGGCGGCGATCCGTTCCAGCTTGTCGAGGGCAAGCCGGTCCAGAAGCGCTGCATCCTCGTAGAAGCCGCCGCGATCCTCGGTGAACAGGTCGCGGATGATGTAGCCGCCCGCCTCGGTATAGGCTTCCGGCCCGACAAACACCGCGCGCCGATCCGAAGCCGCCACGTTGCTCGCGGTCAGATCGCGGCGGATGATCCACGGTTCCTTGTTATAGGACAGGTTTTCGTAAACCTGTTCCTGCCGGTCGTGATCGTCGGTGATGGCGAACGCCTGCAACTGGTCCATGGTCAGCCCGCCGTCGCGGTAAATCTGAATGAGCTTGGGGCTGACGGCTCCAAGGCGAAGCCGCTGCTTCACCACATGCGCGCTCGTGCCGAACCGGGCCGCAATTTCCTCCGCGCCCCATCCGCGATCTTCGGAAAGCTCGCGGAACTTCTCGAACTCGTCGGCAGGGTGAAGGTTTTCGCGGTTGACGTTCTCGTCAAGGCTGATCTCGGCGGCATCATTCGCCGTGTCGATGACGCAGCGGACCGGCTCGGTCTTTTTGATCTCCTTGCGCTTGGCGCGCAGAAGCTGCGCCAGCCTGCGGCCTTCTCCGACGCTGACCAGATAGAAACCGGTCGGCTCGCCTTCCGCGTCAAGCTCCGGCTCCACCACAAGGTTTTGCAGGATACCCTTGGCGGCGATGCTCGCCGCCTTCCCCTCGATAGACGCCTCGCTGTGCGGGGTCTTCCGGGCGTTCTTCGGGTGCTTCTTGAGCTTGTTGAGCGGGATGAAAACCGTTTCGCCATGTTCGGGAACGGTCGTGATCTGTGCATTGTTCGTCATGATCTTGATCCTTTTGGCTTGGGTTGGAGCGCAGCGCTGCGCTGCAACCCTGGCCGTCGCCGAGACCGGGGGGTGCAAGGCGCAAGGGTGGACGGGCGGAGGGGGATCACCCGGCCTGCACGAAGCGGATCGAAGTCATGACGAAGGTGCGAGAGCAGGCATCCGCGCGGAAGGCTGGGGATACCGCCCGGCCGCCCTTGTGCCGCGCCAGGGGGCAGCGCCCCCAAGCGCTCGCCCGGCCAAAGCGAAGTGGAGGCCCGGCACAAGAATCGGATCAGGAGGTGAGAGGTCTGAAAGCCGGAAGTCCTGACTTCCTGATCGCAGCTTCATCTTGCGAGAGAAGAGAGTAGAATGTGAGCATCATCGGGTGATCGGCAGTGCGGCTTTGCCATGACCGAGGAACGGAACCGGGAGATTTTGAAGCGTCGTCGAGCTGGCGAGACCTTCGCCGCAATCGCGCGCGACCATAGTGTGTCCGTCCCACGCGTCCGCCAGATATTCGAACGCGAGGAAAGAAAGGATCTACGTCGGAAAGAGCTGGCGGAGGCCGACCGCCGTGCCGATCAGCCGAATCTGCTTCATCTCGACCCCTGGGTGCGGCAACTCTTGGCCGAGTTCTGCGGCAAGGCGGAGTTCACGCCGGATGATGTCGAGAGACGGGGCTTCTGGCGAAGCAACTTCTCCTGCGAGGAGCCGGTCTGGCGCGCGATCGTGAAATGGATGGCGCTCGCCGGCAAACAGCCGGCGAAACTGCCCTTTAGATGGACGATCGAGGAATGGCAGGAGCACGATTTCGGAGATGTGCCCAAGCGCCCCTGAGCCGAAGCGTCTCACGCGCCTGCGGGGAAACGCGGGTCGGATACTTGGGCGCGAGGAAGGAACGGGCGCTTATTCGGGTTTGCAGAAGAGCGCCCGGAACAGGTGCTCCGATCGCTCAATGCCCTCATCGGTCAATATGACGGATTTCGCCTTGCTGATCGGATTGCTGATATATCCCTTTTCATGCAGCCGGTTCATGGCATCCCAATCGAAGCCCTTCCATGAGCGGCCATCTCGGTCGAGTGAGAGGAAAAGCAACGCAAGGATTGCATCGTCTATTTTTTCTTTGTCGATCTCCATGATTCGATACCCGCTGCGTTCCATGGTGCGGTTGGTCGGTGAGAGAGCGGCCGCACCATGATGACCATCAACATTCATGCCTACGTCTATTTTATAGGGTCATGGAGGGCTATGGAGTAGACATAGTTCTCATCGCTATCCCGCATGGCCCGCCATTTTCCCGTATCAGGGCGGCTCAAACAAGCTCAAATCCACTGCAAAGGCCTACGCTGCAGGGGTTTGGGTTGTCTCAAACGGTCTCAAAAATATTCCGGCCATCTCACGAAAAGCCGGATATCCGGCCGGGTACCGGGGCGGAAAAGCCGGGTATCGTACCCGGTGAGCGGCACCCGGCCACTCGCATCAGGAGAACTCGTTGCGCCGCTCGGCCGGCGCCAGTGCGTCGCGCGCGATCTGCACCGCGGCCGGGTCGAGCCCGGCGCGGCCGGCGAAGTCCATCGTCGTCGGTTCATGGGCGAGGATGAAGTCCAGGAGCCCGACAAAGAAGGCGGGCTTGGCCGCCTCGGCGCGCAGCTGCCCGACCTCCAGGCCGGAGACGTCGAGGAAGCGCTGGAAAAGCTTCGGATCCTCGGCGAGGAAGTTCAGCGCCTCGATGCCGACGGCCAGCGGGTCGATGCCCACGCCGGCCGCCTTCTTCAGGTTCGTCACTTCGAGCATCGTCTACCTCGAATCGCTGTTTCCGGCGGATGATCGCCGGATATCGAGACGAGAACAAGACGTGAACATATGCGCCGAGCGTGCCATGATGGCCGGGTCGAATCAGGAGCCCCGCCCCATGTCGAACGCCGCCCGAGCACCCAGCCCGCCGCCAGCCGACGTCGATGTTGGCGCCAGCATCGACGCGGCCGCGGAGGCCTGCGGCGGCGATGTGCGCGCGGCCGTCTGGGAGCTCCTCATCCGCAACGTCTGGCTCGAGAGCGAGGTCGACCGTCTCAGCGCGTCGGTCTCGCGCGGCTACGTCCGCCACGGTCTGGCGTCGAAGTCCTGACGGCCGCGGCGCCCAACCATCGGAGGATCGCATGCCCACGAAGACGGTCTACATGGCCCAGGGTTTCGAGAAGAGGGACAAGGGCTTCCGCCCGGGCCAGCCCTTCCCGTTCAAGTCGGCCGATGCCGCGCGCCGGCGCGCCGAGCGCGGCCGCGACAACTTCAACGGCCGGATCCTCGGCTTCATCGCGTTGCAGATGGACGTCGACGACGAGAACGGCGATGTCCAGGGCGAGCCGGTGCTCCTCGCCAAATTCGGCGACCTGCCGCGGGAGTTCGCCGACGACTGACGGCCGGCACTAGTCGGCATCCACCTCTGTTCGGCGGAGAATCGCACGATCGTACTGGACAAAACATAGTCCCGGTGGCCTCGCGGGCGTGTCCGGAAGCGGGCCAGACACGCGCTGAGTTGGCGTCGCCCCTCCTTGTTCGTAGGCATTGGGGGAAGGGTTGCAATCCCTGTGGCGCTGAAGCCTTCCCTCCCCTCAGAGCCTCTGCGCAGTGTCTCCTTCCTGACTGTTCAGGTGCGGCGCTCTTCGGCGTTAGGGAAGAAGAGCTGTTGGCCGTCGATCTTGTAGGCCGCGATGGCGTCCTGCCCCTCACGAGAGATCAGCCAATCGATGAAGGCCTGGCCCCATTCCGCCTTCACGCTCGGATGCTTCTGCGGGTTCACCAGAATGACGCCGTACTGGTTGTACAGGCGATTGTCGCCCTCGACGAGGATCGTGAGGTCACCTCGGTTCTTGAACGACAACCACGTGCCGCGGTCGGCGAGGACGTAGGCGTCCATGGCGCCAGCCGTGTTCAGTGCCGCGCCCATGCCTTGGCCGATCGAGCGGTACCATCCGCCCGATTCGGCTGCTGGATCGATGCCGGCATCCTTCCAGAGACGTAGCTCGGCCGTGTGCGTACCCGACTTGTCGCCGCGAGACACAAAGGGCGCTTTGGCTTCGTGGATCGCTTTCAGCGCCGCAGTGATGTCGTCGGCCGCTTTGGCGCCAGCCGGATCGGCGGCAGGACCCACCAGCACGAAGTCGTTGTACATCACGTCGAAGCGCTCGACGCCGTCGCCATCAGCCACGAACTGCTCCTCCTGCGCCTTGGCATGCACGAGAACGACGTCGGCATCACCTCGACGCGCCGTCTCCAGCGCCTGGCCCGTGCCCTGAGCCACGACCTTCACGTCAATGCCGGTCTTTGTCTCAAAGAGCGGAAGGAGGTAGTCAAAGAGGCCGGAGTCCTGCGTTGATGTGGTGGAGGCCACTACGATCGACTTCTCCTGCGCCGTGGCGGTGGAAGGTGCGTTAGCGAGGAAAGGAAGAGCCAGCGCACAAAGGGCGGAAAGCAGCTGACGGCGTTGCATGTTGACCTCCAAGGTAGATGCGGCACGACAAGGCGCCGCTGGTTAGGACAACATTGACGCCGTCGCTCAAGCAGATGGCACACGTCCTCATCATGTCACGAGACGATCCTCTCCTCAGCCGATCTGGCGACACGAGAAATGAAGCGCCGGCTAGAAAGATCGATGCTGACCTCATGACCCAGGCAATCGTGTCGGCGCTCGGGTCTATGCGTCGTCACCATGTCGAAGATAGTGGAGGCCGCACGCTCCGGCGCGCCGACTGCGGCAGCGATAACGTCAACAGCCGGATCGTCGGCTTCATCGCGCTGCAGATGGACGTCGACGACGAGAGCGGCGACGTCCAGGGCGAGCCGGTGCTCCTCGCCAAGTTCGGCGATCTGCCGCGGGAGTTCTCCGACGAATGATGTGCACGGCGAGGGTCGAAGCGGCAGATGCTACCAGAGACATAGACAGCTTGTCCGTGCCATTTTGGCACAACCTCTGATTTGGTGGCAAGATGACCCAGACCCCGCGCCCGTCGATCCGACCTCGTTGACTGCCGAAGAGCGTCGCGTGATCGCCATGCTCCGTGCCCTGCCCCACGATCATCGCGCGAAGCTTCTGGCTCTTCTTCGGGCCATGGTGAGCAGCACCGCAGCCGCCGCTGTCGCCGTCGCGATCCTGATTTGGACGCCCGAAGCGGAGGCGCAGGACCTGTCCGGCCGAGCCACGGTGGTCGACGGCGACACCCTCATCGTCGAGGGCGTGAAGCCGCGCATCCGCCTCTACGGCATCGACACGCCCGAGAAGAAGCAGACCTGCGAGGATGAGGACGGCCGGCGCTACTTGTGCGGTGGCCGCGCGGCCGAGGCACTCGCCGAAATCCTCGGGCGGAACGGTCGCGTCCGCTGCACCGAGGAAGACCGGGACCGCTATGGTCGAATCGTCGCCGAGTGCCGCACGCGCGACGGCACGGTGATCAACGAGGAGCTCGTCCGGCGCGGCTGGGCGCTCGAATACGACGCCTACTCGGACGGCAGGTATGGGGCAGCGCAGGCATCGGCGCGCCGTGCCAAGCGCGGCCTTTGGGCCGGACGCTTCGAGGCGCCGTGGGACTGGCGGCGCGCCCAGCGCAAGAAGACTGCGGGCGGCTGAGAGGCGCGCGATGGAGGAGCCTGACGACCTTCCGCCGCCTCCGGCCGGCATGATCCGCTACGTCTACGAGGCCGGCCGCTTCTCGGACGCGGCGCGGGTCTGCCAGGAGGATGCGTGGGTGCCGAGCGGCATCTCGGCGCTCCTTGACGCCGTTGACGACGAGGTCGCGAAAGAATGCGTGGACGGCATGATCTCGCCGGCCGTGCTGACGGCGCAGGCTGGAACGCACCTCCGGATCTACGAGGCGTCGACCGGCCGCACCGTCGAGTGGCTGCTCATCGTGCCCTGTCGCGACGAGCTTCCAGGGTGCAGCCCGGATACTGGGCATGATCGCCCGGCTCACGCCTGATCACTCGGCCGGCGACGTCGCGCCAACGATCGCGCCATCCTGCACGAGGACCGCGTTGGCCGACTGGACGGTGATCGACTTGTCGGTCGCGCTGCCGGCCGGCAGGCTTGCCGTCACCATGAGGCGGTAGGCGCCGTCGGAGAGTTCGTCCCAGCGGCAGTCGGGAAGGAGGCGGTCGATCGGCACGACCGCGCGGTCGGTGTCGCGCTCGATGACGCGCCGGCCGCTCGAGGCGCAGGGCTGCGAGCCGTCCTCGCCGAGGAGCTCGACCACGAACACCACCGGCAGGTCGCCGACGTGGCTGCGCCGCAAGACGATCACGAAGTCGCCGGGCGGCAGGATCTCGAC
>CANJKV010000009.1 GCA_947474855.1 Aurantimonadaceae bacterium | reverse complement strand
GGCGCAAGATCGAGACCTGCGGGAAGCCCTTCGTCGCCGCGATCAACGGCACCTGCATGGGCGGCGGCTTCGAGCTGGCGCTGGCCTGCCACGCCCGCGTCGTCAGCGAGACGGCCGCCATGGGCCTCCCGGAGATCAAGGTCGGCATCTTCCCCGGCGCCGGCGGCACGCAGCGCGTGGCGCGCATGACCGGCACCCAAGAGGCGCTGCAGCTTCTCCTCCAGGGCACGACGCTCTCGCCCGACAAGGCGCTGAAGATGAAGCTCGTCGACGCCGTGGTGCCCGCCGGCGAGCTGGTCGAGCGCGCCAGGGCGATGCTCAAGGCCGGCCTCTCGCCGGTCAAGCCCTGGGACGAGAAGGGCTTCAAGCTGCCCTCCGGCCCGGTCTACTCGCCGGCCGGCGCGCAGGTCTGGCCCGCCGTCGCCTCGCTCTACCGCAAGGAGACTGCCGACAACTATCCGGCCGCCCGCGCCGTCGTGAAGTGTGTCTACGAGGGGCTGCTGCTGCCGATGGATGCGGCGCTGCGCGTCGAGCAGCGCTACTTCACGCAGGTGATCCAGACGACGGAAGCGCGGATGATGATCCGCTCGCTCTTCGTGTCCATGCAGGCGCTCAACAAGGGCGCCCGCCGCCCCGCCAACGTTCCCCCGACCAAGCTCAGGACCGTCGGGATCGTCGGCGCCGGCTTCATGGGCGCCGGCATCGCCTATGTCGCGGCCAAGAGCGGCCTTGACGTCGTCCTGCTCGACCGCGACCAAGCGGCGGCCGACAAGGGACGCGCCCACTCGCAGAAGCTCGCGGAAGGCCTCGTCGCCAAGGGACGGATGAAGGAGGAGGAGGCGCGCGCCCTTTTCGGCCGCATCACCGCCACGCCCGACTACGCCGCGCTGTCCGCCTGCGACCTCGTGGTCGAGGCCGTCTTCGAGGACCGCGAGGTCAAGAACGCCGTGACGAAACAGGTCGCGGCGGTCCTGAAGGAGGGTGCGATCTACGCCTCCAACACCTCCACCATCCCGATCACCAGCCTCGCCGAGACCGTCCCCGACAAGGCCCGCTTCATCGGCATCCACTTCTTCTCGCCGGTTGACCGGATGATGCTGACCGAGGTGATCCTCGGCAAGGAAACGGGCGACGAGGCCCTCGCCGTCGCGCTCGACTTCGTGCGCGCGATCAAGAAGACGCCGATCGTCGTGAACGACACCCGCGGCTTCTTCGCCAACCGCTGCTTCCTTCGCTACATCTCGGAGGCCTACGACATGCTGGTCGAGGGTGTGCCCGCCGCGATGATCGAGAACGCCGCCAAGTTCGCCGGCATGCCGGTGGGCCCGCTGGCCCTCAACGACGAGACGGCGGTCGACCTGTCCCATAAGATCATGAAGGCGACCATGCGCGATCTCGGCAAGGACGCCGTCGATCCGCGTCACTTCGCCCTGGTGGAACACCTGGTCAACGAAGGCCGCCTCGGCCGCAAGGCCGGCAAGGGCTTCTACGATTATCCCGAGAAGCCCGCCAAGAAGCACCTCTGGGCCGGCCTCAAGGATCTCTTCCCGCAGAAGAAGCCAGAGGAGGTCGACTTCGCGGAGCTGAAATCACGCTTCCTCGTCACCATGGCGCTGGAGGCGGCCCGCACCGTCGCGGAAGGCGTCGTCACGGACCCGCGCGAGGCCGACGTCGGCTCCATCCTCGGCTTCGGTTACGCGCCCTACACCGGCGGCACCCTGTCCTATATCGACGGGATGGGGCTGAGGCGCTTCGTCGCGCTCTGCGATCGTCTGGCTGACAAGCACGGCGAACACTTCCGCCCGATCCCCCTGCTGCGGGAGATGGCGGAGCGCGACGAGACCTTCTACGGCCGATTCGGCGCCCCGGAAGAGGCTCGCGCCGCCTGAACCGCACCGCAGCATGGCTGCCCTGCGGATAGCGGGACCATAGGATTCGGGATTGCTACCGCAGGGTGCGCCCCGTCACCGGAACGTGGCGGATCGCTCCACAATCTGCTTCCTGGATGGGCAACTTGAAGGAAGCCTTGCGCGTGTCTCGCCTGCTCGCGCATAAGGCAGAGAACGTCCTGGCGAATCCGTGCCGATCTGGGACAGAATGCGTCGAAGGCAAAGGGTCGCCACCAAATTTCCCTCTTCGTGATGTTGTTGCGGAGATAGGGGATTTTTTGGCGTCGGTTGGCGGCGACGTCGAGGCGGGAAGGTCGACATGGCAGAGAGGAAGGGATCGGTGCGGTTCGGGTCCGAACCGCATTCGACAAAGGGGGACCGCAACTCTAGCGCGCCCCTGGAAATCGAGTCCGGTCTCGCCCGGGCCGCGGCGGACCGTTGGCGGCAGGCCGATGGCCGGTTGTCCGACAGTGTGGCCCACGTCACGCAGCGCCAGCCGATCACCCATGCCGACCTCTTTCCGGCCGATGCCCGCCCTTCGCGCCTGCGAATGGCGCTCTACGGCACGGTCGCGGCCCTGTCGCTGATCGTCGGCGGCAGCGTTCTCGCGCTCCTCTTCATGCCGGGCAGCGAGAGCGTGGCGCCGGTAGAGCAGCAGGTGGCGTCTGTCGAGCCGGTCGTGGATGCGGCGACGGAAACGGCCAACGATGCCTCGCCGGACGCGGAACCCGCGCGCGCGTCCGGCATCGAGACGCCCGCTCCGCAAGCCTCCGCCGCGCCATCGCCTTTCCCCGCCCCGGACGCTCCGGCGGTCGCCCCGGACGCTCCGGCGGTCGATGCCACCACCACAGGCACCGCCCCGCAGGCCCGCTGGATGGAGCGCTGGACGGCCGACGCGGCTCCCGAGGCGCAGTCCGCCGCCCCGGCGGACGACGACGCCGCGCTGGCCGACGCGCTGCGCGAGAGCCTTCCCCCGCCGACGGCCTCACAGCCGGTTGCAGACGGCCAAGAGCCGGGCCCTGTGGCCGCCGTGCCGGAGGCTCCCGCCGCACCCGCCGTGCGGGTGATCGACACGGGTCCGGCCGACGAGCAGACGGACACTTTACCGGCCCCGACCCGCGTCGAGCCCCCGCCGGTCGTCGCGACCGCGCCGGCAGCACCGCCGCCCGCGCCAAGCGTCGCCGCACCTGTCGGGCCCGAGCCCGAGCCCGGCGCTGCTTCCATCGCGGCCGATCCCGAGCCCCCGGCGCCCGCCGCGGAGGGACCCGCCGCTGCGCCGTCACCTGCGTCCGAGCCGCAGCCGCCGACGGATGCCGCGACGTCGGCGACGGAGACGGCCGCCCTCCCCCCGCCGCAGGGCGGACGGTCGGGCCGCATCGTTTCTCCGGTGAACCTGCGGGCGAGCGGCGAACGGGGCGCGGCGATCCTCGGCACCGTCGCGGGTGGCAGCGCGGTTCAGGTGATGGCCTGCGACCTGTGGTGCGAGGTCGTCATTCCGGACGGACGCCGCGGCTTCGTGTTCAGGGACTTCGTTTCGACGGCGCAATAGCGCGGAGTCTCGCTGAGCGCCGCGCTGTTTCGCCGCCGTCCCCGAGAACGGCGAAAGGGAGCTTCGCGGTCGCGGGCTGACTTGGCGCCGAGCCTCGCTCGGTCAGCACAAGGTCACGTTGACCGCGAGACCGCCGAGCGCCGTTTCCTTGTACTTCTCGCTCATGTCGATGCCGGTCTGGCGCATGGTCTCGATGACGCTGTCGAGCGAGACGAAGTGCGTGCCGTCGCCGCGCAGCGCGAGGCGCGCCGCATTGATCGCCTTCACCGCTCCCATGGTGTTGCGCTCGATGCAGGGGATCTGGACGAGGCCGCCGATCGGATCGCAGGTGAGGCCGAGATTGTGCTCCATCGCGATCTCGGCCGCGTTCTCGACTTGGGCGGGGCTCCCGCCGAGAACGGCGCAGAGCGCTCCCGCCGCCATCGAGCAGGCGACTCCCACTTCCCCCTGGCAGCCCATCTCGGCCGCCGAGATCGAGGCGTTCTGCTTGTAGAGCGCGCCGAGCGCCGCGGCGGTCGCGAGGAAGTCGACGACGCCCGCCTCGCTCGCGCCGTGGACGAAGCGCTCGTAATAGGCCAGCACCGCCGGGATGACCCCGGCCGCGCCGTTGGTGGGAGCCGTCACGACGCGTCCGCCGGCCGCGTTCTCCTCGTTGACGGCGAGCGCGTAGAGGTTCACCCAGTCGAGCGTCGTCAGGGGGTCGCGCAGCGCCTGCTCGGGGCGCTTCAAAAGCTCCGTGTGGAGCTGCTTCGCCCGCCGGCGCACCTTCAGGCCGCCCGGCAGGATGCCGTCCATCCGACATCCCCGCTCGATCGAATCGAGCATCGCCTGGCGGATCGCGAGAAGGCCCTCGCGCACCTCCGCCCTCGAGCGCCAGGTTTCCTCGTTGGCGAGCACGATCTGCGCGATCGACAGGTTTTCGCGCTGAGCGATCGCCAGCAGCTCCGCGCCCGAGCGAAATTCGTATGGCGCGCGTGCGTTGGAGAGCACCGGCGCCTGTCCCGCGGCATCCTCCGCCGAGACCACGAAGCCGCCGCCGACCGAGTAGTAATCCGCTTCGTCGAGCAGCAGGCCGTCCTTGTCGAAGGCCGAGAAGCGCATGCCGTTGGGATGGTGCGGCAGCTTCTCGCGCATGAGGAAGAGAAGCTCCTGCCCCTCGCGGAAGGAGACGCGCTGCTGCCGGTCGAGCTGCAGCTCGCCCTTGTCGCGGATGAAGCCGTAAAGGTCCTCGGCATCGTCCGGGTCGAGCGTGTCGGGGCGCAGGCCGGCGAGGCCGAGGATCACCGCCTTGTCCGTCGCGTGCCCCTTGCCGGTCAGTGCCAGCGAGCCGTAGAGCCGTGCCGAGACGTGCGCGACCTGTCCCTTGACGCTGCGCGCGGCGAGCCGGTCGAGCCAGCGTCGCGCCGCCCACATTGGCCCGACGGTATGGGAGGAGGATGGGCCGATGCCGATCTTGAAAAGGTCGAAGGCGCTGACGGACATGGGATCTCCCCTGGAGCTCGCCCGCGATCCTATCCTCGTCGCGCGCGGCCGCGATTTCGCGTTTGCGACGTCGCCGGGGCGCTCAGTGCCGACGCTTGCCGAAGAGCCCGCGCCGCTCGGCCGTCGGCGCCTTGTCCTTGCGCGTGCTCTTGCCGATCGTGTCGGCGACGCGCGCGCCGCGCGAGCCGATCGGCTGTTCCGGCTTGTTCACCGTGTCGACGGCCGTCTGGTGCTCCATCTCGGCGTTGATCTCGGCGCCGATGATGAAGATCAACGAGGACACCCAGACCCACATCATGAAGCCGACCACCGCCCCGAGCGAGCCGTAGGTGGCGTTGTAGTTGGCGAAGGAGCGCAGGTACCAGGAAAAGCCGATCGAGGCCGCGAGCCAGACGACCGAGGTCAGGAGCGCGCCGAAGATCACCCAGGACCAGCGCGCCCGCCGCCGGCTCGGCCCGTATCGGTAGATCATCGCGATCGCCACCACGATGAGCGCGAAGGCGACCGGCCAGCGGAAGGCGGCGATCAGCGAATCCGTGAAGGTCTGGAGCCCGAGGACCGACATGATCGCCGGCACGACGCCGACCGTGGTGATGAGCACGATTCCGACGAAGATCGAGGCCATCGTGAAGCAGAAGGCGACGAGGTTGAGCTTCAGGAAGGAGCGCTGCTCCTGCTCGCCATAGGCGACGTTCATCGCCTCGAACAACGTCTTGATGCCGTTGTTGGCGCTCCACAGCGCGAACAGGAGGCCGCTGACGAAGCCGACCGACAGCGAGGCGGGGTCCTGACTCACCAACTTGTCGAGCTGCTGCTCCAGGAGTTCCGTGCCGGCCTGGGGAAGGAACTGGCCGATGAAGGCGATGTGGTCGGAGATGGTCGCGGGATCGTTGACGAAGCCGTAAAGCGACACGAACACGGCGAGAGCGGGAAACAGCGCCAGGAGGAGGTAGAAAGTCGCCCCCGCCGCGATCAGCATGACCCGGTCCTCGAAGAAGGACGAGTAGAGCCGCATGGCGATGTCCTTCCATCCCCTCAGGGGGATGTCGAAGGGTCCCTCCGCGTCCCGGCCGCGCCCGGGCTCGCTCGCGCGCTTGCGCGTTTCCTCCGAGGTATAGGGTGCAAACCGCAAGGCCATCGTCGCCAATCGTCCCGAACTGTCGCCGCACGCGCTGAGATAAAGGCGAAGCGCTGCTGAGAAAGGTGGCGTGCCGCCTTTTCAACACAATCCCGCCAGCCCTTCGGGTCGCGGCGCTGGACAGAAAGATGCGGCCGACCTAAAACGGCAACAGGATAATATTCCTTCCGCCGCGTCGGCGCGCACCCACGGACAGGCTCGATGTTCTCCCATGATCGCATTTGGGCCGCGCTCGATGCCCTGGCCGACCGCCACGGCCTGTCGCCCTCCGGCCTCGCCCGCCGCGCCGGCCTCGATCCCACGACGTTCAACAAGTCCAAGCGCATGGGCAATGACGGCCGTCCCCGCTGGCCCTCCACCGAGTCGATCCACAAGGTGATGGAGTCGACGGGCGCGACGATCGACGACTTTTCCGCCCTGATCCGCGGCGAGGGCCCCGCCCCCGCTTCCGCCTCCCCCGCCGCGCTGCCGCTCGTCGCCCTGCGCGGCGGCCCGGCCGTCACGGTGCCGCTCGTCGGCCTCGCCCAGGCGGGATCGGGCGGCTATTTCGACGATGCGGGCTTTCCCGCCGGACAGGGCTGGGAAGAGATCACCCTGCCCGCCACCGGGGGCGAGCCGGTCTACGCGATCGAGGTGGCGGGCGAATCCATGAAGCCGCTCTACAAGGAGGGCGACATCCTGATCGTCGCCCCCGGCGCTTCGGTGCGGCGCGGCGACCGGGTGGTGGCCCGGGTCCGCTCGGGCGAGGTCATGGTGAAGACGCTGGAGCGCCGCACCGCCAAGACGATCGAGCTGTCCTCGGTCAATCCGGACTTCCCGCCCCGCCTCTTCGCGGCGGAGGATGTCGAATGGCTGGCCCGCGTCCTGTGGGCAAGCCAATAGTTCCGCGCTAGTTGGCGGCCGGGGACGCCGGCGGAGGGACGCGTGAACAGGATCAGACAGAGCCTCGCCGCTGTCGCCGGCGTCCTTGTGCTCGTCGCCGTTTTCGCCGGAATCGCCAATCATCTCGCCCGCGAGGCGCGCCTCCAGGCCGAAGCCGAGCGCCTCGCAGCCCTCGCGCCGACGCCGGCACCCGATGCCGCGCCGGGTCCGGCGGCATCACGGACAGCCGTGCCCGCCGGTCGGACCGTTTCGCCCGAAGACGGCGTCCAGCGCACGCCGGAGACCGGCGGCGCGCTGGTGCGCCTCCCGCCCCGCCTGCCCGAGGCCGTCCCGCAAAAGCGCGTGGAGACCGACCGCGAGGTGCGCCTGCGCCTTCTCAGCCGGCCGGTCGCGGTGGATGTCGGCACGATCCGCGTCGGCCGCGGCACCGTCACGCTGCCGGACATCGCGCCGCCCTCGCTGGATCGCACCTGCACGTCCGCCGGCGGCGGGGCCTGGCCCTGCGGCCGCCAGGCCCTGACTTCGCTGCGCGCGTTTCTGCGCGGCCGCGCCATCCGCTGCGAGGCTCCCGACGGCTTCGGCACCGCCGAGGAGGACCTCACCAGCGCCTGCACCGTCGGCGCCGGCGAGGACATCGGCGACTGGCTGGTGCGCAACGGCTGGGCCGAGGCGGCGCCCGACGGCCCCTATGCCGAGGCCGAAGCAAGAGCGCGCGAGGCGCGTACGGGGATGTGGCGCTAGGCGGAGTGCTGGCGCCTCAGCCGAGCCGCCCTTCCAGCGCGTCGCGGATCAGGGCGCGCGTGTTCTCGATCCCGTAGAGCGCCGCGAAGGAGCCGAAGCGCGGCCCCTTTTCCTGGCCGAGCAGGGTCCGGTAGAGCGCGGAGAACCACTCGCCCGAGACACCCGGTCCGCCGTCCGGCCCGGTCTTCTTCGGATCCTGATAGCGGGGGATGGGGCGCGCGACATCGAGGATCGCGTCCTGGATCGCTTCGGCGCTGGAGCCCTCCGGCAGGCTCGCGAGCTTGGCGTCCAAGGCTTCCAGCGCTTTCCGCTCCACTTCGTCCGGCGCCTGGAAGCGCTTGGCGGGCAGGACGAAGTCCTTGAAGTAGCGCAGCGCGTAGCCGACCAGCCGGTCGAGCTCGGGATCGCTCTCCGGCGTCGTGCCCGGCGCGTAGCGCGAGATGTAGCCCCACAGCGTCTTGGCGTCGGCCGCGTTCGAGGCCGAAACCAAGTTCAGCAGGAGCGCGAAGGGAACCGCGATGCCCCTCACCGGCGGCTCGCCGCCGTGAATGTGGAAGACCGGGTTCTGGAGGCGCGCCTTCTCGTCCTGCCGGTCGAAGGCGCCGGCGAAGGCGTAGTAGTCCTCGACGGCGCGCGGGATCACGTCGAAGTGCAGGCGCTTGGCCGCGCGCGGCTTGTTGAACATGTAGAGGCTCAGGCTCTCGGGCGAGGCGTAGGCGAGCCATTCCTCGATCGTCAGACCGTTGCCCTTCGACTTCGAGATCTTCGCCCCTTCCGCGTCGAGGAACAGCTCGTAGACGAAGTGCTCGGGCGGGCGCCCGCCGAGGATCGCGCAGATCCGGTCGTAGACGACCGCATTGGTCTGGTGGTCCTTGCCGAACATCTCGAAGTCGACGTCCAGCGCCGCCCAGCGCATGCCGAAGTCCGGCTTCCACTGGAGCTTCACGTTGCCGCCGGTGACCGGCAGCGTCGTCTCGCGGCCGTCCTCGTCTTCGAAGGTGACGGTTCCGGCCTTCGCGTCGACCACCCGCATCGGCACGTAGAGCACGCGCCCGCTCGTCGGCGAGATCGGCAGGAACGGGCTGTAGGTCGCCTGCCGCTCGGGGCCGAGCGTCGGCAGCATCACGGCCATGATGTCGTCGTAGCGCTCGGCCGCGCGCAGCAGCACCGCGTCGAAGCGGCCGCTCCGGTAGTAGTCGGTCGCGCTGGCGAACTCGTAGTCGAAGCCGAAGGTGTCGAGGAAGCGGCGGAGCATCGCGTTGTTGTGGTCCGCGAAGCTCGCGTAAGTCCCGCCGAAGGGGTTCGGCACGGCCGAGAGCGGCTTGTGGAGGAAGGGCTCGAGGGCGGCGCGGTCGGGAACGTTGTCCGGGATCTTGCGCATCCCGTCCATGTCGTCGGAGAAGCACAGGAGCCGCGTCGGCACCTTGTCCTCGGTGAGGATGCGGAAGGCGTTGCGCACCATGGTCGTGCGCGCCACCTCGCCGAAGGTGCCGATATGCGGCAGGCCCGAGGGACCGTAGCCGGTCTCGAAGAGGACGGTGTCCTTCGGGTGCTTCTCCAGCCGCGCCACGATCTTGCGCGCTTCCTCGAAGGGCCACGCGGCGGACGCGCGGGCAGCCTCGACGAGGGCGGGATCGAGGGGAACGGAGGATTGGGACATGGCAGCGCGCAACCGAATTCGACGGACCGGACGGGCCCTCGGTAGGCACTCATGCTCCCGGCGTCAACGAACCCCGCTCTTTGGCGTCAAAAGGCGCTGATCGGGAAGTAGCGCAGAAGAAGCTCGGAGAAGACCTTCTTTCCCACGATCTGTCCCATGGCGTAGTCCATCGCCCGCGTGAGGTCGGCGTTCTCGCGCTTGACCGCGATCGCCAGTCCCTCGCCGAGGAAGCGGTCGGACAGGTACGGCCCGCCGGCGAAGGCGCAGCAGTTCGCCGCCGCGTCGCTGCCGAGCCAGAAGGACAGGCTGACGCCGTCGCCGAACATCGCCTCGACCTCTCCGCGCTTGAGCGCCTCCAGCGCCGCCTCGCGCGTGTCGAAGGCCCTCGCCTCGGCTTGCGGGAAGAAGGTGCGCAGCATCGCCGCGTGGGCCGTTCCCGCCACCACCGCCACGGGCTTGCCGGCCACGGCGTCGGCCATCGGCTCGGCGAGCGCGGTTTCTTTGAGCGCGACGAAGCGGGCGGGGAAGCGGAAGTAGGAATCGGTGAAGGCGAGCGTCTGCCGGTTCGCCGCGGTGACCGCGAGGCCCGCGACGATCGCCTCCCCCTCCCCCTTGTTCAGCGCGTCCACCAGCTCGTTGAAGGGCTTGGCTTCGATCTGGCAGCGATCGAGGATGTTCAGCTCCTCGCACAGCGCCCGCACGAGGTCGACGTTGAAGCCGGTCAGCCGGCCGCGTCCGTCGATGAAGTTGAAGGGCGGAAAGTCGCTGCTGGTCAGGAAGCGGTAGCGATCGCGCTCGGGGAGAGGCGGGCGCGTGGCGCGCTGGCGCTGGTCGACGAAATTGGGCAGGGGCACGTCCTGCGCCTGGGCTTGCGCGAGCGCCGGCGCGGCGGGGCCGGCAAGGCCCGCGACCAGCAAGGCCGCCATCAACCAGGACGCGAGTCTATCGCCCATGGGTTCGTTGCTCCCCGACAAGCGCCGCCTAGCATGCCGGGCGTGCGCGATCTGACCGGCGGCTCCGCTCCATCCTTCGAATGGCTCGGCGCCCTGGCCGGCGCGCCCGCGGGCCCAGGCCCGGCCGTCCCGACCTCGGCGCGGGCCGACGTCCTGGCCGCGCTCGGCATCGACAAGCGGTCCTATCTCACCGCGCTCGGCCGCGCCAGCCGCAACGGCAGCGACGCGGCCGCGGAGCTGATCGCCGACGAGACGATCAGCGAGGCGGACTACCTCGCGGCCTGCGCGATCCGCCTCGGCTGCTCCGTCGCGCCGCCCGGACCGGGCGAGGACATCGTCGCCTTCGAGCCCCTGCCCGTGGGAGCGCAGCCGCTGCGGCTCCTGCGCCTCTGCAGCCGAAGCCTCGCTCCGCGCATGGTCTGCATGCCGCTCCTCGAGACCCTCGACGAGCTCGATGCCGCGATCCGCCGCGACCCGGCCGTCCGCGGCCGCCTTGCCCTGGCGAGCCGCGCGGCGATCGCCGAGGCGCAAGGCAGGCATACGCAGGTCCAGCGCCTGCGGGACGCCTGCCTCGGCCTTTCGGCGGATCGGCCGCACCAGTCGGCGCGGTCCGTCGTCGGCGCGCCCCAGGCCACGGCGCTGACGCTTGTCGCCGGGCTTCTCGCCCTCGCCGCCGTTCATGCGCCAAGTCTCACGCTGCTTTCCCTTCACGCCTCGCTGTCCCTCCTCTTCTGCGCGACCATCATCCTGCGCGTGGCGGCCGCGATGGAGGCCAAGCCGCCTTCCCGCAGGCCGCCGCGACTGCCGCCGCTCCCGCCGGCTCCCCCGATCTACAGCGTTCTCGTGCCGCTCTACCGCGAGGCCGGCGTGGTCGCGGCACTCGCCGCCGCCCTAGACCGCCTCGACTGGCCGCGCACGCGGCTCGACGTGAAGCTGATCTGCGAGGCCGACGATGCCGAGACCATCGAGGCCGTGCGCCGGGCGATCGTCCGCCGCCCGCGCATGGAGCTCGTCGCCGTTCCCCCCTGCGAGCCGCGCACCAAGCCGAAGGCGCTGAGCTTCGCCCTGCCGCTCGCGCGCGGCAGCCTCGTCACCGTGTTCGACGCGGAAGACCGGCCCCATCCGGCCCAGCTGCGGGCCGCCTTTGCCGCCTTCGATGCGGGGCCGCCAGAGCTCGCCTGCCTCCAGGCGCCGCTCGCCGTTCCGGTCCGGGGTCGCGGCTGGCTCGCCGACCTCTTCGCGCTGGAATATGCCGCGCTGTTTCGAGGCCTCCTGCCGTTTCTCGCCCGGCGCGAACTGCCGCTGCCGCTCGGCGGCACCTCGAACCATTTCCGCCGCGCCGTCCTCGACGCGGTCGGCGGCTGGGACCCGCACAACGTCACGGAGGATGCCGACCTCGGCATCCGCATCGCGCGGGCCGGCTACCGGATCGGCGTGATCGAGACCCCGACCGACGAGGAAGCGCCCGAAGGCTGGCGGGTCTGGCGCAATCAGCGGACCCGCTGGATGAAGGGTTGGATGCAGACGCTGCTCGTCCACCTGCGCGCGCCGCGCCGCCTCTGCGCCGATCTCGGCCCGCGCGGCAGCGCCGTCTTCGTCCTGCTCTTCGTCGGCATGCTGCTTTCCGCCCTGATCCAGCCGCTCTCGCTCCTTCTCGTCGGGATGGGGCTGCGCGACCTCCTGTCGGGCGAAGCGCTGAACGCACCGCAGCTCGCCCTTCTCCTTCTCGATATCGCCAACATCGTCGGCGCTCCGCTCGCCTTCGGGCTTCTCGCCTGGCGCTCCTTGCCGCCTGCGGGGCGCTTGGGCTTCGTCCGGCGCATCCTTCTTCTTCCGGCCTACTGGCTGCTCGTCGGCCTCGTCACGGCTCGCGCCGCGGGGCAGCTCGTCTTCGCGCCGCATCGCTGGGAAAAGACGCCGCACGGCGCCGCCGGGCGCCTTCGCCCTTTGCGGACGATGCGGCTGCGGCAGATAAGAAGGCCGCACCCGTTCGAGGAGACAGCCGCGCCGTGACGAAGAACAAGACCACATCGCCGCCCAAGCTCGCCGACCTCGACATGGACAAGCGCCTGTCGTCCGAGGAAAGCGAGCCGAAGATCGCCGCCATCCAGGAGCAGTTCCAGAAGATCCAGCAGGCCTACTTGCGCGACGGCGCGACGGGCGTGGTCGTGATGGAAGGCTGGGACGCCGCCGGCAAGGGCGGCACCATCCGCCGCATGTCGGCCGTCATGGACCCCCGCGGCTTCCGCGTCTGGCCGATCGCCGCGCCCGAGCCGCGCGACCTCAAGCGTCACTACCTCGCCCGCTTCTGGGAGCGCCTGCCAGAAAAGGGCGAGATCTGCGTCTTCGATCGCTCCTGGTACGGACGCGTGCTCGTCGAGCGCGTCGAGGGCTTCGCCACGAAGGAGGAGTGGAAGCGCGCCTATCGCGAGATCGCCGAGTTCGAGAAGCTCCTGACCGACGCGGGCGCGCGCATGGCCAAGATCTTCCTCGCCATCACGCCCGACGAGCAGATGAAGCGCTTCGAGAAGCGCCTCAACGATCCCCTGAAGCGCTGGAAGCTGTCCTACGAGGACTTCCGCAACCGCGAGCGCTGGGACGACTACGAGGCCGCCGCCGACGAGATGCTGGAAAAGACCCACACCGCGAACGCGCCCTGGCTCGTTATACCCGCCAACAGCAAGAACTATGCCCGCGTCACCGCGCTTTCCGCGATCGCCGACCGCCTGTCGGAGGGCCTCGACCTGTCGCCGCGCCCGCGCGACGAGGAGCTGGTCGAGCGCTTCGAGAAGCTGAAGGAGAAGGAGCGCCGGAGCGACTGACCGTGCCATGTCGCACCGCGTCAAGGCGTGTCGCTTTCCCGCGCGCCGAGGGGCGGCCTTGGTGGTTTGATCCGGCTCGTCCAGGGGACGTGGCGGCCGGCGGCGACGAAGCCCCGCCCCCCTTGGACGCTCCGCACGAGAACGGCAGGGATGGATCGAGATGGTGGATGCGCGCGACGACATGCTGAAGCGGCTTCGCGATCGGCGCGAGGGCTACAGCCTCGATCGACCCTTCTACGTCGATCCCGACTTCTACAAGCTCGACCTCGAACTGATCTGGTACCGCGACTGGCTGTTCGCCGGACACGACTGCGAGCTGCCAAAGGCGGGGAGCTACATGACCCTCCAGGTCGGCGACTACCCTGTCGTGATCGTGCGCGACCGACAGGGCGGCATCCGCGCCTTCCACAACGCCTGCCGCCACCGTGGCAGCCGCGTGTGCACGCAGCACAAGGGAACCGCCGCCCGGCTCGTCTGCCCCTACCACCAGTGGACCTACGAGCTCGACGGCCGCCTCCTCTTCGCCCGTCAGATGGGACCGGACTTCGACCCGTCCGGCTTCGGCCTGAAGCCGATCGCCTGCGAGAGCGTCGCCGGCTACATCTTCATCTGCCTCGCCGACCAGCCGGCCGACTTCGCGCCCTTCCGCGCCGCGATGGAGCCCTACTTCGCGCCCCATCGCCTGAGCGAGGCCAAGGTCGCCTACGAGTCCACCATCATCGAGAAGGGCAACTGGAAGCTCGTCTGGGAGAACAACCGCGAGTGCTACCACTGCGCGGGCAACCACCCCGAGCTCTGCAAGACCTTCCCCGAGGCGCCCGTCGCCACCGGCGTCCAGAGCGCCGAGTCGGACCCCGAGATCCTCGCCCACTGGGAGGCCTGCGAGGCGCAAGGGCTGCCCGCCCGCTTCCGCATCGACCCGGACGGCCAGTTCCGCACCACGCGCACGCCGCTCCTGGGCGAGGCCGTCAGCTACACGATCGAGGGCACCGAGGCGGTCAATCGCCTGCTCTCGGACACGGTCACGGCGAGGAACATCGGCGCGCTCCTCCTCTACCATTATCCGGGAACCTGGAACCACGTCCTCACCGACCACGCCGTCACCTTCCGCGTGCTGCCGCTCTCGGCCAACGAGACGGCCGTGACCACGAAGTGGCTCGTCCACAAGGACGCGGTGGAAGGCGTCGACTATGACCTCGAGCGCCTGATCCACGTCTGGACCGAGACCAACGACCAGGACCGGCGCATCGTCGAGGAGAACGCCTTCGGCATCCGCTCACCCGCCTACCAGCCCGGCCCCTACTCGCCGGTCCACGAGGGCGCGGTGATGCAGTTCGTCGACTGGTACGCGCGCTTCGCGCAGGACCGCCTCACCGAAGGCGCGGCGCCGGCGCTGCGCAGCGTCGCCTGATCCCAGCGCGCGAAAACCGGCGGAGCCGCTTGTCATGACCGCGACGACGATCGCCCCCGGCGCCCTTCGGCTCGACCGCGCAAAGCCGTTCGATGCGAAGGCGCAGCGCCTCGTCTGCATGGGGCGCACGTCCCATTCGGCCGACGCGGCGAGCTTCCTGTTCCGGGCCGAGGGCGGCGGCTTCTTCGCCTACGAGCCGGGCCAGTTCGTCACCCTGGAACTTCCGCTTGCTGGGGGGCCGGTCCACCGGACCTACACCCTTTCCTCGACCCCCTCGCGGCCCTTCGCGGTCGAGGTCACCGTCAAGGCCCAGGGCGCGAGCCAGGCCTCGCGCTGGATGATCGAGCATCTGCGGCCCGGCATGGCGCTGAAGGCGCTCGCGCCTGCCGGCCGTTTCACGCTCTCGGCGGCGGATCCCGCCGCCCGCGGCTACCTCTTCGTGTCGGCCGGCTCCGGCGCGACGCCGATGATGTCGATGCTGCGCTGGCTCGCCGACTGCGCGCCGGAGGCCGACGCCGTCTACCTCCACGTCGCCCGTCGCCCCGAAGACATCCTCTTCCACCACGAGTTGGAACTGATCGACGCCGGCATGCCGAACCTGCGCCTCGGTTTCCTGGTCTCGCGAGGCACGGGTCCGAAGGGAGGAGGTCGGCGCGGCTGGGCGGGACCGGTCGGCCGGCTCGACGCCGCGCGCTTGTCGCTCCTCGCGCCCGACCTCGACGGCCGCGACGTCTTCTGCTGCGGTCCGGAAGGCTTCATGGATTCGGTGCGCGCGCTCCTCGAAGCGCGCGGCTTTCCCATGGCTCGCTATCATCAGGAAAGCTTCGGCGCGACGGGCGCCGGCGAACCAGCGCCGGTCGCCGCCACGCCGGCGCAGGCCGCCCCGGCCGGCGCGCCGATCCGCTTCACCCTCAGCGATCGCGAGGCACGTGCCGCGCCCGGCCAGACCGTGCTCCAGGCCGCGCGCGGTGCCGGCGTGCGCATTCCCGCCGCCTGCGAGTCCGGCCTTTGCGGCACCTGCAAGGTCATGGCCGCCGGTCCCGTGGAGATGAGCCACAATGGCGGCATCCTGGATGAGGAGATCGAGGAAGGCTACATCCTGGCCTGCTGCTCGCGCCCGACCGGCGAGATTTCGGTGGACGCCTGAGATGATGGCGAAACTATAAGTAATACGTTATAATATAGAAATACCAAAAGTTGCAGCCCTGCCAGCCCAGGGCGGTTCCTCCCTTCCTCGATCATCAGGTAAAGGCTTGGAAAGGCGGAGGCGCCTTCGAATCGCGCTCGTCGAACCAAGGACTGGTACTTTGACCTTGCAGATCGAGCATGTCGCCTTCGACTTCATCGACGACGTGAAGCGGCTGCGTGACCCGTCCGCCATTCTCGACCGGCTGCGGATAACCAGCGCCTCGCTCGGCTACCCCTATTTCATCCTGACCGGCCTGCCGTTGCCCAACCAGCGGCTGGAGCCATTCGTGATGCTCAACGCCTGGCCGGAGGTCTGGTACGAGCGCTACACGGCCGAAGAGCACTTCCACCACGATCGCGTCGGCCAAGCGGCGATGCGCACGACCGAGCCTTATCGCTGGAGCGATCTGGCGATCGGCGCGGAGGATCGCTCTGCCTTGCGCGTGATGGACGAAGCGCAGAGCTGCGGTCTCGTGGACGGCTTCATCGTGCCGATGTTCTCGTCCGATAGTTGGCAGCAGGCATGCGCCTTCGCCACCGACCGGCCGGCGCAGTCCTCGGACCGGGAACTGGCGGCGCTTCACGTCATGAGCGTTTTCGCGGCCGGCGCCGCGCGTGCGGCCTTCCAGCCGCTTCGGGACCTCCCGGAGCTGACGGTGCGCGAGCGCGAGTGCCTGCACTGGGCGGCAGCGGGCAAGTCGGCCTGGGAAACCTCGCAGATCCTCGGCATCGGCCTGGAAACGGTGCGCACCTACCGGCGGACGCTGCGCACCAAGCTCGACGTCGCGACCATGGCACAGGCCGTGGCCGAAGGCTGTCGCCTCGGCATCATCGCCAGCTGACCGGCGGCGGGCAACTCCCCCGAACGGGGGAGTGGCTGCTCCCGCGTCTCTAGGTCACCTTCGCGGCAAGCAAAGCCGCGGAGGCCGACCATGCTGGACGTCCATGTTGTTTGCGCGACCAACCGCCACCTCTACGGACGTGCGCTCGACGATTACTTCCGGTGGCGCTACCGGTGCTACACGCTGGAGAAGGGCTGGTTCCCACCGAACGAGCTCGGTCTCGAGACCGACCAGTTCGACACGGACGACGCCTTCCACCTCCTCGGGTTCCACGAGGGGAGCCTCGTCGCCGGCACCCGCCTTGTCCCCTGCCATCGGCCCACGCTCCTGTCGGAGGTGTTTCCGGCCCTCGCCACGCGCGGCGTACCCGGTGCCCGGCACCAGGCGGATTGGACGCGCATGTTCGTGGTGCCCGCCAGCCGACGCCGCGGCCATCAGGGCGTCGCGGGCGCGATGGTCGCGGCCTTGATGGAATACTGCCTCGACGAGGGCATCAGCGCCGTCGGCGGCGTTCAGGAAACCTACTGGCTGCCGCGATGGGCGGATTTCGGCTGGGATGTCGAGATCCTCGGCCTGCCGCAGACCATCGCCGGAACGAGTTGCGTGGCGGCAATGTTTCGCTGCGCGCCGGAGGCTCTCGAAGGCGTCCGGGCGGCGACGGGGATCGAAGGGATGCAGATCCGCCGCCGCGGACCCGTGCTGCGCTTCGTGGACGCGGATCCGGCCCCGGCATCCCAACCGCGCCGCATCGACCAACATCCCGTTCCGGAGGCCTTTCTGTGATCCTTCAGTTCCCGCGCAAGCTCCGTGCGGAGCCCTCGATTCCGGAGCAGGGAGACCGCGACGCGGACCTCCACGCCATAGGCGTGATGCTGAGCTACCTCGTGGCCGAAGCCGAACGACTGGAGCTGCAGGGTCTGGCGGATACGATCCGCGCGGCTCGGGCCAAGCTGCCGGAAGCCTGACGCCGATCCGCCCATCTTTGCGCCGAAGCCCGCTTGCGCGAGCAGGCGGGCTCCGCTACGGTTCGCCCACCTCGGGACGCGGGCGTAGTTCAGAGGTAGAACGTCAGCTTCCCAAGCTGAATGTCGTGGGTTCGATTCCCATCGCCCGCTCCAATCTTTTCAAACACTTACGGCCAGTGTCCAAGGATCGCGGATCGCGGCTTGGACACCCATTGGACCCCGCAGGCCGGTGGCGCGGGAAAGCTCGGGAAACTTCGCCGACATGGTGAAGGACGTCGGAACGCAAAAAGCGCCCCGCCGGCCGGAGCCGAACGGGGCGCGATAAAACGGATCGTTCGGGGCGAGAAGGCGACTAAGGCCGGATGGCCTCCACTGCCGTCTGGAAGTCAGCCTGGAGCGCCCGAACGCTGCCGAGCGTCTGAGCCAGGGCAAAGCTGATGATCGCGACATCCTCGTCGGAGAGCATGACGGCGGTAAAGCCGGCTCGGACTGGCAGGACCTCGCTCTGTCTGATCGCGTCCGAGACGACGCGGTCGGTCAGAAGGGTGAAGTGAAAGGCGTCGGTTACCCGCTGTTCCAGCAGGAAGAGGTCCGCGGCTTTGGGCTCTCCGCCTGGAGATGAGGTGTGCGTCGTTCGCCCTTCGAGGCTCGGCGCCTGGAAATCGACCTGATCCATTCACACCTCCTTAGCAAGCAGTTCGCTATAAAGCGCGGCGCTTGGTTGTCGTCAATAGCACTTTGCTTTACGAGGCGGGGATGTCCGATCAAATCGTCCAGGTGAATTTCCGCATGCCTGCCGCCCTCAAGGAGCGGCTTGAGGGCGCTGCGGCAGAGAACAAGCGCTCCTTGACGGCCGAGGTGGTCGAGCGGCTGGAAGGAAGCTTTTCAGACCCAAGCGAGGCTCTCGTTGAAGCCGCAAAGGTCGCCGAGAGCCTCCGGGCAAACCTGACCGAACGCATCAAAAGCTATCATCGCATGTCGGAGAAGCTTGAACAGCAAGAAAAGAGTTTCGAGGAGAGATCCGACAAGTCCATGAAACGGCTCCGCGATAGAGAAGCGAAGCTGCGCCAGCGTGAAAATGAACTCTTCCAACGCGAACAAGATTTCCGGCAGGAACTCAATCAAGAATATGACAAACGCGTCAAGAAGCACGAAGAGCGGTTGACGGCCGCCATCGAAAGAGCTGAAGAACGATGGAAGCGAGCAGATGAGTATGCGGGATTTACAATCGCTCGCGAACGGCAGTTCATCGAGACAATCAAGGCGCTGACTGGAAAGGAGCCACCCGCCGTTGAGCCAGCGCGGCCTGCGCGGTTTGTAGACGATGCCGGGACCAACGACGGCTGACGATTGCGCCCCGTCCCGGACGGCCAGGGCGGGGCGCGATAAGATTTCCGAGGCGAAATGAGGCACGTCAGATCTGATCGCGGCGCATCGGGTCGGGATGCCGCAGCTGCTCCTTGAGGCGCTCGTTTTCCCGCTCTAGCCGATGAACCTCGCGCTCGCGCCGCTCGTCCTGCTCTCGCTCACGCTCGGCCGACCACTTCTGAAGCTCAACGAGGATCGCCTGCATGATGCCGGTGAGGCTGCGCAGCATCTCCATCCGAGCCTGCGCGCCCAGGGCGCCCTGCTCACCGATCTTGGCGAGCGCCTCGTGGACCTTGTCGAGCGACTCCGCCAGGCGCTCGCCCGCCTCGGCGACATGCTTGCCGGTCTGCACGTCGAGCAACCCGCCACCGATGCCGACGAGCTGCGGCGGCAGGGCTGTCTTCTCCTTCTGCTCTTCGGTCGCTTCCTTCTTGCCACTTCCGTATGCCAGCTTCCCGAGGATCAGCGATATGGCCGTGCCGATCGCGATCCCGACTGCGGTTCCGATTTCCTCAAGCGTCATGACGCGCAGGCACTCCTCTGCCGGCGCCCTGCTGATCGTTGTAGCCGGCATCCCGAGACGCTCTCAGGGCGTTGACCGCCTCCGCCAGCGCGCAGAGGGCGTAGACCCCTGCCCCGGTGCTCCCGACCTGCGCCTCCCGCAGGCCGTAGCTGATGACCGCCCAGAAGACGCCCGTGCACGCCGCCGCCGCTATGCGGAAGTGCGGGCTCTTCTTCCAACCGCCGTTGATGATGAGAAGGCCGAGCCGGCAGGTGCCGCCGACGCAGCAAGCGATCGCCCACCACTCTTCGGGCATCCAGGCCGCCAGTACGCGGAACGAGGGCTGCGCGAAGGTGTCGACGTCGGAGCGCGCGAGCGTGATGCCCCACGCCAGCGTGAAGCCGGCCAGCAGCCACTCGCAAAGCCGGTCGAGAAGCGAGTGGACGATGCCGGCCAGGAAGGGATGGCGCGCGGCAAAGGCGGCGCACCATGCCTCGATCTTGGTCATGGGCCGGCGGACGGCCGCGAGGATCATCGCGCGGCCTCGGCGTTCTTCGGCGCGAGGTATGTGCCGAGCCAAGCGCCGGCAGCGAGCAGCAGCGCCGTCACCTGGATCAGCACCTCGGGGTCGGTCGCGATCGAGGCCGGGATCCAGCCGAACTTGGCCATGAGCCCGAGCAGCGGCGACACGACGATGACGCCAATCGCGCCACCGTTAGCCTTGGATACGGGGCCGCCCGTCGGCACCGGCTGCAGTGCGGGTGGGTCGTTCAACGGCGGCCCGCCATTGTGGCCGACCGGCGCGGGTGTCGGCGCCGGCAGGATCACGACGGCCGGCAGATCGGGCGCCGACTCGGCCTCGGCGCCGTCGTAGCCGGCGCCATCAAGCGCCACCTCGAACTGGCGGGCATAGCCGGCGATGAGCTCAGCCTTGTCCGTCCCGTTCACGACGCGCCGGGCCTCGCGATAGTCGACCTTCGTCCCGTCGACATAGTCGCCGAGCTTCCGGCCGGTGAAGGTCCCGCGCATCATGCCCTCGACGAGAATGCGCGCGGCGATCGGCAGCTGCTCGGCCAGATCCGGGTTGCCGACAAGGTCGACGCCCAGGCGCTTCGTCCAATCGGCATAGTTCCGCCTGCCGGTGATCTGCACCAGGCCACGGCCGCGGAACCGCCGGCCGTCACCGCCGACCGTGTTGCCGAGGTCGCGCCGCCCTTCGTAGGCGTCGCCGCTGGCATATTCCGTCATGGTCCTGAAGCGGTCGGCCTCGTGGAAGCCCGTCGCCAGCATGTAGGCGAGCTTCCCGCGATCCCCGTCGCCGTAGACCTTGAAGGCGGCGAGGATGGCGCTGACGCAATCCACGGCCTGTTGCGAGAGCGAGCCGCCGAAGGGCCGGGCTCGGATCGTGTCGAAGAACTTGTCGAGGTCCACGGGACCCTCCTTTGCGAACATGAAAAAGCCCGCCGCGGCAGGACCGGGCGGGCTCGGGTGGATGGTGGTGGATCAGGCGGTCAGCCGAAGATCAGCCAGAGGATGATCGCCCAGAGGACGGCGGGGATGGCGAGGCCGTTGAGGAGGCCGCGCATCACGGAGGCGGCAGGAAGATCACTTCGTCATCCAGTGCGCGGATCGGGAGCACCGAAAGCCGGTCCGCCCACACGGGGCCGTATTCGGGATCGTTCAGGATGCGGGCCGGCGCGACGCTCTTACCGACCGCCACAACGGGATCTCCGAGCTGCGCGGCCATCGGGTTGTCGATCTCGCGCGGGTCCACCTTGAAGTCGGTGGTCTGGCTGCGCTGCCGAGCGTCGTCGGCCTGCGCAGCGGTGAAGATCAGCCATGCTTGTACGGTCATCAGGTCACTCCTACGGCGATGCGGTACGGTTCGAACCAGTCGAAGATGTCTTTCACGTCCTGCGCGGTGAGACCCGAGGCGACGAAGCCCATCGAGAACTGACAGGCGCGGTAGCTGTTGTTGGCGATCGAGCCGAGGCGGAAGTTGCCGTTAACCGGTGCCACAGAAACCGAGCCGCTGATCGCGGTCGTCTCAATCGCCACCCCATCCTTGTAGACAGCAGGCACGACGCCGCCGGTCGCCACGTCGCGCACGGCCACGAACATGCCGATGGACGACGTAACGGAGCCGTTGGCCGTCTCGCGCGCGGTTGCCTGATTGACGCGGGCGGTGAAACGATCAGCGCTCGTGCGCGGGTTGATCGTCGTGCCGTTCGACCCGTTGAAGAAGCCGGCAAGAGAGCCGGCGCCTTGGTTGTTCGTGTTCGAGCGGATGCCGAGAGTGCCGCTGTCCCTCGTGAACTTCGGGTTGAGCGCAGTTGCCGGGTTGAAGCCCGTATCGAGGTAGCTCGACGAGCCGTCGCCCATGTAGCCGCGGTCGGCTGTAAAAGCAGGATTATTCACCGGCACGCAGTTGTAGATGTCACCCAACCAATTGATGCGAGCCGCCTCGGGGCCGTGCGCTGCGTGGACCCAGAGAGCATCCTGCTTGGCCCAGAACGGCTTCTCCTTCCCGACGATATAGCGTCCGCTGATGAGCTGCCGGCGGTCTGCGTCGGCTGGAGTGGCGAAGCGGTCGAAGAGGTTTTGGGCGTCGGGATCATAGCTCGGGATGATCGGCGGCGCGGCAAGCCGGCCTGATCCTGAGGCGAACGCGCCCAGCGCCCCGCGCCCGCCGAACGGCCCGCCCTTGCCGCGACGGCTGCTGAAGGCACCGCCCAGCATCTCAGGCTCCGTACCAGGACAGCGTCACGGTGCAGGCCGCCGGCGCGACGAGCGCGACGTGGGTGGCGCCGTCAGGCACGCGCCGCGCCGCCGGGTTCAGCTCCGGCGCGGAGCCATTCGTCACGTCCGCAGCGGGCACGGCCGCCGCGACCCCGGAGGCGCCGAACTTCGCGAAGAAGTCACCCGTCGCGCTGAAGAGAACATGCTGCGCTCCCGTCGGGACCGCGTGGACCTCGGCGGCGCCAGCGGCCAGCACGCGCGCGTCGATGGTGTCGGCCTGGACCGGCGCCAGCGAGCCGCGAGAGCCGGAACGAGGGTAGTCGGTTTCGAAGAAGGGGCGCACGGCGATCTCCTGTGCAGGACATGAAAAAGGCGCCTCGTGGGCGCCGGCGGGTGGTCGAAGGTGTGAGGTGGCCGGCGGGCGGTGCCCGCGAGCGTCGGCAGCTTGGGGAAAGCGGCCAGGACTACTCATCCAGCGTCATTAGGGGGCGATGGATGACCGAAGGTGAGAAGGAACTGATCAAACTTCGCGCGAACGCCGCGTCTCGGATCAGCACCGCAGGATGGGTGGCAGCCGGGGTCACGTTGCCGTATGCAACAGTGTATCAACCCGTCGCCGGCATGAAAGACATCCTGCTTGCTGCTGGGTGCTTCTTCTTTGCCATGTTTTTCGCGTGGTATTGGAACACGATCGCAGAGAACTTCATCCGGCAGCTAGATCAAGATTAATCCGGCGGGCCGGTAAGCCGCAGCGCCGCCGAGACGGACGCTCCGGTAGATCAGAGAGCGGTAGAGCGCCGGGCAGACGATGCGCAGCGGCTCCGGCTTGCCCTCGCGATAGGCGCGGAACGGCAGGCCGAGCGCGTCCCAGAGGATCAGGTCGGCGGTCGCGCGATCGACAACGCCCGTCCGATAGAGCCAGTCGTGGAGGACGTAGGCTTGCGCCCACGGATCGTCGGGCGAGAGCGCCCAGCGTGCGAAGCCGGGGATCGAGCCGAGGTCGCACTCGAAGCCGACCGGCACCTCGAAGCGCCGCCCCGTGCGCGGGCAGTCATAGGCGAAGGCGCGCGTCAGGCGGATGAGGCGCCGCGCGCCCACCAGCTCGATCGCGGCCTCGCCGTCGACGAAGAGGGTGCGGGTGCGCCCTCCCCGGAAGATCTCCGTCGCCTCGTAGGCGAGCGGTTCGGTAAAGCGGCTCACGCGGCCGCCTGCCCCGCCTGCGCGGCCGCGGCAGCCTGGTCGGCGGCGAGCAGCTGCGCGGCGAGCTGGTCGGCCTCGACCTGGAGCTCGTCGACCACGGACTGAAGCGCCTCCGGCGTGTCGAGCGCCTCGTCGAGGAGCCGTGTCGTCGCCGTGCGCCGGAGATAGACCGCAGCGCGCAGGACGCGGGCATAGCGCTCATAGTTGCCCCAGACGTCATCGGCATAGGCGGCGACCGATACGCCCTTGTCCTCAGCCAGGCCGGGCAGCAGGGCGTCGGCGGTGAGTGTGCCGCCCTCGCGGACGATCTTCGCCTCGTCGCGCTGTTGCGTCCACGAGATCGGCTCGACGCCGGCCCACTGGTTGATCTCGCCCGCCGTGATGGCGTTACCGTAGGCCATAGCCGTCGCGAGCGCCTCCTGGCGCAGGGCGGGCATGTCGGGACCGAGAGCGGAGGGCGGCGAGAAGGCGCCGTCCTTGTAGCCCCATCCGATGCCGGCGCCGCCAGTCAGCTCGATCCAGCCCTGCGCGTCCGCGAACGCGGCGTCTGCCTCTACGGCGTTCGCGACAACGCCGTTCTCGATGATGCCGTAACCCATCAGATCACTCCCCCGATACGAACTTCGCCGCGTGCGCCGGCTCCGGATTGCGGTCCTGTTCTGGTGCCGCCGCCGCCGCCGCCAGGAATTGAGCCGTCTACCCCGCTCGTTGCGTCGCCCGCCGCACCGCCGTTGCCACCAAATTGAGAAGTTCCGGGACTATAGAGCGTGCCGTTTGAACAACCGGCGCCGGCAGCGCCACCAAAGAAGGAGTTGCCACTATTAGCATTGACCGACGAACTTGCCGTAGAACCTCCGTAAAGGCTTGATCGCCCGCCAGCCAATTCGATCACACCCACAAACCCGTAGCTTGTAGGTGCAGCACTATCAGGCATCAGAACAACACCGCCGGCATAGCTTGATTGCGCGCCTTGAACAACAAAGCCCGCAAAACTACTTCCCCCAGCAATCGCCGAAACACCGGCAGCTGTAAGAGCCGGTGCGCCTATTCCAACGATAACAGTGTGGGAGGCGGGAACGTCGCTGGCTGGCACGTCTACGGGAAAGCACCCTCCGCCGTGCCCACCCTTGGCGGCTCCGGTTCCGCCGCTTTTCTGACCCGCAGCGCCACCGCTCCAGATAAGCGCACGGAACAGCTTGTAGCCCGGCGGTTTGACGAACGCACCGGATGCCGTGAAGATCTTATAGAATGGCGTAAGTACGACAGACCGGAGAGTTGTTCCGTCGCACTGGATCAGCCGCGCTTCGCCCGGATACATGACGAAGGACGCCAACCCATCGATCGTTTCCGAACCGAATGGATCAAGAGTGATGTCGCCCGTGCCGGAGTTGCGCAGATAGCACCACCAACCATTACCTAAAAGCGAGGTCGACGCGAAGGTTTGCGTGAAGGTGCCAGCCGTGATGTCAATCAACTTGGCAAGATCAGATTTTGTAATATCAGTATTTACCGCGCGAGCTGATCTGATAACAGATGACCCCGCCCCGAGAACATACGCGCCGTTCTGAACGACGAGCGCCTTGCCTTCGTCCGCTCCGGTGATCGGCGGGAGGTTAAGCCCCTCGGCATAACCCATCGCGCGGTTTGCCTGCGCGAGCGCGTCGGCAACGTGCCCGGCCGCTGTCACAACGTCCTGGCCTGTCGCGATGCGATCAAGCGCGGTGTTGCTGGCGTCCTCGGCCGTCAGGGCGCGATCGGCATGGGTCAGCAGGACGTCGGCGCGGGTCGAGAGCGCCATGCGACGCGCCATGCGCCCGATGATGGCGACGTCGTTCGCCTGCCGCATCTGATTGACTGTGTGGCCGTCCTCTTCGAAGCCATACGGGTTGTCGACCGGATCGTAGGCGCCGGCGTTGTAGAGCGGCAGCCGCGCGTCGGAGGTGGCCTCTTGAGGCGTCAGGTCGGTATCGGCCATCAGATCAGTTCCTCGGCGATGAAGGATGCGGAAAGGCGGCGCAGCGCGACCTGCTCAAGAGCCGTGGGCTCCTTCAGGTGCGCGACGAAGCTGCGGCGCTGGAGGTTGACCGCGTCGAGCGGGTTCGGGATCAGGAACAGCTCTTCCGTGACGCCGAGCTGCGCCGTGAGGTCAAAGAGCTTGGAGAACACGTCGGCCTCGCGCATCTGCGAGAAGCCGAAGGCCATGCGCCGGCGCTTGCCGCGTTTGTCGAAGTACCGGGTGCCGCTCACGGCCTGCGACATGCGGCTCTCATCGAGCACCGTCAGCGCGGCGCCGGGCACATAGTTGACCTTGAGGTCCACCACCGGGCCGAACAGCACCTTCCCGATGTCGATCCATCCTGCCGGGTTCGTCGGATCGATGATCCTGATCCGCCACCACCGGGCCGCCACGCTGCGATCGAAGAGCAGGATCGCCGAGGTGGTGACGCGGCCGATGTCCTCGGCGAGCGGCTTGCCCGACCACCAGTTCGGATGTGACCAGGGCAGATCACGCGTGCGGAAGAGGCGCGGGAACGCCTCCGCCGACAGCCCTTCCGGATTATAGACGCAGTCCGTCAGGGCCGCGTCGCGAAAACCCTGGACGATCCAGCGGGCGGCCGTCGACATGGTGTGACCGGCCAGAACAACGCCGCCGACCTCGCGGGGCCGATCGAGTGCCGCCACCATCTGCGTCGCAGCCGGATCGGCGCTCGTCGACCGCGCCACGCGGCCGATAACGGGATCGAGGAGCGCGTCGAGCGAGAGGTCGCCCGGCTGCCATAGGCCGCCGGAGAGCACCGCCTTGTAGATGAGGTTCGGCGCCAGGATCTTCATCCGGCGCGGGTTGAGGCGCACCATCGGGTCAGCCCCAGACGTCGAGGGTGATCGTGTCGTCGGCCAGGCTCTCCAGCATGCCGACGACGGTGAAGGAACGCCCCTCGTCGAGGCCGAAGCGGTCGAGCCGCAAGGCGACGACATCGTCGAGGTCGACGCCTTGCGCGTCGGCCGTCCGCACCGGCACCTGGAAGAGGTCGCGCGCCGCGCCGTAGAGCGCGAGGCGCCGATCGGCTTCGGCCTTGGCCGCGGTCGCACTCGTCAGGCGCGTTTCCATCGTCACCTCGGGCGCCAGCTTGTGGACCTCGGCCACCGCCGCGGACTCGGCGATCTCCTGACGCCATTCTTCCTTCGCGAAGGCCACGAAGGCCGCGTCGCCCGTGATCGTCGAGCCGGTCAGGTCGTTTTCCGTCACCACCGCATAGTTCCGGCTATGCTGGAGGGTGATCTTCTTCGTCGGCACGCCCTTGCCGTCATCGCCGGTGGCGAGGCGCTGGATGCCGACGCCGTCGCCCTGGAGGATCTCGATCCAGCCATAAGTGCGCTCGGGCGCGGCCGCCGGCGCCGAAAAGCGGCCGATACGGAAGACGCCGAGGCGGTTCGGCGTGATCGACGCGCCGACGCTGTCGAGGATCGCCGAGACGGTTTCGAGGATCGTCGGGTTCGTGGTGCCCGTCCATGTCTCGACCTCATACGGAGCGAGCGCGTCGAGGGCGGCGAGGTCCGCGTCCAGGAAGTCGACGCCAGCCACTAGGCCGGCCTGACCGACAAGGATGCGGCGCACGACCTGGCCCGCCATGCGAGCGGCAGGCAGCGCCCCCTCGATCGCGTCGACCGTGACCTGCCCGGCCGGGTTGCCGCCGATCCGGATCAGACCGAGGCTCTTGGCCGTGGCGTACTGCCCGCCGGCGATCGTTGCCGAGCGCAGCGCCGCAACCGTCGCGAAGTCCTGCCCCGACGAGGCGAGGACGCCGCCCTTGTCGCGCACGCGCAGCACGTCGTCGAAGCGCTGGCCGACGGCGAAGATGTTGTAGAAGCGGTTCACGAGGATCGCAGGCACGTTGCGCGGCGCGCCGAAGATCAGCGGGCGCGGTGCCCCCTTCAGGTCCTCGCCGCCCTCGGCCTCGACCTTCGTGCCGTCCGTGGTGGTGCCGGCGAAGGTCAGCTTCTGAATAGGCACGTCGAGGATGGCCAGGCGCGAGCGCAGCTTCAGCCGCACCTCGTCGCGCGTCACCTCGATCTGTTCCATCGTGCCGGTCAACAGGGCTCGGCGCGACGTATAGGGCGCGTCTCGGCTCTCGATCGACATGATGGCGAGCGGATAGCCGTCGAAGGCGTAGAGGCGCATCTCGTCGAGCTTGCCGTCGACGTTGTTGAGCTCGGCCAATCCGACGTCGACGTCGGCTGCGCCGTTGGTGCGACCGCCAAGGCCGAAGAGCGTCCGGCGATATGTGCCGGGCACGTTGATGCGCGGTTGATAGTGGACGTTCGCCGGCGCGTCGGCGGGGCCTGTGTTGAAGCCGCCGGGCAGATCGGTGAAGCGGAAGACGCGCAGCGCCTTCGTGGTGCGGTGGCACCCCGTGCATTCGAGAAGGTAGGGCATCGGGTCCTTACGCCGCCTTGGCTTCGCGGTCGAGCTGGAGGGTTTGAGAGGTTTTGCCGGCGATGCGGTTGCCGCGCTCGATCGCATCGCGCGTCTCGGCGCCGCTGGCCGCGACGATGTCGCCGAGCCGCACGACTTCCTTGCGCAGCGCCGCGAGCTCGGCACGGGACGCCGCGCCGTCGTGCGATGCCATGCGCGGCAGGGCCGGCATGCTCATCTTCGGGAGCCGCAGGATGGGCGCGGGGATCGGCGACAGGCGCATGGCCTCGACGGCCGCCACGCCGCCGGCGCGAGCGACGTCGTCCTGGTTGAAGACGACTTCGCCCCGGTGGACTCGCCCCGCCACCTCATGGCGCGGGCCTGCCCCCGTGTAGCCGCCGCTCATGAAGCCGCGGCCTTGCGCCTCCGGGCTGTTCTTGATGTAGGCGATCAGCTGGTCGGCCGTGGCGCCCTGATCGCGAAGGGCCTGATAGTAAGCGACCCCCGCTGCATCGGGCGCGCGGCCGAGGATCGCCTGGTACTGGACGCCCAGGAAGTGCTCCAGGTCGTTCTTCGGCACGAAGGACGGTGCGCCGCTGCCGGTGCCGCCGGTGCCGCCGGTGCCGCCGGTTCCGCCAGTCGAGCCGCCCGCTCCGCCGCCGACCACCGGCACGCCCGCCTTCGCAGCGGCGGCCGCGGCGGCCGCCTGCGCCGCCGCCAGCGCGGCGGCCAAAGCCTGGACGCTATCCCTCACGCCCTCGATCGCGTCGAGCTGTTGCTTGGCAAGCTCCAGCTGGCTCTTCGAAACGGCGAGCTGCTGATCGGCCAGCGTCTCGGCGCTGGCAAGCGTGCGCTGCACCTCGTCGAAAACGGCGTAGTAGGCTTCCGACGAGCCGTAGAAGGAGCGCGCCTCCTCCAGGTACTTCTGCGAGATCGAGGCGAGCTCGGCCTGCGCCTCTTCGGCCTCCGGCCCGGTTCCTCGGGACTTCGCGACCGTGTCGAGGAACTGGCGCTGCGCCTCGATGAAGCGCTGATCGGGCGCGAGCGGCGACAGGTTCGGGTCGAGAAGGAGGCGCTTGCGAAGGTCGCCCCACTCGTTCGACAAGCCCTCCAGGCGCGAGATCGTCGACTCGATCTCTTGCACCTCTTCCTGTCGCGCCTGGACGAGCAGGCGCTGCACCATCGCGACCTTCTCGGCCGCGAGCGCCGCGTCGAGCGCGAACATGCCCTCGCCACCGGCAAGCCCCTCGGCGTAGCGCTCGCGGCCAGCGCGACGCTCGAAGTCCGCCATGGCGCCGGCGAGCGTCGAGGTGTCGACAGTGGCGGCGAAGCGGCGATCGTCGTAGCCCTCGATCCGGCTCTTCAGCGCCTCGAAGTCGACGCTGACGCGCCGCACTACGCCGGCGAGCTCGGGGAAGAGCTCGATCAGCTCGTCGAAGGCGGTGACGGCGAGGCTCGAACCGTCGACGATGTCCTGCGCCGCCTTGGCGAAGTAGGTCGACACGAGCGCCGGGTCGGCGCCGACCAGCCCGGCATCCTTCAGGAGATCGTCGCGCTCCTCCAGAAGCTCGCGGATCGAAGCGATGTAGCCCTTCCCATCCAGGTCGGCGATCTGATCCTGAAGGCTCTTGGTGAAGTCCTCGCGCAGGCGCGTGGCGCGCTGGCCAAGGGCCTCCTCGATCTTGCGGCCCGCATCCTCGGCCGAGTGGCCGAGCTGCTGGAGCTCCCACCCCGCCGCGGCGGCCGCACCGCGCGACTGATCGAGCGCCTTCTCGATGTCGGTTTGCTCGAGGACATCGCCCGAGATCGCGCGCAACAGGGCGTCGGTGGCCGCCTGCCTCGCTCTCGCGACGGCCTCATCATAGCGCCGCTGCATCTCGGCGACGGTCGCTTCATATTCCGCCAGGGCCTTGTCGCGCTCGGCCTTCGCCTCCTTCAGCGCGGCATCGCGGCCCTTGCGAGCATCGGCGAGGTCCTTCTCCGCCGCCTTGCGATCGTCGATCGTGTAGTCGTCGGAGGAGCCCCGGCGCACACGGTTCAGGCGCGAGTTGGCGGCGTTGTAGCTCTTGTTCGCCGCCGACTCGGCCGACTTGTAGTCGTCGAGGATGGCGTCGCGCAGCTCGGTCGGGACGCGGAAAGCCTCCTGCGTGTCCTCAACCCAGCCGCGGACCTGCTTGCCGACGCCGCGGATGCTCTCGCGGGCCTTCGCGAACTCGCTCTCCAGGCCGAGGCCGCCGCCAAGGTCGGCCGTCATCTGGTCGAAGACGTCGCGGAACTCGCTCCGCAGCATCTCCTTGTAGGCGACCGCCTCGCGCTCGATCTGGTCGACCTGGTCCTCGGACGCGATGCCGTCGTTCTTGATCGAGGCCCGCAGCTCGCGAATCTTCTGATCCACGTCTCGCAGCTCCGACGCCATGTTGTCGTCGGGCGAGCGGCCGAAATAAGCCTCCAGGTCCTCGATCTGCGAGGCGAGCTGCGCGGCCATCTGGGCCTGCTGCGCCTCGCGCTGCTTCCTGGCCTCTTCCTCCTGCTTCTTCTGCTTGGATTTGCCGAACAGGCCACCGACGAGGCCGACGATGCCGCCGACCACGGCGCCGACCGGGCCGAGCCCGGCGCCCATCGCCGCGCCCGCCTGGAAGCCGCCGAGGGCGCCGCCGATCGCGCCCATGATCGGCGAGGCCGACTGCGCGCCGGCAGAGAAGATCCCGAGCCCGGCGCCCAAGGCGGTCATGCCGAGGCCCATCGCGCCGCCGCCGGCGCCGCCGCCAAGGTTGACGTTCGGCGAGACGGTCTGGACGTCGTTGAACTCCGGCCCCCAGCCGCTGGCGCCGAGGCCCGGCACGGCGCCGGAGGCGGCCTTACGCGCGGCGTCGATGTTGCCGACCGACACGGCCTGCGCCAGCATGTCGGGTGTCATGCCGGTGCCGACACCCGTGCGGTAGCCGGCGACCTGGTCGAGGCCGAAGGAGCGGGTGTTGACCGCGTTCCGCTGGTTGCCGCCGAACACTTGAACCGTGCCGTCGCCGAAGCCGGCGACGAAGCCGACGTGGCCCGACGAGCCGCGAGCCTGCGGCTTCAATACGACGATGTCGCCGATCTGCGGCGTCGTGGTGCCCGTGCCCCAGCCGAGGAACGACGAGGCGAGGTTTGATCCGGTACCCTGCCCGCCCGCCTTCATGATGGCGGCGTTGGCGAAGGAAGCGCACCACGCGGTATCGGAGGCCGAAAGGCCCTTCCAAGTGCCGGAGGCGCGCAGGAAGGCGTCGAGCGCTCCGGAGTCGGCGCGCTCATTCAGGCCTTCGAACTGGCGGGCGACGGCGAGCGCCGAGCCACCGACCTTGTCGAGGTTGGTGTTGAGCGAAGCGAGCGCGGCCGCGGCGACACCCTGCCCCGCACCCCCGAGCGAAGAAGGAACGCCCGGCAGCGAGCCGATGCCCACGGGAACGCCGACAGCACCCGCACCAGGTTGGCCAAAGAGGCCGCCGAACATATCCTTCAGCTGCGCGCTGATCAGGTCGCGGCCGAGCCCGGCGAAGGTGCCGATGAGCGCGTCGAGGGCGTCCTCGCCCGACAGAATGGCGTCGGCCATGTCGGTGAAGGCGTCGACGCCCGCCTCCCGCAACGCGCCGAGCTCGTCGCGCACGCTCTCCAGGCTGTCGAGATAGCGCATGTTCGTGGCGATGCGCTGGCCGTCGGCGGACTCCGCGGCGACGCCGAGGTCGCGCTGTGCCCGCCGGATCTGCTGTTCGACCTCGGGCAGCTTGGCGATCGACACGTCGAAGTCGAGATCGCCCATGAACTCCTTGAGGCGCTCGGCCTTCGCCTGCGCCTCGCGCATCGCCTCGATCTCGCCGGTGAGGCGCGACACCTCGCCGGCGGCGAGCGCGATGGCGTCGATCTCCTTCTGCGAGACGACGGTGCCAGCCTCGGCCGCGGCCTGCTTGGCGGCGGCGAGCGCCTCCATCTGGAAGCGATAGCCCTCGGCCTCGCTCGCAGACATTCCGAGGGCGGCGCGCTCCGTTTCCAGGCCCGCCACCGTCTGGCGAATGCCGTCGAGGCGCGCCTGCGTCGCCTTGGTGGCGGCCTTCGCGTCCTCGTCCGCCTTCTTCTGCGCGTCGGCACCGGCATCGAAGCGGGATTGCTTGCCGGCATTGTCGATCGACTGCGCGCGCCACTGTTCCAGGAGGATGAGGGCGTCGGTGTTGCCCTTATACTGCGCGGTCAGCTCGGCATATTGGGCGTTGACCTCGGCGACGGCCTTGGCTTCCTCGCCCAGCCCGATCGCGGCGCCGGCGGCCCGCGCGCCGTCGAGGAGCTTCTGCGCCTCGGCCGTGATCGGCGCCATCGCCTGGCGCTTCTGGAACAGGGCGACCATCTCGTCGCCCGCGCGGGTGCCGTTCTTCACCGCCTCGTCGAAGAAGGCGTTGATGCGCTCGGCGTCCGTGCGAAGGTCGGGGACCATGCTCGTCAGGCCAGACATGGCGGCGCGATAGGCCTGCCCCATCTTCATCGCCTTGACGGCGGCCTCGTCCATCACGGCGTTCGTGCTGACGATCTCCGACTGGAGCGGCACCAGCGCGCGCGCCCAGGCGGCGCTGGCCTTCGCGACCTCCTCCACCTCACCGCCGGCACCGGACTCTGCGATCTTCGCCATGTCGGCTTCGAACTGCGCGAAGGCGGGGGCGCCCGCGGCGGCCGACCGATGAAGGTCGTCGAATGCCTTCTTGATCGCCGCGAAGCGCTCGTGCTCCCGAAAGCGATAGTTATCGCGCCCGGAGAACTGGCTGGAATAACGGGTTTCGATCTCCTCGCGCGCGCGATCGAGGCTGGCCTTGTTCGTCTCGGCAACACCGAGCTTTACGGCATCGGGGCTGCGGCGAACATAATCCTCGGCGGCATCGGCCGCGAGCCCGTAGGCATCGCGCAGCTGGCGCACGGCGTCGGCCTGCTTGGCGATGATGTCCTCGATCGGCTTGACATCGCGGCTGGTAATCAGCGCGAAGGCGCCGGCCGCTGCCGCGAGACCGCCGAGGGCGACGCCGGCCGGGCCGAGCGACATGACGAACCCGCCGATCGCTGAGCCGATGGCGTTCATGCTGCCGCGCATCCCACCCGGCCCGTCGCCGAGCGCCTGGACGACCTGGCCGCCCTGGCTGGCCAGGATCTGGAAGGGCGACGCGCCCATCATCAGCATCGTGGCCGTGTCGTTCAGCTGAAAGCCGAGGTTTTGAACCTGGCCGGACGTCAGCCGAACGTTGTCGTTGACGGCTTGGATCGGCTTCGTGGCGTCCTGGAACTGCTTGTTCGCCATCGCCTGCGCTGCGGCGAGCTCGTGCGCCTCGATCGCGCCGGCGTCCGCCATCGCCTGATACTGAACGAGCTGCGCGTTCAGCTTCTGCTGCGCGGCGGCCGTGGGATCGAGCTCCGCCCGCAGACGCTTCGCCTGGTCAACGAGGACCGCCTGCGCGCGAGCCGTCTCGGCAGCTGCTGCCTGCTGCGCGGCGGCCTGCTCCAGCGCCTCCTTCGTCGCGCGCCGCGTCTCGACGCTGATCTGCCTCTGACCCTCCAGGAGCCGGGCGATGCCGGACTGATCGACGGTCAGCCCGATCGTCGGGGCGATCGTCTTCTGAAGCCGGCCCTGAAGGTCGGAGATCATCCGCCCATAGGCCTCGGCGGAGAGCTTGCCCTGCTCCAGGGCGCGGCTCGCCGTCGTCAGGCCGCGCTCGTACTCGCGCCAGGCCTGCGGGGCGCCGGCGAGCCGCTTTTGCTCGTTGGCGAGCGCACGCTCGACGTCGAGCATCTTCTTGCCAACGGTTTCCGTCGTCGTGGCATGATCACCGGCGGCACTTGCGGCTTTGCCGTGCGCCTGCGCCAGCCCATCGAGGGCGGCCTTCGTCGCGTCCGCGCCCTCGACGCGGGAACGGAAGACGAGCTCGTCGATGCGCTGGGTGGTCTCGGCCATGACGGCTCCGAAGAAAAGCCATTCCCGTCAGAAGCGGCTGTGGCATGGTGCGCTCCTCGAAGGGGAGAAGCGCATGCTGTTCAAGGGTCTCGTGTCGATCGCCTGCGTCGCGGTCATCGCGGCGGCAGGGATCTTCGTCTGGGATCGGCTCTATGCGCCGCCAGCAACAGCAGCGGACAAGCGTGCGGAGGACTGCGCCTTCGACCGGGAGCGGATTGGCACGATCACGCCGGAAACCGACTACATGGATCGGGCGCTGATCGAGATCTGCGAGAAGGAAGGGTATTGAGCCGGGCCATGCGATAGCGCGGCCTCGTCAGCTGCCCTTCCATGACGACAGCCAACCAGAGACGCGAGCGTTGAAAGTCTCGTCGTCCTGATCCTCGTCGATGCCTTCCGGCTCATCCTCGACTTCGCCGCCCGCCAGACCGATCTGGAAGCGACGATCCTGCGTCAGCCGCTCGCTCGCGGCCTCAATCGCGATCTGGAGGCGAACCAGGTCGCACTCCATGATCGCCTCGTCGCCCCAGGAGGGCAGCAGCTGGACCGCGACCTTGTAGGTCTGGGCGAGCCACTCTTCCGTGGTCAGCCCTCGCCGTTTCCCTCGTCGGCCTCGTCTTCGGCGTCGTCGTCCGCCTCTTCCTCGGCATCGGCCGAAGGATCGCGGCCGCCGTTGAAGAGGCGCAGGACGTAGCGGGTCAGCGGGCCGTAGAGATTGCCAAGGCCGGTGTCATAGACCAGCTCGTTGAGATCCTTATTCGAGACCTGCTTGAGCGGCACGCCCTGACGGACGATGAACTGCGCGGCAGTCAGTTCGCCGGACGACACCGCGGAGAGCGCGCCCTGGATGCCGCCGAAGCGGGAGGAAACGGCGGTTGCGGCCGCCATGCTGCACTTCAGCGCGACCTCTTCGCCGCCGAGTTCGACGGTGACGTCGCTGGAAATTGCCTGCTTGCCCATTAGAGGCTCCTATCGGGTGGTCATCGGGGTTGGGATCGGGATGCGGGGTAGTTGGGCGGCGGCGTCCCGATGCGCGCCGCCGCCCCTCTCGGCCGAGAGTGTCGGGGATCAGGCCGCGAGCGCGTCCGCGAGGGTCGGGTCCTCGATCGGCTCCTCGGTGAGCTCCAGGGTGCTGACGAGCGTCTGCGTGTCGTTCGGGCCGCCCCGGCCGTTCTCGCGACCCATGACGAGCGCGGTGACGTAGGTGACCTTCCACTTGCCGCCGCCGGCGGGCTCTTCGATCCGGAAGTTGAAGGCGTCGTCGGCGCGCGAGGCCTCGATCAGCGCAAGCTGTCCGGCATCGCTCGGGCGGCGCGACATGGTGATCGGCTGCGAGCCGGGGTTCCCGACGCCCTTGCCCTTGCGCACCATACCGTCGTCGATCTCCTCGACGTTGATGGCCTGGTAGGTGGTGCCAGAGTTGCCGAGGTTCCGGATGCCGCCGATCGGCGTGTAGGTGTCGGCCTTGAAGCCGGCCAGCGAGACGTCGGTCGTCATCGCGCCGATCGAGATGCGGGACTTTCCGACCTTGAGGATTTTCTTGGGGGCGACCGCCATGGCTTTTCCTTTCGATGGCGCATGAAAAAAGCCGCCTCGAAAGGGCGGCCATGGGTCTCGCGGGATGCGAGATCGGGGAGCGCGCGACTTGTCGCGGGGGTGTCAGAGATCCCTGGCAATACGCGCAGATACGACGGGCCGCTGGACGCCGAGATCGACGTCGTCAACGGTCATGACGTCGATGCTGACCGACAAACCGCGAGAAGCGGCGCCGTCGATGCACCGCTGAAGCGTCGCCACCGCCTTGCGGATCGCTTCCGCGCTGTCGTTGTCGGCGGGGCTGGCATCAGGAGCCGGCGCGACCGGCGCTGCGACTGCTCGGGGCCTGCTGACGCGCTGGCCAAGCGGAACGATCAAACCAACCCTCACGAGGAGGCCTCCTTCTCGTTCCCCTCGCCGCCGGCGGGATCAACGGGCGTCTGGGGCGGCACGGCGCGGCGCGCGCGCCTCTCGGCCTGCGCCTGCGATCCACCGACCACGATCAGGCCGGCATTGACCTTCGCGGCGACGGCGTCGCTCTTCGGATCGACGTCGACGTCGTCGGCCGTGCCCGGCAGCACCTCGACGGTACCCGTCGGCGTGGCGAAGAGTTGTGTGATGCTCGAAGCGTTGGCGATCTGGACCATTCAGGCCTCCTCGGTGATGACGCACTCGTAGGGCACCGCGATCGAGACGGTGAACCAGTCGCCCGTCTCGCTTCGATCGTCGGTGACGGGGGACGAGGGCGAGAAGCACTGCAGCCCCCCGATTTCACGGCCGCGGAACAGCGCGGCGATCTCGTCGAGCCAGGCGCGAGCGACGTGCGCACCGTCACCGCGATCAACAGACAGGACGAAGCGGAAGGCGCCCTCCTCAAGGTGCTCGCACTCTTCGTCGGCATCGGCGATCGTGCTCCACTCGCTGCGCGACCAGGGGAACTGGAGCAGGAGCCAGGCGCCGCCGTCCTTCGGCGGCTCGGGGAACTCGTTCTCGGTGAAGATCCGGCAGCGATCGAAGCCGGCGCGAAGATGCGCTTCGACGGCCTGAACATCGGACAGGGTGGGCATCAGCGGGGCACCACGATGATCGCGGGGCGGCGATTGTCCCGCGCCGCCTGCGAGGCTGTCTTGCGCGAGCCGCGCTTGCGAGCGGCCCGGTTCTCCATCACCGCAGCAAGCGGCGTGCGAAAGCCGAAGTAGACGTCGACGATGTTGCCGAAGCGCTTGTCCGCGACGACAGAAACAGCCTCATAGACGCCCTGCGGAGCCTGCCGGGACAGGCCGCGCTCGATCTTACGGGCGTAGGGCTGCGTGTTGAGGAACACGAACTCGCGCGCCTTCGGCACGCCGGCGCCGAGGAGGTCGACCTCGTTGCCATCGGCGAAGAGAACATGGCTCTTGCGGTAGCGCCCGCTCCGCACCGGCGACACCTTCACGAGTTCGGCGTCGATCCACCGCAGGACCTCGGCGACGAGGCTGAACTTGGCCACGATGATGCCGTCAGGCTTCACACTGGCGAGCGACGCGCCCTCGCGCCCGTCGACAATCTGGCGATGCGGCGCCGGCTGGCCGTCCGGCCCGGCGTTGATCCGCTTCGCCTCGGTGATCTTCTCCAAGGCGAAGGCGGCGAGCTTGCGCGAGCGCACCCGCGGCGAGATGTGGGCGGCGAAGGTCAGCTCGGTTTCGCGGAAGATGGCGGGGATCTTGGCCATCAGCCGCCGCTCGCGATGCAATCGTAGGCGAGGAGGATCTCGCCGTCGCGGTGTGTATGCCGGTCGACGTTGGTGATCGTCAGTCGACCGCCGTCGACGAGGATCCTGTCGTTGTCCTGGAGCCCGAAGTCGGCGGGGATGTCTTCGGCCAGGATCAGGACGCGGCGCTCGCGGGTCGAGATCCCCCCGGTAACCTCGTCGGGCGTCGCGCCGCGGATGCGGGCTCGCACGTTCTCCACCGTCACCGGCTGGCCATTGGCGACCTTCCGGGAGATCGTCACGCGCCGGCCGCCCTTCCCGAACATCCGCGCGTAGGCGGCAGCGTGACGGCTCACAGGACGTTCCCCCTGCGGTAGTCCTTCACCAGATCGTTGATCGATCGCTCGACCTCGGCGGCGCGCTGCTCGGGGCTGTTATAGGCTTCGGAGAAGGCGCCTTCGACGCTGTAGGACCGCAGCTGCCCATCCTCGGATCCTTCCAGGAGAAGCTGCCCGACGCGCTTGCAGATAGCTTCGCGGATCGGCCCCGGCACGTCTTCCGGCGCGGCGCCGTAGCCCGCCTTGAAGGTGACGCGCAGCACAACGCCGGCGCCGCCATGCCAACCGGAGGCAAGGCGGACGAAGGGGCCGATCACGTCCTCGTCGACGTAGACGGCCGCGGGTCGTTCCTGCCCAGCCGCGTCGATCCAGACGCCCGTCGCATCGACGACGTCAGGGAACGGCAGCCGCATGGCGCCGCAACCGTACGGGAAGTCGCGGCGCCAAGTCTGATGGATCAGCGCCCGCCCGAGACGACCAGAATAGCCGTCGAAGCGCGCGGTGGCGGTCTCGATCAGCGACTGCAGGCGCTCGTCCGTCGTTCCGGCGGGAACGCGCACGGCGGCGCGGACCTCGTCGACGGTGACGGCAAGCGCCTGCGGCTTCTGGACGATGACGGGCGGGCGCTGGCGCATGGCCTACCCTCAGCCCGTCGCCTGGTCGGCGAGGTTGCGCTTCACCGCCTCGGCGCCCGAGAGCGACGGGTCGTTGAAGTCGATGCGGTTCTGGTCGGCCGTGGTGTTGGCGCGCGGGTCGTTGTCGACGGCCGGGTGCGAGGGATCAACGTCCGCGACCACCTGGTCGGGCGCGCCGGACGGGTCGAACTCGGTGGCGGGATCGGCGCCGTTGTCGCCGCCCGTCTCCGGGCTCGTCTCGCCCGCGCGCGGGAAGGTCTTGGCCGCCTCGCCGCCGTTCTGGACGACGACGTCGGCGCCGGCCTTGCCCCGCCCGCCGCTACCGCTGCCGGTCTCGGCGGCGAAGAGCGCGAGGGCCGCGATCGACGTCAGGTGAAGTCCGATGATGCTGCGCATGATGCGCCTCCGGATGGGGTTGGGGGACATGGAAAAGGCGGCGAGAGAGCCCGCCGCCTTCGTCGTCGTCATCGCTCGCCCGAGATCAGGCGCCGATCTTCAGCGCCCGCATCGGCTCGGGGTTCTGGACGCCGCCGCCCACGCGGCGGGTCGTGTAGAAGCCGACGTAGGGCTTGTTCGTCAGCTCATCGCGCAGGACGAGCACGCCGCGGCGGTCGACCACGACGTAGGTTGCGGCCATGTCGCCGTAGAGCGCGACGATGTTGCCGGCCGCCACGCTGGGCATGTCCGGGATCTCGACGATGCTCTCGCCGCCGAGGGTCGCCGGCTGGCCGGCCGCGAAGGACGGCTGCCACAGGTAGTTGCCCTGCCCGTCCTTCAGCTTCCGCATGGCCGCCTGGCTGCCGCGGTTGGTGAAGAGCTTGGCGTTGGCGCGGTAGGCCGCCGGCAGGTCGTAGAACAGGTTGATGAACCCGTCCGACGTCAGCGTGGAGGCGTGCCCGCTGGTGACGACTTCGATGGCGCCCCAGGGGTGCTTGGCCGCGTTCGCCGCGCCCTCGACGTAGGTCAGCAGGCCGAAGGGCTTGTTGACGCCGTCGCCCGACAGGAAGGCGATGTTCTCCTGGCGGGAGAACTCGACCTTCACCTCGTCGCCCAGCCAGGTCTCGACGTTGACCTCGGCGTCCTCGAGGATCTGGCGCGTCGCGAAGGGGAACGCGTAGATCTCGCCCGTGAGGAAGTCGAGGATGCCGAGCTGCGGCGTCGAGGTGGCCGGGCGGGACGCCGTCTCACCGACCCAGCCGGAGCCGACCGAACGGTCGTTGAAGACCTTCCGGAAGCCCGCGCCCGCCACCGACACGACGGAGGCGTTCTGCCGGACGGGCGAGATCTCCTTCAGCTTGCCCGTGATGGTGCGGTCCCACTCGACCGGGGCGAGGTAGCCGCCGTCCGCGTTGGACCCGGCCGACATCGCGGCGCGCGGGCCTTCCTTGGCCTTGGCCTTCAGGAAGTCCTCGCTGCCGCGGTCGCCCTCGCGGAAGAACGACGCCCAGGTCTGGCTGTATTCCGGGTCGCGGGGCTTGCCCTGGTCCCCGTTCGGCGAGCCGAGCGCGCCGGCCGCCATCTTGGCGTTGAGGTCGTCGATCGCCTTCTGGAAGTTGCCGACGGCATCGTTGATGCGATCGACCTTCTCGCTGACGACGACGTCGTCGGCCTTGGCCTTCAGCTTGGCGTCGTGCTCGGCCTTGAACGACTCGAAGGCGGTCTGGAGCTCGGCCAGCATCTTCTTCGGGTCGGAGGCGTCGGCGCGGACGCCGATCGGGGTGACGGCCCGCGGCCGGGCGGCGGCGAGCGGGGTCGCGAGCGCGAAGGCGCCCGGGGCAATGTGCTGCATGGTGTCCTCTTAGGGGCGAACGGTTGCAAGAAGGTCGGTCAGACCCGACCAGTCATCGGCGCCGGCTTTTGGCTCGGCGGGACGAACGGTCTGCCCGTTCGTTTCGAGGGCAGCGCCCGGCGTACCCTCTTCAGGGGCAGCGCCTGGCGTGCCCCGGATCTTGTTGATGCGCTCGCGCGCGTCGGCCCGCGTCGCGCCGGCGGCGACGAGCTGCAGCTCCATCGCGCGCAGGTCGTTGACGCTCTTGTCCTTGGCCGCCGCGCCCTCCTCAACGGTGAGCTTGTCGGCGGCAAGGAGCTCGTCTGCGAACCCGCGCTCGATCGCCTGGCTGCCGGACATGAACGTCTCGGCGTCGAGCCATTTCGCCACGTCCTCAGGCTTCTGCCCGGTGCGCGCGGCGTAGAGATCAACCATGGCCTGGTCGAAGGGAGCGAGCCACTCTGCCGTCTCGGCCATGTCATGGCGGTTGCCGACGGCAACGACCCAGCAATTGTGGATCATCAGGAAGGAGGCCGCTCCTATCTCGATGCGGTCCCCAGCCATGGCAATAATCGACGCAGCCGAGGCGGCCATGCCCATAACCTTGACCGTGATCTCCTGCGGGTGCTCGCGCAGGACGTTGTAGATCGCGATCCCCTCAAACATGTCGCCGCCGGGCGAGTTGATCTGGACCTCGACCGGACGGTCGCCGATGGCGCGCAGCTGGGCGGCGACCTTCTTCGCCGTCACGCCACCGCCAGTCCAGAAGTCCTCGCCGATGACGTCGAACATGGTGATGACGGCATCGCCCCGCTCCAGGGCGCGCACGCCAGCGGCATCCTGCCCCCAGCGGTCGAAGACGCCCGGAGGGGTCAGGGCGTGGACATCCTGGCGGACCGGCAGCGGCATCGCGCCAGGGCGCGCCATCGCCATCACGCGCGGCATCGTGCGTCGCATGGGATCACTCCTCATCGTCTTCGAGGCCCGGGCCGCCGTTGTGGCCCATCATCGGGTTAGGCGGGGCTTCCCGCTCGGGCAGATCCGAGGTGTCGCGCACCTCGTCGACGTGCATCCAAGGCTGGTGCCCGCCGGCGCCGAGCGCCTTGGCGAAGTAATCGGCCTGGTCTTTGAGCGAGCCGCGGAGCAGCGCGCCCGGATTGAAGCGGGCGACGAACAGGCCCTTGTCCACCGGATCGAGGAGCGTGCGCTCGATCGCTTGCTGCCAGCACTCGAACCATTGGTTCAGGGTGAACTGGACGAAGAAGCGGCCGAGCGCCTCGATGCCCGAGCCCCAGCTGGTTTCGTCGACCATCAGGAGCGGGCGCGGCACGCCGAACACCCGGGCGATCTCCTCGACCTGCCGGCCACGAAGCTCGTTCGACTGCGAGTCCTTCGCGGACGAGCCGTGCACGACCAGCTTCGTCTTGCCTTCCAGGATCGGCGTCTTGCCGGCGTTCCCGGCGCCCGAATATTCCTCATTCCAGCTGGCCTTGAGCCGGTCGTAAGCCTCTTGCGAGAGCTCCCCATCCGACTCGAGGGTTGCGCCGACAAAGGAGCCGCGCTGAAACAGGCGGCGCAGCGCGAGGTCGGCGTCGAGGGCGAGGCGGATCGCGTCGCGCGCCTGGCGCAGAACGGAGATCCCCGACACGCCGTCGAGCGAGAAGCCGCGAAGATGCAGCATGTCGCTGGCGGCGATGATCTGCGTTCCGCCGCTCGGCGGCCGATACTCGTAGACCATCTCCCAGGCATCGGTGAGCTTCGGCGTCACTCGATCGGGGTCGAGCGGGATTAGCCGGAGCGGAGTGCGGCGGCCGCGGTTGCGCACGTCGACGCCCGACCAGACGACGCGGGCATAGGCGTTGCCCTTCGTCAGGACCCGCATCTGCATCAGGGCGCGGAACTCGTGCGCCGTCTGCCAAGCATTCGGCTCCCGGTGAAGGAGCACGAACAGCGGGTGATCCTTCGCCTTCTCCTTCGTCTCGGCGTCGATCAGGTGAAGCGGCAGCATGCCGATCGTCGAGGAGATCAGCGTGACGCACCGATAGACCGACGGGTTGCGCAGGGCGTGCGCGACGTTCACCTCGCCATCCCCGAAGAGCCAGCCGCCGCCCCGCAGCGTCTCCATGACCATCGGGTCGGCGACAAACGGCGCGGCCTCAGCCCTCGGAGGGGCGTGGCCGAAAAGACGCTGCATCAGACCCATCAAACGCTCCGGATGCCGCGGGTTTCATACGGGGAGCGCCGCTTGGCCTCCGGGCTCCGGCTCATGAGCTGCACCGCGTTGAACAGCGCGACGAGCGGGTCGATTTTCGCCCGCCCGGCCGCCTGCTTCGTGATCAGGACGGCCGAGCCGCGCTGCTCGACCTTGGCGTTGCCGACGCACCAGGACATCAGCTGCGAGCCGTCGTGCCAGAGGGTGCCGTCCTTCAGCTTCCGCTCGGCGCCGAGGATCGCGCCATTCAGGCGGAAGCCCTGGCTGACCGAGGCGAGCCGCTCGCCCTCGATGCCGACCGTCTTCATCCCCTCGACGAGCGCGGCGACGCCGACAGGGTCGAGGCCGACCGCGTACTTCTCGGCGAGGATGCCGGCCGCGTCGAGCTTGGCGACGATGGCGCAGATCTCCTCGATGTCCTGCGTCGGCTCCTTGCAGATCGTCAGCGACCCTTCCGCCTCCAGGTCGCGAAGCTTGGGCACGATCTCCTTACGGTTCAGAACGTCGTCCTGCGCCCAGGCCCGGCACCAGGCCAGCCAGTCGCGCGTCGTGCGGCACCGGCCGAGAACCGCGAGACCGAGGAGGTCGTCCAGGCCGCCGCCGTCGATGCCGACCACCGCGACGTCGCTGCGCTCGATGAGATCGTCGAGCGTGATCCCGTCGTCCGCTGCCGCCTGCCAGTAGGTCGCACCGGCCCACTTGTCCGTGCGGAAGCGCAGTCCGATCTCGACGTTGAAGTGCTGCGAGGCGAGCAGCGCCAGGGCTTCCGGGCCCTCCTCCTCGGCCTTGATCAGCTGGTTGGCGAGGAACGCCTCGTCGACCGACTTGCCGAGGTTCGGGTTGACGAGCGGCCAAGTCTCGCGCCGCTTCCATCCGTCGTCAGCCGCGACCTCGTCGGGCAGCTCGTAGAGGATCGGAAGGAGCGGCAGCCGCATCTCGCCGTCGCGGACCTTCCGCGCCGTGGCGAGCTCGGATTTGAAGACGCCCGAGGGCGGCTCCTTCGACTGCGTGGTCACCTGCATCAGGAAGCCGTCCGGCCGCGCGGCCAGCGCGCCGCGGATCTCGACGAAGATGTCGGCGGCGTTCCCCTTCTTGGCGAACACATGCGTCTCGTCGATCAGGATCCCGGTCGACTTCGACCCGGTGATGACATCGGTGTCCGCCGCCTTCACCTGGAGCGTCGCGCCGCTGCGCCGGTGCGTGATCGTACGAATGTGCTGCTGGCCGTGGAAGAGCTTATCCAGCGCTTCGTCAGCCTTCAGGATTCCCATGGCCTGCTTGTAGGCGATGTCCGCGATCTGCTTCGTTGGCGCGATCAGCAGGAACTCGGCCAGCGGGCGGCGATTGACGATCATCGCTGTGACCATGATGGCCGCGGCGCCCGAGCTCTTCGAGTTCTTCTTCGGCACGAGCCAGAAGAACTCCTGCACCATGCGCCGGTTCGTCGCCGGATCGTAGGCGCCGAAGATGGCGCGCACGATCGGCAGCAGCCATTCCGTGCCGGCCTCGGCCATGGTCGGCTGACCGATCACGTCCGGGATTCGCAGCCGGTTGAAGATGCGCTCTGCCTTGTCCGCCTCCTTCTCGAACAGGGGCAGGTCCGGCACGAGCGTTCGTCCGGCCATGATGCGGTCCTGCCAATCGGGGCAAGCCGTCGACCAGACGTCCATCAGTTCGGCAGCGCCGACGGCGCGTCGAGGTCGTCACCCCATTCGGACCCGCGACCAGCCGTCAGGGCGTCGGCCGCAGCCTTCGCCTTCTTGCCGGGCTCGTCGGCCGAGGCGGGGCGGAACATGCCGAGATGCTGGCCGATCTTCACGAGCGCGCCGAGCTTGTCGTGCATCTTCACCTTCAGCGCGCCGTCCTTCGTCTGCGATACCTCGAGGATCGCGGCGGCCGCGTCGTCGGTGAGCGCCGCGCTGTCGGTGATGACGACCTCGTTCGTCACCTCCAGGACCGGCTCGCCCGTCTCCTCGTCTTCCTTCATCGACTGGACGTTCGCCCGCCAGGCGACGACGCTGCGGATGTCGGAGAAGCCGAGCTTCGCCAGTTCCTGAAGCACCCGCTGGGGCGTGATGCCGGTCTGGACCTCCAGCAGCTTGCGCCGTCCGGCCAGTTCCGCGGCCACCTTAGCGTTGTTCAGCAGCCGACTAGCTTCGACGGCCGCCGAGTTGGGGCTATAGCCCGCTGCTATGGCGGCTTTTGTGCCATTCGGATCAATGAGATAGGCTTCGACAAAGCGAAGCTGCTTCGCCGTGAGCGACATTAGCAAGCTCCCACCGGCACGTTTTGCCGGGAAAAGTTCTGCGCGTGAGACCGGAGCCGGTCGGAGCCCCTTAGGCCCCCTGGACTTTCGACCCCCGGGGGGTCTCGGCCTCGGTCGGCACCTCCTCGACCCAGACCATCACCGGCGGGTGGGCGGTGCCGAGGACGCGGAGGAAGAGCGGCGCACCCGCGTTCAGCAGCGCCAGTTCCTCCGGGGTCGGACGCCAAGCGGACACCATGGCAGGCGTGCCGGGTCCGTCGACTGCGCAGTAGATGACCTCATCGCGCAGCGGCAGGCCGAGGTAGCCCTGACTTGCGCCGATGACGCGGGTTGCTCCGTCGATCATCTGGATGTCCATCGTCAGCCTCGCGCTCGGCGGGCCTTCACCCGCGCCGTCTTCCGATTGTGGCAGGGAATGCACCGCAGGCGGATGTTGGACGGGTCCAACTCGGCGCCTCCGTCCTTCCGCTCGATGATATGGTCGCCGATGACGCGCCCGCCTCGCCCGCAGTCCTCGCACCGGGCGCCGCGCTCCAGCTTCAGCTGGGCGACGAGGGCGATCCAGGACGTGGAGCGGTAGAAGTCCTCGGTGAGCTTCGGTGGCGGCTCGACTAGGTCGGGCAACCGCGCCAGCATGGGCGGTAACGCCTGAAGCCTCATCCGAGCCGCTCACCTACGGCTCGGATGATCCTGCGGCGGCGCGCTTCCCGTCGCTGGTCTACCTCGTCGAAGTGGTGCTCGATCCGGCGATGCCCCCGGATGACGAAGCGCGCGACGTAGACGATGAAGGCGAGCGCGCAGCCAAGCACGACGACGATAACGACGACGAGCGCGACGAGGAGAACCATCCAGTCCATGACGAAGGCCCCGGCCCTTGTGTTCGACGAGGCGCCCGGCGATCAACCCGAGCGCCCCTTCCCCGGGGCGGTAGCCGCTCTCACCCGAAGGTGCCGGGTCTAACGGACGCCGGGTCGTGACCGACGCTCCCCGCTGACTGTGATCTGGTTGCGGGAGGACGACTCGAACGTCCGACATCCGGATTATGAGCCCGGTGCTCTACCTGCTGAGCTATCCCGCCAATCTGTGCCGATGCCGCAGTTTCCGCACCGTCGGTCCGATGCATCATGACGCTTCAGCGGCGTAGCTTCCCGGCCTGTTGCGGCTTTGGGTACGGGGCGGATGAGGCGGCTGGCCCTTTTTGTCTCGAAGATCCGGAAGGGTTGATCAGACCGTTTGCCTAAGACCATCGCCCGCGATGATCGCCGCCGCATCTCGGAAACGACAAAGGCCCGCCGAAGCGAGCCCCTGATCCGTGTCGCAGTCCGACACCTGATGAACGTGATAGGGCTTTCTGCCAGAAAGGTCAAGGAGTTCGGCCGCGCTTCCGGTCGAGGAAAGCTTTGGCGTCTGCCTGCATCGACTTCTCCCACGCGTCCGTCCCGAGCACGGCGGCGTCCGGCATTCTGCCAATGATGCCCTTGGCCGCCGCCTCTGCTTGGCAGCGCAGATGCAGGGTGCAGCGAAGGGGAAAGCCGCGCGCATCAGTGAAGTCAAAGCCGAGCGTCTTGAGGTATTTCACGACCTCATCGTCCATCATTCCAACGGTTCTGATGTATTCGCCTTCGTCCTCCTGCTCTTCGTCCTCCACATCCTCGTCAGTCCATTCGTCGTCATCGTCGAGGTCGAGCTGTGTCAGCGTCACGCCGAACAACTCCTTGGACACCCGGTTGACTGCATCTTCCCCGCGATGGGTCAGAGATCCGCCCGAGAACCCGTATAGGAGGAGATCTGTTTCCAGTGCTTGGATGCACGGGACGTTGCGCATGACGATTATCGGCCGAGACTCGCTTCCCGCTGCATCTTCAGAGTAACGCTGGCTCATGTTGTACGCTCGCGACTCAGTGGACGATCGCATATTCTACTCCTGCGCCGCCAAAGAACAAACGGGCAACTTGGCGGCATTTGCGAAGCCCATGGCGCGCGCAAGCTCGATGAGGTCGAGGTCGAGCGTTTCGGACACCTGCCGATCCGTGACCTGGTGATGGTAGGTGGCAGCGATCTCCTTCGGGGTTCGACCCTCTACGCAGTAGGCGACGAGCCGGCGCTGGATCGGCCCGCCGATGGTGTCGCTGATCCGGCGCACCTCGTCGAGCGCGGCCACCCGCGCATCAGCGAGCGAGCCGGGCTTGCCCGAGGACGAGCCTCCTAGGCTCGGCAGTCCGCCGCCCGCGGACGCGATCCCAGAACGCTCCCAAAGGCGCGCGAACGCCGCGCCGGCGTGATACTGCGCGTTGCCGAAGCGCCCATAGCGCCACTCGAAGCTGCCCGGCCGGCAGCGAACCTTCAACGTCGAGATGGCTGTCGTGCCCGTCCGGACGCGCCGCGCCTGTACGACCAGCCCCCCAGGCCCGAGCTGCTCGGCGCCCGGCTTCTTCTTCGCCTTCTTCGGCTTAGGCATGTGCGCGGACCTCATGATCAAGGATGGCGATCTGCGCCAGGATCAGGGACTGGCAGAGAGCAAGGGCCGGTTGTCCGGACGGACGGCGGTCGACGTCGGTGCCGAACCATTCCACCGGATCGCGCTTCGCCTCATCGGGGAAGCGGTCACGCAGGGCTTGACCGTGCTCCGGATCGTTGAAGTCGGGAATGAGCCACGCATCGTCCGAAAGGCTGCATGTGCAAAGGCGCCAGATCCACCCGGGCTTCACGGCCCGCACAAGCGCGACCGCGGCGTCGATCGAGCCGGTGACGTGTGGCCGATCGGGCGCAAACAGGATCGGCGCAGCGATGGCGGCAGGCATGACCTGGAAGACGGCCGCGTCGAGCGCGAGGCTCGGCCCCGGCGCGTTCTCCAACTTGCGGAGGGCTCCGCGAAGACGCCGGCGGGGCTGCGTATAATCGAAAGTCATGTCCGTCCCCTGGTGAAGATCGTTTCGTCCCCGCAGGGCACCACCCAGCCCTTGCGCTTCGCCAGGATCAGGCGGTCCCGCGCCACGGCGTCGTCGCCAGCGGCGTTGATGAGCGTGTCGAGGCGAGCGTCGTAGTCGGCGGCCGCCAGTTCGCGAGCCGGCGCTCGGATGATGACGCCGGGCGTCCGTCCGCCGGCGGTCGCGGGCTTCCTCACCCGCAGGGCTTCGGCTCCTTTAACCTCTCCGTAGGCCTTCGTCTCGGCCTCGGCGCGAGACAGGCCGCAGTCGAACTCCAGGACCCCGGCGCGCTCGTCGAAGGCGGCGCGAACATCATCCAGGTCAGAAGCGGAAGGCGCCAATCTTTCCCACTTTTCCCACTCTTTCCCACTTATGGATATTGATATTGCTGGCTTTCCCGCTTTCCCACTTCCCCACCCGCTATAAGACCTTACGCGCGCGCCTCTTTCTAAGAATGGGGGTGTGGGGGTGGCCGGACGGGACCCTCCCGAGGCGTCGGTCGACGTCCGATTTTCGACGCCGACATGGACGTCCTGCTCGGCGGTGGGAAAGGTGGAAAAGGTGGAAAAATCATTGTTTTCAGTGTCTTGTGACTTCCCACTAAAGTCGTTTCGAGTGGGAAACGGTGGAAAAATCTCGGCCTCGCCGGCTACCTCGGCGGCGTTCTTGAGGCGGCCGGTTTCCTGATCAAAAAGCGCGAGGAAGTCGCCCATCCCTACGCCCTCCCGCCGTCGTAGACGCGGAACTGATCCTGGTCGGCGACGAAACCGGATCGGCCGTAGGTGGGACGGCGCAGCGCGTAGGCCTGCACCTTGCCGAGCTTCGGGACGTACCGGACATAGGGACGCTTGGCGTCGTCGCGCTTGTAGAGGTGCCCCGCCTCGTCGAGCGCCGCCGCAAGCTCCTGTTCCTTGAGCGCGCCGCCCGACGCCTCCCGCAGTCGCTCCCGCGGGATGTAGACGGCATCCTCGTCGTACCAGGCCAGGGCGATCTGGTTGCCGGCCTGCGCGTCGATACCCCGGATGGACACGCCCCAGCGCTCGTTGATCCAGAGGCGCAGGCTCGCGAGCGCCTGCTCGTGCGGGTTCAGCACCCCCGCATCCGCGGACAGGTTGAAGCGGCCCCAGGCCCAGCCGATAGCGCGCATCAGGTCGACGGTCTTGGGCAATAGGCCTGCGGCCTGCGCCAGCGTGCCGGCCGCCGCGAGGATGGCGAAGGGCTGCGCCGCACGGATCAGGGCGCTGTCCGCTCCTTCCCCTCCTGCGAGCACTAGGGCGCGCTGGAGGATGCTCTCGCGGAGCTGCGCGGCCTTCAGGTGCAGCCCTTCCTTTTGGATCGCCTCGACGAAGGCCGGGCCGGCGTGCCCGAAGTTGCGGGTGACCTCCTCGATCTGCCGCATCGCCGCCTTGTCCACGTTGCGGTCGATCCCGCTCACGTCGACGTCCGGGATGCGCGCGGCCATGCCGGCCATGAAGGTTTCGCCGTCCGCCTCCACCTTCTCCTGAAGCGAGCTCTCCGCCGACAGAATGGCGAAGGTCGACCAGCGGCTCGCCTCGCGAAGGGATGCGTCCTGCCGCATCCGCGCTTTCCCGACGCCGCCAGCGATGGTGTAGATCATCTTGCCCGTCTCCTTGCCGTTGACGTGGGCAAGCTCGTCGAGCGACAGGATCGTGGCGTTCGCCTGCTGGCTCAGGCTCTCGATGGCGTTGGCGGTCGCGCGCGCGGAGCGGGCGAGCCCGGGCTTCGTGGTGTCCGGCACGGTCCAGGCTGAGACGGCGAGCTTCTGCGCCGTCGTCTTGCCGCTCGACGACCGGCCCGACAGGTTGATGCCGCATGTGTCCAGGCCGGTAAGGGCGATGATCGGGCCGGCGAAGCCCGCCATGATCCCGAGCGCCCAATGCGGGCAGTCGACTTGCGCGAGCGCCATGGCGGCCGCCGCCTTCCAGCCCTCCAGGGTTCCGCCATGGACGCTAACGGCCGGCAGGCGCGCGCCGGCATAGAGCTCGACGGCGTCGCCCTTCGGCGCGCCGATAACGAGCCCGCCGGGCGTGACGAAGAAGGGATCGCCGCCATCGCTCATCTGATGCCAGCCGGGATGGCGGACGATGGCGATCTCGAACTCGGGGTCGGCGCCTTTCAGCATCGCGACCGCCACGGCCTCGCCGTCGTCCTCGACGCGCAGGCCCCCTTCCAGCAGCAGGCTCCGGATCTCGACGCCGTTCATCTTGGCAAGATCCCGGCGCGCGACGTCGATGTTCCTCGGCCGGCCGTTCATGTCCTGCACCACCAGGCGCAGGCTGTAGCTGTCGTCCTCGTTGACGTTCCGCAGGCGAGCCGCGATCCCGAACGGCGTCATGATCGGGACGAGGAACTGCTTGGGCGGCTGGCCGGGCTTACGCTCCTCGACGACCTTGTGAACCTTGATCCGATCGGCGGCGTCGTGGGCGTAGACCAGCGCCTTCGTCTGGAGCGTCGGCAGCGGGTACGTCTGCGCGATCTCGGCGAGCTCGGCTTCCCGGTCAACGTTCTTCCGATGCTCGGCGATCTCCTCCTTCGTCGCCTGGAACGGCTCGGCCCCGAGGATCCCGGAGCGCACCGCCTCTGGACCACCTTCGCCTGATGTGTAGACGTCCAGCCAGTCGAGGGACTGCCCCGCCTCGCCGGGCAGCGCGATCGCGACGGCGACCTTCGTCTCCATCTGCCGGACACCGAACACCCGCGCGGCCTTGTCGCCCCGCTGCGATCCCGGCCGGCCTCGCTTCTCGGCATCGTCGCGGTCGGCCGCGATCGTCACTCGCTTCGTCGCTGGCCAGGGGCGCAACGCCTCGATGCCCACCGCGGCGATCGCCGATACGACGACCATCTCCCGAGCCTCGACCTCGGCGCGGAAGGTTTGGGCGACCGCCTGTGCCGTCTCAATGCCCTCGCAGGCGACGAGGTGCGGAGCCTTCGTCGGGTCGCCCCAGACGACGCACCGGCCTGAGACGTTGTCTTCCTCGTTCTCCTTCTTGGCCGACTTCTTCGGATCCATCCCGTCCGGCAGAGAGGCCTTCCCCTTGCCGTCGGGCGTCAGGAAGATGCGGTGTGCGTGGGTCCGGCGGTCACGGTCGGTCTGAACGAAGACGGCGCAGGGCGTGACGGCAACCGACTTCGGCTTCCCGTCGCGACCCTTACCCTTGTAGTGGTGATGGTGGGTAATCCCCCGGATGGGCGTCGACGGGAGGAGCACGTCGCAATCGGCGATGCCGAGGCGGGACCCGAGATAGATCGCGACCAGCGCATCGTCTCGAAAGCGAGCCTTGACCGCGCAGAGGCCGGCCGCGGTGCTCTTCAGGAAGCGGTTGTCGGGATCGCGCTCGGCGTCCTTGCCGTCGCCCTTCGTCTTCACGAGATCCTGGCGGCCGATTGCCTCGGCGACGACGATCTTCGCCTCCTCGAAATCGACGCCGCGGCACTTCATGACGACGTCGAAGATGCTGTCGCCCTTCGTGCAGGTGCAGCGGGCGCGACCCTTCACATGATCCCAACGCCAATCGCCCTTCCCGCCGTGCTCGGGATAGGGGCAATCGATATGCGCGTTGCGGCGCTGGTTCGGCTGGATGCCCAGGCTTTGGAGGACACTCTCCTCGTTACCTTCGGCGGCCACGCGGATTTCTCCCGTCGCGACGTACTGATCCGCTGACATTAGGCGCTCGCGACTGCCGCTCCGCCGGGGGCGTCGGACACTTCCGCCCGCCTCGACGGTGGCCGTCGCGATGCCGCGCGCCGTTCGACCTGCGCGATCAGCTTCGCCATCATCTTCGTCGGCGGCTGACCGTTCTCGATCCTCGAAACGGTGGACTGCGCGCAGCCAAGGCGCTCTGCGAGCTCAGCCTGCGACCAGCCGAGGTCGCTTCGGAGCTTGCTAAGATCGGCCGTCATGTGTTCAACCTTCGGCAAGAACTATCCGCTACGGATGGATACCACCCCGGATTAGATTAATCCAGAACGGATTACAACGTGACCGAAGTTCGCGATCGCCTTCGTCAGGCCCGCATTGCCGCCGGGTTTCCTTCGGCGTCCGCTGCAGCCCGCGCGCTGGGCGTGCCTGTGCCGAGCTACTCGCATCACGAGAACGGTACGCGAAACATCGATCAGGCGAGCGCGAAAGCCTACGCCATAGCCTTCGGTGTCCGGATGTCATGGCTGCTGCTCGGCGAGGAGCCTATGACGCTCGGCGTCTCGGCGGATCCGGCAAGGCATCCAGCAAATGCTTCGCCGCCCGTGCCAGTCCGGTACCCGACCGAGCGCCTGCCGATGCTCGGTCGCGCCGCCGCAGGCAACGACGCGGACGGGCGAATCATCCTGAACGGCGGACGGGTTGGTGACGCGCTCATCCCGCCGCAGCTCATCGGCGTACCCGATGCTTACGGCGTCTTCGTCCACGGAGACTCGATGGAACCTCGCTACCATCCAGGCGAGGCAGTGTTCGTGAATCCGCACCTTCCTGTTAGGCGCGACGATTATGTCGTCGTCCAGGTGGCCGGCGATTTCGAGGGCGACGATTTATCCGGATATATCAAACGCTTCTGGTCGATGAGCGCCGACGAGGTCATTCTGCGCCAGTACAAGCGCCGCGAGGACGTCGCGAACGACGAGCCCGAGGACGAGCACTTTACCCTCCGCTTTCCGCGCGAGAAGGTGATCGCCGTCCATAAGATCGTCGCGGCTGGAATAGTCTAGCCATTAGCTCCCGGGCCTCCTCAACAGCCGGCGAGTGCCAGACAGGCGCATAAACGAGACGCTTACCGCCGCTCGGGTTGTCGCGACACCGATGGCAAAACAGCCGCTGGATAAACTCCGAAACAGGCTGATTCCCGTCGATGCAATCCATACGATCGGCGGGGAAGAGCGGCACCACCCGTCCGCACTCGCGACACGACACCGTTAGCGACGATAGCTCGCGAACCTGCCGATGGTGGTAGAGTTCGCCGATCATGCCTGTCCGCCACATGCCTGTTCCTCATTCGTTCTGCAATCTGAGGAAGGGGGCGACGGGAGTCGAGTCTCCTGCGCGCAGAACTGTGGATGAAGACGCCGAGCCTGTGGAGAAATTTCTTATCCATGACGGATTGACGATTTAATCCGTAACGGATAACCCTTCGTTAGCAGATCGACGGAGGCTCCTTTGCTCGAATCCCCCAACACCCTTCACGCCAACCCCGCCCCGATGACAATCGTCGAAGCGATCGTGGCGCATAGCCACGCCGTCCAACTCGACGAGGCGTGCTTCAACGATGCCGGCGAACTGATCGTCGGCACGCAGGCCGAGAGCGACGCGCGCCTAGCCGTCTGCAATGCGCTCCTGCGGCAGGTTGCAGAGGCGCCTTGCCGCCACGCCGCCGACGTCCAGGTCAAGGTCGACTACCTGCTGAACGGCACGGTCGGCAATCGTCCGCAGAACATCGACGTCATCACGGGCTTCGACGAGGGCGAAGAGCTCAACGCCGAAGGTGGTCCGCTCAAGACCTTCCTGCGCTCCCTGCTGATCGAGCCCAAGCTCTCCGACCTCGCCAAGTCGCTCGACAAAGCCACCTGACGCCCATCGCGCCGGGCGCCTGACGCAGCCCGGCGGCTATCCCATCATCATCGGAGAAGACCCCATGTCGAACCACACGGTTCCGGCTGCCGCCGAAGGCATGCCGAACGATCCATACGCCGCGCAGCACCACATGGTCGCGATCTGCGAAGCGTTCGCCGAAAACGCCGATGTCAGCCTCCTCGCGGAGGTCATTGATACGCCGGCCATGAGCCTGCGCGGCGTGATGGCGAAAGCAGCGGCGCTTCGCTCCTTTACGCCCGCCCAGCTTCGGATCAGCGACGTCGGGCGGGCGCTGGCCCTATCGATCGCGGCAGACCTTCTTCGTGACCGCACGCTTGTCCTGACGCCTCCTATCGAGCGGCTGGAGGCGCCGAGAGACCGCGACATCGCCGAAGCCTATTCCGAATGGCTGTTCATGGAGCGGCGCCTTCTCTGCGTGCAGCTATACCCGGATCGGCCCGGCGCCGAGGACTTCTATCCGGTGAACACGCTGGCCGGGCACTTCCACCTTCCCGGCCGGAACTGGCGCGAGGTCCCGCTTCCGTTCAGCCGCGCCGAGGCCGTGTTGACCATGGTCGGCGTCGATCTCTCGCCCGCTAGCCGGGAGGACTGATCGATGGCGAAGGAAATCACTCGCCGGACCCTGATGGGCACCGGCAGCACCCTCATGGCACTCGGCGCGGTCGGCATGCTCGCCAGCCAGTGCGTCCCGACCGAAGCGCCGGCCGCGGTCGTCGACCCGATGCTCGACTTTGTCGGCCGCTACCGCGCCGCCGTGCGCGTGCTCGACGACGACGACTTCATCGACGCCTTCATGGAGGCGCGCATCACCCCGTTGTGCAACGAGGTTCTGGCCGGCGCGCCGGTGACGACCAGCGAGGCGGGCGCCCGGGAGGGCCTGCGCCTGTCGCTCTTCCTGGTCGACGGCGGCGACACGACCATTGGCTGCGACCTGATGACATCCGTCCTCGCCTTCCTTGATGGGAGGGCCTGACGATGGAAGACGTCGCGATCAACATCCCGGCCGCCGCCGGACTCGGCTTTGAAACTTGGGACCAGCCGAGCGACAACGATTTCATATCGCCCGCGAAGTGGAAGGATCTCGGCGAGCGCGACATCCCATTCATCAACGTCGCCCGCGTCATCCACTCTCGGACGAAGCCCGAGCTGATGGAGATGTTCCGCACGGAGCCCGACATCTCCATGCGCCTCGCCGACGATCTCAAGTCCAGCGGCGAGGACTATCACGCCCTCGCCAGAATGCTGGAGGGAGGGCACGCGCGATTGCTCGTTGCGGCGGCTGCGCTGGTCCAGGAGGAGCAGCCGGACGCCATCCATGTCGAGGTCGTTGCGCCCGAGACAGCCGGTGATGACGACGCGGCATCCTGCCCGATGGCGGCACTTATCGACAAGTACGACGAGGCCGTGCGCCAACGGGATACGCTCACCGACGCCGAGGCAGACGCCTATTGGGAGAAGCATGGCGTGCCAGTGGAGCGCGAGCTCCTGCACGACACACCCAGGGTGCATTCGATCAAGGGCGCCGCCGGGGCGCTGCGTCTGGTTCTGTCCTACGAGGAGATCGACCCCGAAGACGCCAACCTGATCCGTGCCGCCCTCACCTATCTGGAAGGGGAGGCCTGACCATGGCTCAGAACCGCCCGGACCTTTCCACCGCGTTCGCCAACGTGGCACGGCTCTTGGACCTCGCGTCCTGGATGGCGATCGGCAACATGCGCCGTGTCGAGGCGTCCGACCACGGCCCTGGCTACCACCTGAAGGAGGATGAGGGCGAACAGCTCGCCGCCCTTCTTGTGGTGACACGCGACTATGCCGAGCGCGAGTTGAAGGGGGCCGACTAGATGGCCCTCGTCCTGGACTTCCGCCACCGCGACACTGCCATTGGCCTGCCGCCGCGCGAGGCCCTTCGCGCCCGTCTGACGCAGGAGATCGAGGAGCGCATCGCCATCCTCGATGCTCTGGATGGCGACCCCGACCTCGAGCCCGGCGCTGACGCCGAGCCGACTCTCGGCTGGACCCGGACATGGGCCGTCGGAAACACCCACGACCTCGAAGAGAAGGATGCCGGGTAGTGAGTACCATCCGCACGCTTATCGACGCCCACCGCGCAGCCTTGGACGATTTCGCGAAGTCCGAGGACGCCCCCGAGCCGCGCACCGAAGCCACGAAAGCCGAGTGGAGCATCTTCAACGCTTTGGTGAAGGAACCGGCGCGATCCCTCGACGCGATGCATGCGAAGGCCGCCTACCTTCTCGAAGGCGAAGACCACGTCGCGTTCCTCTGCGGGAACCCCGACCTCCTACGGGCGATGCTCTCCTCCTTCGTCCGCCCCGATCCGGCGATCGCTGCGATCCGCGCCCACCGCGCAGCTCGCGATCGAGTCATGGATCTCGACGACACGGACCCGGACTGGCCCGCGGCGATGAATGCCGAGGGCGAGGCGTGGCGCGAGCTGGTCGCCACAAAGCCCACGACCTTCGCCGGGGTCCGCAACTTCGCCGACTACGTCGCCGCCCAGCCCGATCTCGACGCCCTCACCGGCCGTGACGGCCTTGCCCAGGCCCTCCGCTCAATCGCTTTCGCCTTCAACACGATGGATTGGCTACGCTGATGCCCGCTTGGTCTCCTCAACAGGACGGAGCGCTGCGCGCCGTCTCGAAATGGATCCGCTGGGGCGGTCCGCAGGTCTACCGCCTGTTCGGCTATGCCGGCACCGGCAAGACGACACTGGCGCGGACGCTTGCGTCCGAAGTCGACGGCAAGGTGATCTTCGCCGCCTTCACCGGCAAGGCCGCCTCGGTACTGAAAGCCAAGGGGTGCGATGACGCGCGCACCATCCACTCGCTGATCTACCGTCTGGATCGCGAAAACCAGGGCGACCCGACGTTCAAGCTGAACCGCGACAGCGACATCAAGGACGCCGAGCTCGTCATCATCGACGAGTGCTCCATGGTCGGAGAAGACCTCGGCGCCGATCTCCTGTCGTTCGGCAAGCCGGTCCTAGTCCTCGGCGATCCCGCGCAGCTCCCGCCGGTCAAGGGTGGCGGGTTCTTCACCGAGGCCGAGCCCGACGTGATGCTGACCGAGATCCATCGGCAGGCCAGCGAGAACCCGATCATCCGCCTGTCGACGATCGTCCGCACCGGCGGCGAGATCGAATACGGCACCTACGGCGACAGCCGCGTGATCCCCTATTCGGAGATCGACACCGACGAAGTCCTCGGCGCCGATCAGGTCCTCGTCGGCCTGAACGCGACGCGGCATCGGACGAATGCTCGGATCCGCGAGGAGCGCGGCTTCACGAAGACGATCCCAGGCTACTCGGCGAAGTTCCCGATCAAGGGCGAGCGACTGGTGTGCCTCCGAAACAATCGGGAGAAAGGCCTTCTGAACGGCGGTCTCTGGGACGTCATGAACTGGAGCGCCAAGGAAGGCGACAAGACGATCGACATGATCGTCGCCCCGGCTGACGGTGCCGGCGAAGGCCAGCAGCTGATCAAGGTCCGGAAAGAGTTCTTCACCGGCAAGGAGAAGGACCTCCAGTGGTTCGAGCGGAAGAGCACCGACGAGTTCGACTACGGCTATGCGCTGACCGTCCACAAGGCCCAGGGCTCGCAGTGGGACAACGTCTTCCTGTTCGACGAGAGCCGGGCCGTCACCCGCAACGATCCTGAGACGTCGAGGCGCTGGCTCTACACGGGCCTGACGCGCGCCGCCGAGAACGTGATCGTCGCCCGGTAGGGCGCCGTCTTCCGAACCCATCCCCAAGCAGTTGAAGCGGCCGGCGGCCGGGAAAGCCAGACATGTCTCTCAAGAGCATATTCGACCCGATGAGCCTGGAGATCCAGCCCGGGTTTCAGGTCCGCGATCTCACCACCCCGGAGGAGTGCGCCTCAGCCCTCCTCCGGCTGGACGACGAGATGGCATCCATCCGACATCAGATCGCCGTAGCAGAAGAGCGCCCCGCGGCCGCGTACCCAGGCTGGAGGATGAAGGCGCAAAATGCGCTGTCCATGAAGAAGCGCATCGCTAGGGCGATCCGTACCTATGCAAGCACGATGGCGGCCACTCGGCCGGGCATAAATGAAAAGCGCCAGGCGATCTTGGACACGATCAAGCGCGAGCTCGGCGATGCCGAATTCGATCGATTAGTCGCGCTGGCGAAGGACCGTTCGCCGCATCTTCCGTGGGCGTCGTGATCATGAAGCGCGAGATCACCGCTCCGGTTCATACTGCGGCACTCGGCATCGGCAATGTCCGGTTCTTCCGCTCACCCTTGGACGGCCCGCGCTTCGCCTGGCACTCGATCGAGGATCTTCACCGCAGCATTGCGATGGATCGTAGTCTACGGCGCCACATGCTCCGTTGCCTGTCGCAGACGTATGGAGGCGACATACGGACAATCTTGACCGACGCCGGCGAAACGATGATCGGCCCGCATTTCATGGGGCAAGGTCTTATCGGGTCGATGATCGAGATGGGCGTCGCGCCGGCAGGACTGGCCCTCGCCTACGCTAAGGCGATGGCCGATGCGATGACCGCCCTCACTGCCAGCATGGGGCCGGCCGAAAGCGTCAACTACTCCATCGCTGCGTTCCGGCTGGAGAACGGCATTGCAGGTGACTTCGAGCCTCTCCGCTTTCATCCGGACGGCAAGGGCGGGGGTATCGTGCGATGAGCCTCCGGATGCGCTGGCGCGCAGCCGTCATGGCATTCCAGCATCCCCACCTCGTTGCTCGCGGCGTTGTCGCCGAAGACGTCGACGGCTTGCGCGCGGAACTCGACGCCCTCAAGGCAGGGCTGGGCGCCAACCGCGAAGCATTCCGAGCCACCATCCTAAGGACGTGCGACTCGGCCTACGATGCCGCGGAAGCGGCGGCGCAGACGCCTCCCGGCTCCGGCTGGTCGGACGGCAAGTGGTGGCGCGGGTACGAGGCTGCCTGTGCCGACATCCGACAGAAGCTCGCGGACAGTCGGCTTGAGGCGAAGGCCGGCCTGGAAACCGCTCTGAGGCTCAAAGGAGCGCTTGAAGACGCGGAGGCCGCCCCATGAGGAAGCCTCGCTTGCGCGCGGTGCTCAAGGGCTGCACCGCCGCCATGGCCAGCCCCTTTTACGCGATGATGGCCGTGGTGCTCGTCTACCGCATTCTCTGGAAGACGGGGCGCCTCACTCCGGTCGTCGCCTTCCTGGCGGTGGGTGAATGGCTGTCGAGCATGCCGAAGCCAACGGAGAGCGACGATGACAATCGCTGATGACCCGCCGCCCGGCGCTGTCTACCCGCCGCGCAACCTCTTCGACATCGCCGCCTACGATCTCGAGGAAGTCTTCGACGGCTACATGGCGCAGGAGGCCGACGAGCCGCTGCCCGGCGACAACCACTCGCCCGCCTATCGGTGGGGCGCGACCAACAACCTGCGCGATCGGCAGATCGATGACGACGGCTTCGACGGCCTGCGTCAGGCCTATCTCGCCGCCAGGAGGATCATACAATGAGCGACCCCACCAAAGAGCCGGACGCCCTCCTCGCGACGCCGGAGGTGCTGAAGCGTCTGGCGATCGGCGAGACCACCCTTTGGCGCCTGGAAAAGAAGGGCCAGTTCCCGAAGCCGGTGTTCCTCGGACGCTGCAAGAGGTGGCGCGCCTCGGACATCGACGCCTTTATCGCGGCCGCGGCCGGGAGCGGGTAACCTGCTTCTCCGCCGGCTCCGGAACAGACACGATCTCGGTCAGCAGCGCCGCCCAGGCATCCAGGGCGGCGCGCTTTTCTTTCAGGTAGGCGTTGCGGTCATAGACGGACGTCACGGCCGACGCCCCGCCAGCATCGCTCGAATGGTTGAGGACCTGGCTGACGACGAAGCGCGGCATGCCGATCCGCTCGCTGGTGATGTTCGTCGCGCCCGTGCGCCGAAGGTCGTGCAGGGTGATGTCCTGGATCGCGACCCGCCGTCCGTTCTTCGTCATCAGCATGTGCGGCTTCAGCCGATCCCACGCATGCGTCATGGCATTGGACCCCTGCGGCTTCTCCGCCGTGCGCGGGGACGGGAAGACGAACACGCTGTTCGCGCCGCCCTTGGCGCGCGCCGCCAGCGCGAAGTCGATTAGCTCCAGCGCGAGATCCGAGAGCGGAACGACGTGGGTCCGCCCGTTCTTCGTCCGCTCGCCGGGCAGCGTCCAGGTGCGCGCCTTCCGGTCGATCTCGTCCAGCGACATCCCGATGACCTCGCCGCGGCGCTGGAGCGTCACGGCAGCCAGCTTGAACGCCGCAGCCATGGCGGGCGAGATATGGACCTCGTCGGACGTCACGCTCGCCGACAGGGTCGACCACAGGCCGGCGAGTTCGGCGTCCGTCAGCACGCGCTCGCGCTCCGTCCAGGTGGGCGAGGACACGAAGCGGATCGGATCGTTGATGACGATGTCCTGCCAGATGGCGAAGGCGTAGATGCGCTGGAGAACGTTCCGGCTATGCCGCGCGGCGCCCGGCGATCGATCCTCTTCGACCTTGCGGATGAAGGCCTGGATGTCGTGCCGGGAGAGATCGGAGAGCTTCTTGGAGCCGAGGCCGGGAAGCAGGACGTTCTTGAAGTAGTCGTTCTCCAGCTTCAGCGAGCTCGGCCGCATCGGCCTCCCGTTGTGCCGGTGGCGCCCGTCCACGGCTTCTTCGAGGTACCGGCGCCCGACGGCCTCGACCGTCTCCAGCGCGCGGCGCTCCTCCACCCGGCGACGCTCTGCGCGCTCTGCCTTCGGATCGGTCCCGCCCGCGATCTTCGTCAGAACCTGGACGGCGCGCTCTCGAGCAAGGGAGATCGGCAGCTCGGGGAAGCGCCCGATGTTTTCGCGCTGCGACTTGCCTTCGGCCTTGTAGCGCACGCACCACGACTTCGTACCAGCCGGCGAGATGCGCAGCCATAGACCGCGCTGCTTCGTGTCACGATAGTCGAGAGCCACCCGCTCGGGCGACGGCAGCGCTTCAATCCCGGCCTTGGTCAGCGGCAGGTCTGGCATTGATCCTTGGACCCCTATTGGACACCCAAGGCGACACCACCAGAAAACCCGTGAAAACTCAAGAAAGCCGCAAGAGCAGCGATTTCAGTCACTTAGAGGCGCAGGAAGGCGGAGGGGGGCGGAGGAAAACAGGGCTCGAAAGGCTTCCCAAGCTGAATGTCGTGGGTTCGATTCCCATCGCCCGCTCCAACAAATTCAAGACTTTGCTGGCCCCCCGATCCGACCTCCGCCAGAATTTGACGGATATTGGACGGATGGGACGGATCACCTACGAACCGTTGCGAACAATCATCCGTCAAATCCGTCCAAGCGCTCCCCCTCGGGCGCCAGCTTGTCGCGCGCCATCTACACCGCGGCCGAGTTGAGCCCGGTGCGGCCGGCGAGGTCCATCGTCGTCGGTTCGTAGGCGAGGATGAAGTCGTGGAGCGCGACAAAGAAGGCAGGCCTGGCCACCGAGACGCTCAGCAGCGCTATCCAATAGGCGCGCAGATCGAGGTTCCGGTTCAAGGGGTTCTTCGATTTGGCCGATGCCGATTGCACCTTCGCGTTTGATGAGCCGACCACATTTCTCAGCCGTATCGTGCCCGCATCGAGCGGCATACCCGACGAATCGAAACACCCCCAGATCGTGAGATCCGAGGGTGCCAATTAGATCGGGAGCCGCGCGGGGATTGGGTCCGGAACGCGGCTCCGTCACGTTCTCTCGCCGCTTAGCGGAAGAGCGAGAGGATGTTCTGAGCCGACGAGTTGGCGATCGAGAGCGCCTGCACGCCGAGCTGCTGCTTGGTCTGCAGAGCCTGGAGCTTGGTGGACTCTTCCGACATGTCGGCATCGACGAGGCCCGACACGCCCTTGT
>CANJKV010000008.1 GCA_947474855.1 Aurantimonadaceae bacterium | reverse complement strand
GCTCGAACATTCCAGGTCCAAGCCCCCTGACGCTTCGTCCGCCGGCACCATCCTGAGGCATAGGCGCAGGCGCGACCCAGCAAAGGAGCGCGATCGTGGATTGGAAAAGCATGGTGTTCCAGGACTGGCAGGGCATCGTGAGGACGCTTATCGTCGGTGTCCTCGCCTATGTCACGCTCGTCCTGTTCCTCCGGATTTCGGGCAAGCGGACCCTCGCGTAGCTGAACGCTTTCGACCTCGTGGTGACGGTGGCGCTGGGATCTACGCTTTCCGCCATCCTCCTTCAGGAGTCGATCGCGCTCGCAGAGGGCACCGTCGCTCTCGCGCTTCTCATCGGCATGCAGTTCCTGGTGGCGTTCACGTCCGTCCGCTGGAAGGCGTTCGCCCATGTTGTACGGTCAGAGCCCGCCCTCCTGATGCGGCACGGTGAATTCTGCGGGGGCACCATGCGCTCCGAACGAGTGACCCGGGACGAGGCAATGAGTGCCTTGCGTTCGAGCGGCGGGCAGGACCCGTCGCAAGTCGAGGCCATGGTCCTGGAGAGCGACGGCACAATCAACGTCGTCTTGCGGACGACGGTATGAGGTCCGATCGCGCTCAGCGGAGTCTACGAAGAGCTTCCTCGGCCGTGCATCGGTGCGCAGCTTCGATGCCGATTGGCGCGGTGACCTGTCGGGCGGATTTGCCTCGGATCGGTCGCCGCGCATCGCCGGTCACCACAAGGGAATCCAAGGCGGCGGCGATCGTGGCTCCGCACCCTTTCGCCCGACGGAGGAGGCAGCGGCCCGACGTGATCGATCTGTCGGCGGAAGGCTCGACGGGATGGCACCGGCATGTCCGGTGAGCCCCTCCCCTCTCGACGCCGCGCCGAGGTGCGACGAGCCGACCGAGGAGCGCCGATCCCCAAGACGCCCAATGTGGCGGAACCCGGGGCGACGAGTGCGATATGCGGCCCTCCCTTTGCTCCGGCGCCGGCGTCTCCTATGATGCTTCGGCACCCCGGCCGCCGGGACGGAGAGGGACGACATGAGCGCAGCTTACGAGGCGGACTTCTTCGCCTGGACACAGCAGCAGGCGAGCTTGATCCGCAAGATCCGCCTGTTCTGCCCGCGGCTTCCGACGGACATCGACCTCGACAACATCGCGGAGGAGATTGCGGACTTGGGCAAATCCCATCTCGATGCGGTGCACAGCCAACTGAGGAACATCCTTGTCCATTTGCTGAAGGCCGCGGCGGATCCGGGCTCTCGTTCCCTCGACCACTGGAGGACGGAAACGGACGGTTTCCAGTCGGAGCTGCTGGTGAAGTACTCGCCCTCGATGGCGCGCAAGGTCGAGATGGACCGGACCTGGAGACTCGCGAAGCGCAACGCCGCCAGCGCGCTTCGCGAACATGGCCGGGAACTGCCGCAGGGACTGCCCGATGGATGCCCGTTCGAGCTCGAGGCCTTCCTGGGCGAGGACTTCGACTTCGACGTGACGTTGGTGAACCTCGTCACGTTCGCGACGGCGCACGCCCCCCGCTGATCCGACGGTTTCCGGAGCGCCGGGCGACGGCCCCTGTCACCAGCCCCTGCACCACGACGGCGAAGAGCACGAGCGCGTCCATGGCAGCGAGGACCGTCCCCGCGACAGGTCGCGCGTCCATCCGGCGGCCCCGTCGTCCGACGCTGGCGAACTCGACGCCCGGGGACGCTGGCATCATCGGCTGGGCGGGGATTCTTGGAACCACTCGGGATAGAGCAGCGCCGCGACCCCTCCCACGGGGCCGTCACGGGTCTCCTGCCCCTCACCGCGCGACCTCGCCTTCAGCTTCCTGGCGACCTTGGGATCCTCCAGCACGTCGGTCCTGCCACAGGATGCGAGGGCGAACCGCGCCAACCGAGCGTAGCGGTGCCGGCGGCCCGGTTCGAGGAAGGTGTGCAGCAGCGCCCGCAGGTTGACTTGCGCGCTGGCGATCGGTCTTCCCTCGTGAACCGACGCGAGGAAATCCAGGACGCTCGCCAGGTCGCGTCGCGACGGCGGCGAGCCTGCCGGGGACGGGGCACGCGCCAGGAGTTCGGCGACCATCTCGGCCTCCTCCGGAGGTTCGGACCGGTCTTCCCTCCGGCTCTCCGCCCAGCGTCTCCGGAAGCCGAGGTGCCAGGCCGCCGCCCGGTCCGGCAAGTGGGCGAGGCCCCTCGCGGGCCAGTCGAGGTCATCGAGGCCGCAGAGTTCCGACGTCCACGCCCCATCCGCGGAGCGGCGGAACGCCCTGACGGTGAAGCGGCCGCTGCGCTCCGCCGCCGAGAGGACCTCCTCGTCCAACGAGAACAGGGTTCCATCGTGGGAGTGGATGATGTCCTTGAACGAGGCCGGGATGAAGCGGGCGGGATTGAACGACCAGGTCAGCCAGAGAAGCGATCGGCCCTCTCGGGCGTAGAACTCCTCCCTCGCCACGATGATGGGGACCTGGGTCGTTGCGAGCTGTATCTCGAACGCCAGCGGACGCCCCGAGACCATCGCTCGGACATCTGGACGCCGCCTTCCGTCCGCGCCCGCGAGGTAGCGGTCGACGACGACTGAGCCGCGTTCGGTCGCCGGATCCCGCTCGAGCATCTCCGCGACGGCCTCCTTCACCCGGGCATGCAGGGGGCTCTCCTGCGCGCCGCGGAACTGGAGCGCGCTGACGCGGTTGACGCTCAACGGGTTCCCGGTCCACCAGGGGCAATCGGCCGGGGCACCTGCGCGATGCCGCCAACAGGGTTTCCGCGTCGCGGGCACCAGCGGGGCGTAGACCGAATGGCCGCAATGCGCGCAGGCGAAGGTGACCTCGCCCCTCAAGTGGGCTCGGGTAACCTCGTGGCGCAGCGCGTAGTACTCCGGCTCCGGCATCGCTAGGAGGTCGTCGCTCGTCACCGGGCGCATGTCGCGCAGGTCCACCGCGGTCCGGAGCGTCCGCTTGTTGCGCGTCATGGGGCCACCGGGCGCGCATAGGGGTCCGGACGCCGGGAACATGCGACGGGACGTCGGGCCCTCCGGGACAACGCGACGTGGGGGTTCCCGGCCGACAGGTCGTCGGCGTCGGGGACCACCGTCACGTCGGCCTCGAGCCCCTTCAGCAACACCGACAGGGCGTTGACCGAAGCCAGCGCATCGGCGAGCTCGTCTACCGCAGCGGTTTTCACCGGGGACCTCGCCTGGCGCGCGGCGCGCGACATCGCCCATGACACGTCCGCCCGCCCGTCGGACAGCCTGTTCAGGATCGACGCCCGCGACCAGCCGAGACGGTGTCCCCCGGTGCCCGAGAGCCGGATATGGGAGAGCCTGCCCCTGTCCCGCCACGCCAGCGACCGCTCCAGGGCCGCGCGCGCGGCACGACCGGAGACGAGGGACCGGCGCGGCTCGAGATCGTCGTCGACGCGGAGTTCGACCGTCAGCACGGTCTCGAGACCGTGGCCGGGCTCGTCCTCGACGGTTTCCGGGCACGGGCCGCCCCCCCTGAGACGGTGACCGTGCGCCTCGAGCGAAAGGAACTCGGACGGGCGGTCTCCCATCGTCACGCGGATCGCGACGTGCCGGTCGCAGTCCAGCCGGTGGAAGTCGGCGCCCGCGAACTGCGGTCTCCGCCGGGCGCCCGCGCCGAGGTCGATCGCCTCGAGGCTGGTCGACCTCCCGCCGTCCCCGGGTCCGACCGGGCAGTTGAATCCTCCCGACGGGTGCCATTCAAGGGAACGGATCCCACGGAAGTTCTCGATCTCCGATTTCCGGATCCTGGTCATGCCACCGATTCGCGCCGTTTCGACACGGGAGCTTACGATCCCGCCGCCGGAACGTAAGTCCGACCGTGCGCCCGTCGCGCATCGGGTATCGCCACGTGGCACGTCGGCGCGCGGCCATCGCCCGGACGCAAGGCCCACTCCCGGTAGATGCTGGCTTCCTGGGCCGGGCCGGAGGGGACGTCGATGCTCGAGGAATTGGTAGGTGCCGGCTGCGGCCCGGCGGGAACGCACGCGCGGTCGCCGATCGCGCCGGTCGACCGCGCGCCGGACGAGGAGGTCGTTCCCGGCGTCGCCTGGGGGCGCAGCGGCTGGGTCGGGAGCCCGGCCTATTGGGCGATGCTGGCGGCGACGGAGGACCCGCGTGACGACTACGTCCGCAGGGACGGCTGCCCGCTCCACCACGAGGTGGCCTTCTGCCTGCTCGGCGGCTTCGGCATTCGCATGGAGGTCAACGAAGCCGCCTACGCTGCATGCCTCGGACGGGGCATCCTCGATCCCGGCCGCCGTCCTTCCGCGGGGGAGATCGAGGACGCACTCTCGATGCCGCTCGACGTCGGGGGGCGCCCGGTCAGGTATCGCTTCCCGCGGCAGAGGTCGCGCCGGCTGTCCGACGCGCTCCGCGCGATCGAGGACTCGCCGCCCCCGACGGCGACGGCCCGCGGCTTCCGCGCCGCGCTGCTCGCCATCCCCGGGATCGGGCCGAAGACCGCCTCCTGGATCGCGCGCAACTGGCTGGGCGCGGACGACGTCGCGATCCTCGACGTCCACGTGCTGCGGGCGGGCGTCGCGATGAACCTCTTTCCGGCCGGATCCAGGCTGCCCGGCGACTACCCGGCGCTCGAGGACCGCTTCCTCGCGTTCGCCGCCGCGATCGGCGTGCGCCCCTCCCTCCTCGACGCCGTCATCTGGCGGGAGATGCGCCGCTAGGCGGAGGGCACGACCGCCCGGCGGGCGGCCGCATGGCCCGGCGGTCCAAACGCGTGCTAGGCCTTCACGAGAGAAGGCACGAATCGCTGGAGGGCGGCATGGGCGGAAGCGGCGGCGGGGGACTGGGATCGCGGTCGGGCGGGCTGCCCCGGCCCGGCGGGACGGGCGGCGGGTCCGGCGCGGACGACTGCGCCCTGCGCTTCGACGTCGACCTCGAGAGCGTCGACCCCGCGGTCCTGGCGGTCGTTCCGGTCGGGACGGACTGCGCCGTGACGCTGCACCGCCAGGGCGGCTACGACGTGGCCGTGGTGGTCGCGCCAGCGGGTGGGATCGTCGGCTCGCTCTCGGGCTTCCGCGGCCTCGCGACCCTGTTGCGGTGCATCCGCGACGGAAACGTCTACGTCGCGGCCGTGACGGCGAGGACGGCCAACACATGCCACGTCCTCGTCACCCGGGCGGCGGCACCATGATCGTAGCAGGCGGCGCCTACCGCGAGATCTGCGACTCCGCGCGCTGGGACCGGGTGTACGGCTCCGGCGGCCGTGCGGCCTGCGCGGCCGCCCGGTGGGGAGACGGCGTCCGGCTCGTCTGCCATGCCCACGAGGGGTGGATCGAGGACGCGCGCGCCACCTTCTCCTCGATGGGCGTGGACTGCGAGATCGCGCCGATCCCCGACGAGATCGCGTTTGTCTACGCCCACCCGATGGCGACGCCGGTCCTCCTGAACGGCATGCCGGCGGCACGGCCGGAGCTCGTCGTCGACGGGGACGCCGTCGTGCGGTTCGGCATGCTCGAGTGCGAGGCACTGGTGCGGGCGCGCCGGGCCGTCCACGACCCGCAGGGCGCCGGCGCGACGGTGCCGTTCGGGGCGAACGGATCCTCCGCCGACAGCCTCGCGTTCGTGCTCAACGAGGCCGAGGCCCGCAGCCTGTCCGGCAAGGATTCGGCCGAGGAGGCGGCCGCGGAGCTGTTGGCGGTCGCCGAGGCGGTCGTGGTGAAGGGCGGGACCGCCGGCGCGCTGGTCGCCCGCCGCGGGGGCGCGTCCGTGCGCGTCCCGCCCTACCGATCCGAGCGGGTGATGAAGATCGGGTCCGGCGACGTGTTCACCGGGGTCTTCTCGCACCTGTGGATGCGCGAGGGCGCCGATCCGGTCGAGGCGGCCGACCTCGCCTCGCGCGCCGTGTCGGTCTACGTCGAGACTCGCGGCATCCCGCCGGGGTCGCGGAGCGATCTCGCGCACCGGGCCGCCCTGCCGACGGACAGGAGGCCGGGCCGCGTCTACATCGCGGCACCGTTCTTCACGACCGCCCAGCTCTGGCTGGTCGAGCAGCTCGTCCAGTCCGTCGCCGCCCTCGGGGCGACGCCGTTCTCGCCGTTCCACGAGGTCGGCATGGGCGGCATGTCGACCGGCATCGCCACCGAGGACTTGGCTGGACTCGAGTCATGTGACGCGGTGCTTGCGGTCATGGACGGCCGGGACCCGGGGACGCTCTTCGAGGTCGGGCATGCGCGGGCGAACGGCATCCCCGTCGTCATGCTGGCGGAGAACGTGATGGAGGGCGACCTCACGATGTTCGCGGGGACGGGTTGCGAGGTCGTCGGGGATGTGGCGACGGCTGCGTACAGGGCGGTTTGGGCCACGATTTCTGGCTCGCGGCACCGTTGCGTCGATGGGGTCGCACGATGAGGGTCGCCCTTCATCCCCTGCGCAGAGGGCCGATCACCGTCGAGGCGTGGCGGCGCGACTTCGGGGAGCGCCCGTTGACGTCTACCGCCCCCTCAAGACCGAAGGCACGTTGCCCACGTTGCTTCGCTCGTCTGGACGCGGTTGCCGTGCAATCCATTCTGCGCGCGCCTCACTTCACCCATCCAAGGGGGGCGGCTTGCGACACGATCGATTTCGCTCGCATCCCCTTCGATGAACTGGAGCCGGGTCGCTGCGACCCGCAGGCGGGCAGACTCCTGCGTGTGGCGTTCGCCCTCAACTGGCGTTCGCACTTGGGGATTATGAAAGACCTCGTGACCGCCTTCTCGATCGAGGAGTTCATCGCCTTGGTTAAGCGCGCCGACGAGAGGCGCGTATGGGAATACGTCGACCTGCCGGAGAAGCTCCTGCCTTACGTTCTCGTCCTGCTTGCGGACTTCACCCCCGACACAGCCTATCGGCCGAACCGCATATACGGACGGTTCAGGCCGCTCACGCGTTGGGAACGGTTCTGGGTACCCGAACGGCGCCAGACCCTTTCGGACCTTTGGATCAGAGTTCCTCCCATCGATTACATAGTGAGGGGCGGGTTCCGCCTACCCAACGATCCAACGGCTCTTCCCCCGGTGGACGACTACGATGTCGATACGTTCGTCTTCGACGCCCACTTCCTCGAGCGGCCAGCGCCGATCACCGTCGACTTCATGGTGACGAGGGTTCGCGACGAGCTAGGGTTTCAATGATCAGGGCGGATACGGTCTCGGCTACCCCGTCGAGTTCTCCCCCTAGTTCCGAGCGATACACGAGGCTGCCGGTGCCCTTGAAAGGACACCCAAGGAAAATGGAGATGCCGGGAACGGCTGCCGTCGAGAACTGCTGCCGGGAACCGGAGGCCATGCATCGGTCGAACCGCAACCTCGCCTCGCGCTCGTGTTCGACGAAACTCTCCAGATGACGCTTCGTATCGGCGGGGGACATCGCACGGTCCAAGACCATCAACGGCTCGAAGTCGTCGATATCGCCAACCACGTAGAGACATGGATCCGCGTAACGCATCGTGGGCACCTCAGGCCTGTCCACTTCCTCTTTATGGAAAGTGAGCGACCCGCATTCGCCTTCCACAAAGGGTTTTCGGTCGGCGCTCGGCAGCTCGCCACCGCAAGCCAGCGCTGCCGGTTGTCGAGGCGTCGAGTCCTGCGCCGCCTGAGCCCTGCCGGAGATGACCCGATGCGCCTACTCCTGTTCTCGGGCGGCCTCGACTCCTCCGCCCTCGCCGCCGATCTGCGTCCCGACCTCTGCCTGACGGTCGACTACGGCCAGCGCCCGGCGGCGGGAGAGATCCGGTCGTCGGCAGCCATCGCCGCTGCGCTGGACCTGCGGCACGAGACCCTGCGCGTCGACCTGTCGGCGCTCGGATCCGGCGACATGGCCGGGAGCGACGCCTCGGGACTCGCCAGCGGCCCGGAGTGGTGGCCTTACCGGAACCAGATGCTGATCACGCTGGCCGCCATGCGGTACGTGACCTCCGGCCTGTCGGAGATCGTCATCGGCGCCGTCGGGACCGACACCCACGCCGACGGGAAGGCGCCGTTCCTCGAGGCGATCGACCGCGCCCTCGCCGTTCAGGAGGGCTGCGTCCGCGTGTCGGCGCCCGCGCGCGACGCGGATCCGGTCGAGCTCCTGCGCCGGTCGTCCCTGCCGCGCGAACTGCTCTGCCTGACGTTCTCCTGCCACTCGGGGCCGTACGCCTGCGGGCAGTGCCGCGGCTGCACGAAGCGGCTCGCGACCATCTACGCGCTGGATGACGGCGCCGTCGACCCCCTTCCCGGCTGAGCGCACGACGCCGGGCCGCAGGCGGCCCGGCCCGATCCCGGTCGACCCCGTCAGCGTCCCTCCGATGGCCCTGCCGTCGTGCCCGGTCGCGACCGTCCCGAAACGCCGACGAGGACGGTCCCGTCGCCGGCGTCGACGAAGACCGCCCCCGCGCCCTCGAGGGCAGCCCGGATGCGCGCGACGCTCGACGCCCGCGGGACGTGGCCGCCGCGCTCGAAATCGTTCAGGAGGTTCCTGCCGCACCTGGCGAGGCGGCACAGATCGGTCTGCGAGATGCCGAGCATCGCTCGGGCGCCGCGGCAGGCGGCGCCGTCGATGCGTCCTGCGGGGCGCAGCGGACGGCCGTCCCGCGAGTTCTCCTCCCGAGGCAAGATGTCCGGGGGGATGCTGCCCGGCTCAAGCGACGGCAAGATCCTGGATTCCCTCATCCGACCGCTCCCGATGCCCGCAGGAACGACGCCGGGTGGCGGCCCCCCGCCCCCTCCCGGCGCGCGACGAACGGTCGTGCGTCTCAGGATTCATCGATCCGTGCGTCCCGTTTGCCCGCGGCGCCGCGGCCCAAGCCTGCCGGCACGCGCACCGCCCGCGCCGCATCGGGCGGCGCCATAGTGCATCAGGGCCGACGGGGCGTCGACCCGGCGCTCGCGCCCGGGCCATCCCGCGCCAATCCTTCGGCCCTCCCCCACCAATCCTTTCCTGCGCACCCTGCGGCCCCGCCGACGTCGCATCCGCTCGTCCCGCCACGCGACGCAGGGGAGCATGGGATGCCCGGCATCCCCGCCGATCCCCGGCCCGCAGGCGTTCCGGAAGACGCCGTCCCTCGCGCGCCGCCCCCTCGGCTCGCCCCGCCCGTCCGGCTCGCGGTCGAGGCGACGGCTTCCATGCGCCCCCTCGCCCGCCAGCCGGGCGTGACCGGCATCGACGAGCACCCGGAGGCTTCCGGGTGGATCGGGGGACGGGACGGCCGGGAACGAACGCACCTGCCCCTCCCGTCGGCGAGGCGCGTGACGGGCGCGGCGAATGCGCGGTCGGCCCGGCGTCGGGGCGCCACGGGTCCCGGCCGTCCCGGTGGCGGGCGCAGGCTGGTCCCCGCGGGCCGCGCGCATCTCCGGCGGGCGTGGCGGCGGCCGGACGGGATGCGGCGCCTTTCGGTCGGCGCCTGGAAGGATCCGGCAGCCGTCGGGCGGGGATCCGAGACTGTACCGGCCCGACGTTCGCCCCGCTTTCCGGGGATGGCCGGGATTGTTCCGGAGGGCGCAACCGAACGGCAAGGCGCCGCCGGCATCGTCTGGGATCGGCGTCCTGCCGTTCGTCGGTCCGGATCACGCGTCGGCAGGACCTTGCTCCTGATGCAGTTCGGGTCGATCCCAGACCTGCGGAACAGGTTCTCGATGGCGTCCGTGAAGACGCTGAGGGCACCGTCGGGGATGCCGCCGACCACGAAGGTGCATGGAGCGCCTGCCACGACGTGATGAAGCCCGGCCGCGCGGAGGGCTCGTTTCAACAGGGACGTGGTCACGAAGTCGGTCAGGTCGAATGGTGTGCCGCGAGGCGAGACCGGAAAGTCGTCGAAGGAGCGGAAGTCGTCGAGCCGGGTCATGCGTCGCTCCTCCCGTTGCGCGTGCTGGGGCGACCCAGACGGTAGATACGGGACAGGGTGCGCGCGTAGCCGTACGGGGGCGCGAGGATCCAGAGTTCGGACGTCATCACGAGTCTACCCGTCCCGATCTTGGAGTGTCCGGCGACCACGCCAGTGAGGCAGGGGACGGTACGGGAGCCGAGTGCCCAACCATCGAGGATCGGGGCGTCGGCGAGGAGGGCATGCCCGGGGTGCTCGCCCCTGGCCAGCGCCTCCATGTCCGCGACGACGCCGCGGAGACGTTCGAGTTCGTCTTGAAGGTTGAGGGGTGCGCCGGAAGGCGGGACGAAGATCGCCATGACGAAAAGTCTCCGGTCGCCGACCGCGATGCGGACGGACACGAAGGAAGGGAAGGGATGCGGAGGTGTCAGGCCTGGCGGCGTATGACCCGCGTCCTCGCGCCGAGCGGCTCGTCAAGGTCGAGGTCGACCAGCCTGGCAAGCGCCAGCGCGGCCACGGCGGCGACCGGCCGCGAGGTGTGCCTCAAGATGCCGAGGCAGTCCGCGAGGGTGACAGAGCCTTCCTCGTCGAGCGCGGCGAGGAGCCTGACGCGGTCGTCCAGGGTCACGCGCCAGCGGGCATGGGGGAAGATCGCCCTTGCATTCTCCAGCCTGACTGGATCGACGTCGTCGGGGCCGACGACCCTGGCGTTCGGCGGAAGCTCCAAGGGAGCAGAAGCGAACGACAAGGCGCCGTCGGCTGCCACGAACAGGAACTCCCGGCCGCGGCTGCCCCACGTCTCGAAGTCCGCCACGAGGCCGGCGTCGCCGACCGCCACGCGGCACCGCCAGCGATCGACGCATGGGTCGACGTCGAGGAGCAGCGCGACGTCCGCCGCCAGCGGACGCGAACGCCGCCTCGCCCACGCAGCGCAGGGGACGGTGCCGGGCCTCGAACCCTGCACGGGGCGTGGTCGACGGGTGGCCGCCGGGTTCGGATGGAACGCTGGGCTGTGACCGCTCGGCGCGCATGGGCATGCTCCGCATCGGACGGGGCATCGCCTCGCGTCCGTCAACCTCGGAAGGGTGAAGCGGTCAGCGTATGGGCGGCTTGGTGGATGCGACGCGCGGAAGCGAGGCGCCGGAGGGGCGCTGGCAAGTCCGCATGTGGGCGAGAGACTGTCGCATGGTCACCAGGCTAAGTCCGTAGGGAGCGAAGAGTCAATGACGCGATCGATTCGACACGTCGTCCCGCCTTGCCCTGTGGACAACCTATGGCGACGAGCGGCTATCGCGCCGAGCTGGAGTTCTTCCGCACGCGGGGGACATGATCGGTGACATGCAGTACGGCCGTCCTTGAGGGAGGACGGCACGGCTACTGCCCAGATCTCGAAGCTGCCGATTAAGCAATTCTCCGCGTGGGCCTTTGAGCAGGACGGACGCTTCGAACTCATCGACTGCTGTCGACCCTGGCTGTGTCAAAACCCCACCCATGCTATGCTCGTTCGGGTTGACCGGAGGGTGGCATGGGACGCTTCGTTGTCGGTGCCGATCGCGAACAAGCGACGCTGTTTCCACCCTGCCTCGAAGACTGGATCGCAGATGACAACCCGGTCCGGGTGATCGACGTCTTCGTCGATGCGCTGGATTTGGGCTCTCTCGGTTTTGAGGGTGTCGAAGCGGCCGCGACGGGACGGCCCGGCTATCATCCCTCGGCTCTCTTGAAGCTCTACGTCTATGGCTACCTGAACCGCATTCCCTCCAGTCGGCGCTTAGAGCGCGAGGCCGGTCGCAACGTCGAGGTCATGTGGCTGACGGCGCGGCTGTCGCCCGATCACAAGACCATTGCCGAGTTCCGTCGGCAGAACGGCTCCGCCATTGGACGCGTCTGCGCTCGCTTCGTGGCTCTGTGCCGCGAGATGGGTCTTTTGACGGGGACGCGCGTCGCGATTGATGGCTCGAAGTTCAAGGCGGTCAACAACCGCGACCGCAACTTCACCAAAGCCAAGCTCGAGCGGCGCCGTGAGCAGATCGAGGAGAGTGTCTCACGCTATCTGGCTCAGCTCGACACGGCCGACCGCCAGGAGCCGACACCCGAACTCGCCGCCAAGGTCGCTCGGCTGAACGAGAAGATCGCCCGCCTCGGTCAGGAGATGGAGCGCCTCGCCGGCTTGGAGACGCAGATGGCGGCGGCGCCCGATCGTCAGGTCTCCCTGACCGATCCGGACGCCCGCTCGATGGCAACCAGCGGACGCGGGTCGGGCATGGTCGGCTACAACGTCCAGGTAGCAGTGGACACCGAGCATCACCTGATCGTGGCGCACGAGGTCACCAATGTAGGATCGGACCGGGCCCAACTCAGCGGCATGGCGCAGCAGGCCAAGCAGGCGCTCCAGATCGATCGGCTCGAGGCCGTGGCCGACCGGGGCTACTACTCCGGTGAGGAGATCCTGGCCTGCGAGCGCGCCGGCATCGCCGTCACGCTGCCGCGTCCGATGACGTCGGGCGCCAAGGCGGCGGGACGGTTCGGCAAGGAAGACTTCCTGTACCGCCACGACGAGAACGCCTACCGCTGCCCGGCGGGCGAGACGCTCCCTTACCGATACACGACGGTCGAGAACGGCATGACGCTCAGCCGCTACTGGACGAACGCCTGCCAGGCTTGCTCCCTGAAGGCGGACTGCACGACGGGTAAGGAGCGGCGCGTCACGCGCTGGGAACACGAGGACGTTCTGGAGACCGTACAGCGCCGGCTCGATGCCGATCCTCTGGCCATGCGAGTGCGGCGCGAGACGGTCGAGCATCCGTTCGGCACGCTGAAGGCCCGGATGGGCGCCACCCACTTTCTGACCCGGACGCTACCGCGTGTGTCGGCCGAGATGGCACTCCAGGTCCTGGCCTACAATCTGACGCGGGTCCTGAACATCATGGGCAGCCAGAGGCTCCTCGCCGCCATCAGAGGCTGATCAGGCGGCTACGACGTCTCGCTCCATCCCATCACGCGAGCCGACCGCATCGTCCTGTCCCCCCATGACCGCAAAACACAGCCGCAGAGCGCCGTCTCTCAGTGCCCAGTCAAGGCGATCAATGCCTAAACGTCAAACAACAACCCAGCTCGACGTTTTGACACGGCCTGGACCCTTCCCGACCCGTCGATGGGACTACGCCGCCTCCCGAAAGCGGACGACAACCTTCCCCTTTGCCCGGCCGCCTTCGAGATATGCGAACGCCTCCCGGATCTCTTCGAACGGGAACACGCGATCGACGACGGGTTCGAGTTGGCCGCCTCCGATCATGCAGCCGAGTTCGGCGAGCTCCGCGCCGTTCGGGCGCATGAAGAGGAAGCGGTAGCGGGCACCGTGCCGCCTGGCTTGGCCTCGCGTGCGCAGGCTCGCTAGCCAGAACAGGGCTGGCAGGAGACCGCCGCGTCCGATGTCCTTGCGTGCCGACTGGGGCTCGGGCATGCCCGCAATCGAGACGACGGTTCCGCCGCGCTTTACGACGCCGAACGACTTGTCGAGCGTCTCGCCGCCGAGGAGATCGAACACGCCGTCCATGTCACGGACATGGTCCTCGAAGCGCTGGGTCGTATAGTCGATCACGACGTCGGCGCCGAGCCTCTCGACCAGAGCCCGGCCCCGCGGCGAGGCGGTTGTCGTCACGTTGGCTCCCAGCGCCTTGGCGATCTGGATGGCGAAGGTCCCGACGCCGCCCGCGCCGCCCGGAATGAAGACCCGGCTGCCGGGCTCGAGGCGCAACTCGTCGCGCAGCGCCTGGAGCGCCGTCAGGCCCGCCAGCGGCACGCCGGCGGCCGCCTCGAAGGGCAGGCTCTCCGGCATCCGGGCGAGGAGGGGGGCCGGCACGACGGCGTACTCGGCGAAGGCGCCCATGGCGGTCTTGTCCATGCGGGCGAACACGCGGGTGCCGGGCGCAAATTCCGTCACGCCCTCCCCGCAGGCCCCGACGACGCCCGCCAGTTCACCGCCCATCACCACCGGCAGGCGCCAGCGGTAGACCGCCCGCAGCTTGCCCTCGCGGATCTTGTAGTCGACGGGGTTGAGGCCGGCCGCCATGACCCGGACGAGAACCTCGCCAGCCTTCGGCTCGGGCCTCGGCACGTCGCGAAGCTCCATCGTCTCGGGGCCGCCGTAGCGGGTCAGCATCAGCGCCTTCATCTCTGCGATCTCCTGAACGTGTGGGGGTCAGAACGGCATGGCCGAGATCGGCGGCGCCGAGGGGTAGGCAATGGAGCGGTCGGAGCCCGTGGTGTGGCAGGCTGCGAGGGACAGGCAGGCGAGAAGGATCAAGTTGGCGCGGGCCATCGGAGAGGTCCATCGGTTGGGCGGTCGCGGGTGCGATGCCGGGATGGTCCCGATGTCCGATCCACGGTATTCTTTCTCAAGTAGGCAAGAAAATCGAACCTGGTTTGAAAATGGATACCATAGGCAGTTCTGGGCATGACGCCGTCTGCATTCCCTCGATTGAGGAGGTCGCCGAGTTCCGCCGGGTGGTGAACACGGTGATCGGCAAGTGGAAGATCGACATCCTGTTCGTGCTCCTCTCCGGCCCGAAGCGCTTCGGCGAGCTGCGCCGCACGCTGTCTGGCATCACGCAGAACATGCTGACGGCGCAGCTTCGTGCGCTGGAGGCGGACGGGCTCGTCAACCGGACGGCGTTCGCCACCATCCCGCCCAGGGTGGACTACGAGCTGACCGAGGCCGCCTACGCGTTGAAGCCGATCTTCACCGACCTCGTAGCTTGGTCGCGGAACAGGAAGGCGGCAGCCGCGGTACGGTAACTCGCTGGAGCAATGTCGCGTCCGTCTACTGGGACGGCGCCTGGAGCAGCTCCACGACCTTCCTCGCCGTTAAGTGGGCCGAGAACGGGTTCTGGCCTGTCACCAGGCGACCGTCCGTCTCCACATGCGGCAGGAAGGGAATGGCTGCCTTGCGGTAGTGGGCCCCGCGTCGCCGCATCTCCGCCTCGGCGTTGTAGGGCATGTGCCGGGCAACGCCCGCCAGCACCTCCTCCGTCCAGGAGAAGCCGGTGACGCGCCGGCCGGCGACGAGCAGCGTCCCGTCGGCGAGACGCGCGTTGAGGAGCCCGCAATAGCCGTGGCAGACGGCGGAGACGACGCCGCCGCGCTCCCAGATCGCACGGGTCAGGGCCTGCAAGCCCTCGCTCTCCGGGAAGTCCCACATTACCGCATGGCCACCCGTGAAATAGATCGCGTCAAACTCCGCCGGGTCGATCTCGTCGGGGCGTCCGGTCGTCTCCAGCAGCGCCATCCGAGCCGGATCGCCCTACCAGGCCTTGGCCGAGCGGTCGAGCAGCGGCCACCTCAGGGCGCGGGGCTCCAGCGGCACGTGTCCGCCGAGCGGGCTGACGAGGCTCTGCTCGAAGCCCTCCACGGCGAAGGTGTCCCATGCATGGGTCAGCTCGGACAGCCACAGACCCGTCGGCCTCGAGGGGTCGTCGTAGTGCGCGACGTTGGTGACGACGTGGAGGATGCGCTTCGTCATGATGGCCCTGGGCTGAGGTTGTCGGACACGCTCGAGCACGGATCGTTCGATCGCGCCCGAACGTGCGGCTTGCAGGCCGGCCCGGTCAGCTCCGGGCGAAGGCGAGGATGTCGGCGTTCAGCTCGTCGGCATGGGTGGTCGGGATGCCGTGGGGCGCACCCTTGTAGGTCTTGAGCGTGCCGTTCCGGACCAGTTCCGCCGAGCGCGGTCCCGACGCCTTGTAGGGAACGACCTGGTCGTCGTCGCCGTGGACGACGAGGACCGGGATCGAGATGCTCCGAAGATCCGCGGTGAAGTCAGTCTGCGAGAACGCAACGATCCCGTCGTAGTGCGCCTTCGCCGACCCCATCATGCCCTGCCGCCACCAGTTGAGGACGACCGGCTCGGACGACTTGGTCAGCAGGCGGTTGTAGCCGTAGAACGGACCCGCCGGCACGTCGTGGTAGAACTGGGCGCGGTTGGCGGCAAGCTGCGCCTGGAAGTCGTCGAACACCTCCTTCGGCGTTCCGTCCGGGTTGCCTTCCGTCTTGACCATCAGGGGCGGCACGGCGCTGACGAGCACTGCCTTGGCGACGCGGTCCTCCCCGTGTCGGGCGACGTAGCGCACGACCTCGCCGCCGCCTGTGGAATGACCGACATGGATCGCGCCCTGGACGCCGAGCTCGTCGACGACGGCGGCGACGTCGTCGGCGTAGTGGTCCATGTCGTGGCCGTCCCAGATCTGCTCGGAGCGGCCGTGACCGCGGCGGTCATGGGCAACGACGCGAAAGCCCTGGTTCACAAAGAACAGCATCTGCGCGTCCCAGTCGTCGGAACTCAGCGGCCATCCGTGGTGGAAGAAGATCACCGGGGCGTCCCGCGGCCCCCAGTCTTTGTAGAAGAGACCGACGCCGTCCTTCGTAGTCACGTATTCCATGTGCCGCTCCCTTGATTGGCGGTTGGTGGACGGATGAACCCGAGCGCCTGTCGACGGCGAGCGGTGCAGTCCGCTTGACCCAGCCGCGACCATAACGTTCAAGCGAGGTTGAAGGTCAACACGGTGTCGGGATACGCATGAGGATCGGCGAGCTGGCCAAACGCACGGGGCTCACGCCGTCCCGGATCCGCTTCTACGAGAGCGCCGGGCTGCTTGGCCCCGTGGAAAGACGACCCAACGGCTATCGCAGCTATTCGGCGGAGGCGGAGGCGCTTCTCCTCGTCGTCACGAGTGCCCAGCAGGCGGGCTTCTCACTGGACGAGGTCCGCCACCTGCTGCCGACAGGGTCGCAGGGCTGGCAGCATGAGGGGCTCGTCGCCGCCATGAAGCGGAAGGTCGAGGAGATCGCCGCGCTCGAGCAGCAACTGGCGCAAAGGAAGGCGCAGCTCGTCGCCGTAATCGACGGGATCGAGAACCGTCCCGATGGGCTCGACTGCGCGGACAACGCAAAGCGCGTGCTCGCCCTTCTCAGAACATGATCAGGCAAAGCGGTCTGTCGCGAGCGGTGTCCAGGTCCCGATCATAAAATCCGGTTGGAGAGAAGGCATCCGTCAGCTCAGGCGGCCATACCCTGGGCCCGTTCTTTTGCGCTGAGCCAAACGGCAGCTAGAGCCCGATCACGCCAGGATGCGGACAGTCGGGTTTCCACCCGACCCCGTCGTCAGCGTTCCCCTTCAACTGCGCCCAAGGTCTTCTGAAACCGAATCTCCGTCACGCATGGAAGGATCCAAGACCGCCGTGGTCCTTAGATCCGGGGAGCCCCATCCGCGTTGCTGGGGCTGCCAGTTGGAGCTTGCGCCGGCCGCCACCGATTGCTTCGCTGCTCCGGCGGAGGGCGATCGATTGCGAATCAGGACGAGCCGAACATCGCGCCAGTGGATTGAGGTCGACGGAGCCGGGGAGGACGGCGATGCAGGCGGCATCGGCGCCGAGGAAACCGCCCGCCACCTGTCGCAGGCCGTGCGCTCGGCCAATCTCGTCGTTCTTTCCGGGCTTGGCACGTCGCTCTGCGTCAGGCGCGGTGACGAGAGGCTCGCGCCAACGATGTGGCAGTTGCTTGAGCGGGTCAGGGCCGAGTTCGCCCGGCTCGACGCCGCCGATCCCCTGCCTGACCAGCGCGGACGCTGGTCCGCTTTCACGGCCGCAGCGAACGTGGCCGAGGGCGAGGAAAACCTTGAGCACGTCCTGTCCCGGGCGAAGCTTGCGACGGAACTCGCTCCCGAACCCGTCCGCATCCTACAGGAGAGGCTGCTGGCCATCGCGGAAGGGGTCATCCTCGAAGCCGTCGACTTCCTCGCCGCGGACGTCACCCTCGACACGCACGCGAACTTCCTGCGACGGATCGCGCGGCGGCCGTCCCGCAAGGCGCGCGTGCGGATCTTCACGACCAACTACGACCGCTGCTTCGAGGCCGCAGCCGGCCGCGAGGAATTCATCGTTGTGGACGGGTGTCAAACGGCGTCCAAACGGGGGTCTGACGCAGTCTCGATGACGATCAAGGCGCTCCGAGGAGGCGCGCTTCGAGAAGGTCGAGCTTGGCTCGGCCGTACATCTGGCGTTTGATGAGCTTCAGGCGGTTGACGTGTCCTTCGGTCTGGCCGTTCGACCAGGGCTCGGTGACGGCAGCACGCACGGCGGCAAGATCCTTGGCGATGCCGCGGGCGAACGAGGCGATCAGGCTGGAGCCGGCGTCCTTGAGCCAGGGGTCGAGATCGGCTTCGGCCTTGCGACGAACGATGGACTGGAAGCGGTCGACCAGGCTTCGCGCTTCGGCCAGAGCTGGCGCGCCTTGCTCGATCGCACTCGGACGAAGAACGATACCGGAGACATTCCACATCCGAAGCCTGGATGGAGGGTGCCGATCGCTCTTGGGCGGGAACCCCGCCGCCACCCGATGTCGATCTTGGCCACTTCGGCAGCTGCCCCGGCGGTCACGAGCCCCAGGCTGACGCTCGCCCTGCTTCGTCAAGGACCCGAAGCATATGCCTTCCGCGCGCGCGTCGGAGCGGTCGCCCGGACCTTCGGAACCGACCGTCGCGCGCCCGTCCGCACCACCGCTCCCGTCAGTGGCGGAAGCGCGGCGCGGCCAACTCCGGGACCTCCTCATCCGGATCGGCCGCCATGGGCTCGGCGACCCCGAACCCGGCCACCGGATAGGTAGCGCCGCTGGTGAGGCATGAGAATGGCGGGCATCCCTCGACGGTCAGGCGCCAGTCCCCCGCGCCATATCCCACAATTCCGGCCTCGATGCCGTCGATGCCGGCATGCGGCCTTGGCAGCAAGGCGGCCACCTCGGCGGCATGCAAGGGGCTGAGGTGGCCCTCCACCCTGTAGGAGAACCCGTCCGCGCTCACCGTCAGGCGACACCTGCGGTGAGGGTCGCCGGGATACTTCACCCCCTCGACCAGACATTCTGTCCCGCCGCGGTACATCCTGTCGATCTCGAATGTCCGTTCCCGCATGACCGCATCCCTCCTCAGGCACCCATGCGGCCATTGTGGACACGAGCAAGGCAAGGCACCAGAAAGGCAAGCAACGAAGCGCGAATGTCGATCGGCGGCCTTTGCCGGGAGATCGTCCGGATGCGACGGGTTCCCGTCGGCGTGCTGGCCGCGCGCTCGCAGGACGGTTTCGGATCGATCGTCCCGTCCTGCCCACTTGGCCTGGATCACAGCTGCCCCATTCCGGAATCGACACGGCGGCCCCGAGCCCGTGGCCGGCAAGAAGTTGGCCTCGTGCCGGCCCGCGCGCTTCGCCGATCGGCAGGTACGACGGCAATCCCGCGCATCCGGCGAAGCCGTCACGGCCCGTTCGACGAGGAGCGACGACTGCGGTCTGGCGCGCTCCCCATGATCTCCGTGAGGAAGTTCGGGAAGAACGCGTTCTTGTCGGCTTGATTGTCGAAGCCCAAGCGTTGGTAGACGTTGCCGCCCACCCCGGGCCGCACGTTGCCCAGCTCGTCGACGACACTGTCCTCCGCCAGGGCCAGGTACCTGAACCGCCGGGCGACAGAAGCGGGGAATTGCGACTCCAGACGCTCCTCGGCACCGGCCAGGATGACGGGCGCGACCACGTGGATGCTGGACGGCTCGAAGGCGGTCAGCATGCGCAGGATGCTCGTCCTGATCACGCACGAGCTCGCGATGATCGACTTCAGGGCAACGAAGTGATCGACCCTCGAGGGAGGGGGTTCGACGTACTCGCGCACAATCTGCGCGACGTCGACGGGCTCGGGCGTGTGGACCTGGGTCCTATGTATCCACAGGCATGCGACGGCAACTGTCGCCCCAGCCTCCCTCAGGCCCCGGATGAAACCCGCGCCCAGACCGTCGAGATCCTCCGCGGTCGCCGCCACGTACCAAGTCCTGCCGCGAACGTCGATCTCCCGGGAGGCGAGCCTGACGGCGAGTCCCCAACCGAGGACATCGAGCGCCCTTTGGTACGCCTCCCTGTCCGACGACGGGTCGACCAAGGCCTCGAGGCCAAGGGACAACAGGGGAGCGTTTTCCTCCCCCGCCCCGAAGCGGAGCTTCCTTCCGGTCATCCCTGTCGCTCCGTAAGCAAAGGCAGCAAGTCGCGAAAGCTCAGTGGCGGGCCGTTCTCGGCTGCTTCGGACAGGCTCCGCAAGCCATCCTCGAACCGGGTCCAGCCGGGGCTTCCGCACCCGAACGGGGCCGTCCCCTTCAAGAGTCCGCCGAAACACCTGTATGCGAAGGTCGTGCCCCGGATCGCAAACGAGAAGTCCTCCACCGCACCGAGGATGTTCGACACGTCCGGATCGAGGGCAAAATCCTCCTCGAGCGTCCGGACGACGAACTCCGACCGCTCGCTCGCGATCGCCAGCACCGCCGCGAGCGGCGCCGATCCTCCGTGCTGAAGCCACGCTGACAGGATGAACTCGCTGGTGTTGCGAACCGAAGACCGATCCGCGAACGGCCAGCAGATCACCTTGAGATTGTCCACGAAGCGAGGAACGCTCTCGATATCGCTTGGAATCGTGCCGCTCGGATGCTGCGTGAGAACGACGCGGCCCAAGTCGTCCGGTCGGGTTCGCTGCAGGGCGGCGAGCACTCCGGGCCTGGACACGACAAGCCTGAGTTCGACATCGACGCCCTTGCGGTCCGCCAGTTTCTGCGCCAACCGGAAGTCTTCCGCGATGGGGCGCCTGCCCGAAGTCCAGGACAGTTCCGTGACGTCCTTGATCTGGGCGAGAACGTGAAGGCCGTCCGTCTCGATCGCGAAGTCGTCGACGAAGCCGTGAACCTGGGTGTGCAGGAGGGTGTTGGCTTGGTTCTCGATCCGATCCAGGTGTTCGGCAGCAAGACGTGCGATCTCGGATACCACGTGCAGGCGTTCGAATTCGTGACCGCCCTCGTTGTTGTCTCCGCCGCGCCGCTTGTTCTCGGCGTAGGTTCTGGCTTCGGCACCGAGGAAGTCCTCGATCTCGTCAAACGTGAACATTCCAGTTCCGCGCGGCTCTCCCCATCGAACCCGACCGATCTGCCGAGGTCGCACTCCCCGCCCGCGCGGCTCCGTCTCGGCGGATAGCCGGAGAAGCCCGAGGAGACAAGCACCCGTTCAAATTCCCAACGGACGGCGCCCCGGATGAGACAGTACATTCCGCGGCGGATGACGCGCTTGATGGTGAGGACGGCCCCGCGCATGGCGGCGAAACAAACCCACATGCCGCGCATGCTGGAGGCCGGCACGCGGCTTTCATGCCGATCATAACGGTAACTCCACTGAACGGGCTGTCCCGCAAAAACCAGCTCGACTTCGCAATCGACGCGGCGGACTGCCTGCATCGGGCCAGCGGGACGATCCGTCGCCCGGATCCCGCGACAGCAACCATCCATCGCCAGCTTCCGCACATCCGCGACCAGATCCTTTGCGACGACACGACTTCGCCCTACGTCCCACCGCGGCGGGGACAACGCAGCATCGACAACGGCTTGTCCGCATCCCTTTCCCGCTGGGGCAACAAGCGGGGGCGTACATGATGTCCGACGATCCGAACCCGTCGTTCAAGGGCGACGCACCCGTCGCGGCCCGTCGCGAGGTGCTGATCGACCGGCGCGAGCTGGCGCTCGTCGCCATGGAGCGCACGCGCATGCCGATGGTCATCACAGACCCTAAGCAGCCGGACAACCCGATCATCCTCGCCAACGAGGCCTTCCTCGAACTCACCGGCTATGCCGCCGAGGAGGTGCTGGGCCGGAACTGCCGCTTCCTTCAAGGGGTCGACACCGATCCGGCCGACGTCGAGGCGATCAGGGCCGAGCTCGCGGCGGGAAACGATCACTTCGAGGTGGAACTCCTCAACTACCGCAAGGACGGCAGCAGCTTCTGGAACCAGCTCGTTATCAGCCCGGTGCGCAACGAGGCGGGCCTACTGCTCTACTACTTCGCCTCGCAGAAGGACGTCACGGCCCGCCGCCGCGCCGAGCAGCTCGAGATCGCCGAGCGCCTCCTCCTGAAGGAGGTGGACCACAGGGCGATGAACGCTCTCGCCCTGGTACAGGGCATCGTCAACCTTTCCCGTTCCGAAAGTCCGGCGCAATACTCCGCCTCGATCCGCGGACGCGTTGCCGCTCTGGCGCGCGCCCACCGCCTTCTTGCCGTCTCCGGATGGACGGGGGCCGACGTCGGCGCCCTGCTGGCGGGCGAGATCCCGGCTCACATGCGCGAACGCGTGCGGACAAGCGGGACGGCGGCCCTCCTCCCGGCATTGCTTGTCCAGCCGCTGTCCCTGGTGCTTCACGAGATCATGTCCAATGCCCTGCGGCATGGCGGGCTCTCGAAGCCCGGCGGCTTCGTCGAGGTTGGCTGGTCCACCGAGCCGGAGGGACTGCGCCTGGACTGGCGGGAGCGGGGAGCGGGCGCGATCGGCGAGCCGCCCCGTTTCGAGGGTGGGATGCGGATGGTCAAGAACGTCGTGGAGCGGCAGCTCTGCGGCCAAGCCTCGTTCGCGTGGAGCCCGCCGGGCTTTCAGGCGACGCTCCGGATCCCCCTCGACGGATAGCGTGTCGCGCTCGTGCCGACGAAGGATGCCATTGCCTGCCGCGATCGAGAGGCGCCCTCGGCAGGGTGATCCTTCGCTGCTGCGAGGCGACACCCACAACGTGGCAGAGTCGGTGAAACCCGGTGCCCACAATTTCGTGGTGTCGCGTTTTCCTCAGCTCAGCGCAGGCGAGCCAGCCGCCTGGCGAGGGTGTCTGCAATCGCGGTCAAGGCCTCCAGTGCCCTCCCGCTCTCGCCCACCTGGAGGTCAACCGCCAATTCGTCGTTCAGCGAGCTGTGGATCCGGCGGACTTGGTCCTTCATCCGGCCGCCCTCCTCCGTCAGCCTGAGAATGGTCAGGCGGCGATCGTCAGGCGTCTTCTCGCGCATGACGAACCCTTTCGCGGCGAGTTTGTCCGCCATTTTCGAAAGTGTCGATGGGCGAATGGCGAGCTTCTCTGCCAGCTTACTGCTTCTTTGGGTCTTCTCCCGGCTGAGTTCGAGTAGCAGCTGATCCTGCCCGACCTCCAACCCGATGTCCTGAAGCTTGAGGTCGAGGAGCGCGCGGACGTGCTTGGAAATCGGCACGAGGAGCGAAACGAGCTGGAGGTCAGCGACATCGGGAAGCGCGATCCAGGCACCGGCAGCAGACATTCCCATCAACCCTCGGATTCGACTTTCGAACGGGCGACAGGCTAGCAGCCGCGCCGCCTTCGGTTAACCTCCGTCGTAGGCTGTCGGCCCGCAGGTGCGTCCCAGCCGAACCGCGGCGCTTGCGCTCCCCGCGACCTCCGGCGATCCTCGACAGGTGCGGGACGCTCCTGATCCCGCTCGAACGGGGATCGGGAAGGATGGAACCACGGGATGAGGAGGCGCTGGTCGCCATGCTGCTCGCCGACGGCATCCGCAGGGATCCCGCTCGCGGCGTGCGCATCCTCAAGGACCGCGAGCTTCGGCTCGAGGCGGCTGTGCGCGTGCGGGAGAACGCCTCGAAGCCCCGCTTTGTGGCCTGTGAGGGTTGGATGCATCCATTCTCCGACGAAGCGGCCGAGGTGGAGATCCGCTGGGCATTCGACAGGCGGACCTGGAAGCTTGCGGCGGCGCAGGTCGAGGCGCCCGACGGCCGGATCTGGCGGGAGTGCACGCCCGAGGAGATGCGCGACCTCGAGGAGAGCCTCGTCCTCGGAAATTCCGAGATCCTGGTTGATCCCTCCGATTGGGAGGAGTGCTTCGAGTCCGAGCGTTCGCCGAACTGGATGTCGGACGGCTCGGGTCAGGAGAGGGCATTCCTCACCGGGTCGGCGGCACGTGGGGAGGCTGGGTAGAGCGCACGCCAAGGTCACCGACGCGGCAGCGCGCCGCCCGCGACATCCATGGGTGCTGCTCGGCGAGGCATCCTGATCGACTTGGATTCAACACCCTCCATGGGTCACCGCGCCGATCAGCATCGAAGGTGCGCGCCGATCCACACCTCGGGCATGCCCGACCGCACCGGGGTTGGTCATCCGCGACGGCGGCCCCATGCCGAATGCGCTCCGAATGCGGGCAGCTGCCCCGGGCTTCGCGCGGCCTCGGGGCAGCCGTCCGGCTGCCGGCGAACGCCGCAAGCGACCGACCGAAATCCCTTCGCCCGACCGGGACGATGTCGCGGCCCGCAGCCGGGCGGAGACGACATGGAGCGGCCCGCAAGGGAGGAGAGCGCTCGGCAACCGGCCGTGCCCTGCGGCATCCCCGCTGGTCGGGAGGCGCGGGGTGGAGGCTCACGACGCCGCGGCCCGCGTCTCCCGTGACACCGAAGATATCTCCGGCTGCCTGCTTCCTCGATGCCTTCCCCGACTAGGGGCCGGTCCCTTCGCGGGGAAAAGCAGCGCCTCCAGGCGCTCCGGCTCGACCGGAGGGCCGATCAGGTAGCCCTGAGCCTGTGACCACCCGTTGACCCTGAGCCAATCGAGCTGCTCGGGCGTCTCCACGCCCTCGGCCGTCGTCGTCATCGAGAGCGCCCGTCCCATCTCGCCCGCAGCGCGGATGATAGCCTCCGCCTGCGGCGAGCGCCCGATGTCGCTCACGAAGGAGCGGTCGAGCTTGAGCTTGTCGAAGGGAAACAGGCGCAGGTACGACAGCGAGGAGAACCCCGTGCCGAAATCGTCGAGCGCGATCCGCACGCCCATCTCCCTCAGGCTCCTCAGCATCCGCATGTTGTGCTCGCTGTCCTGGAGGAGCACGGACTCGGTGATCTCGAGTTCGAGGCGCCGCGGGTCGATGCCGGTGCGCGCGAGGGCTCCGGCCACCTTCAACGGGAGACTGTCGCCCCGAAATTGAACGGTGGACACGTTTACGGCGACGCAGATCTCCCGCGGCCATCCCGCCGCCTGCCGGCAGGCCCTCTCCAGGACCCAATCGCCGATCTCCGAGATGAGGCCCGTCTCCTCGGCCAGCGGGACGAATTCCCCGGGCGACACCGCTCCCCTCGTCGGATGCCGCCATCGCAGCAGGGCCTCCGCCCCGCGGAGCTGGCCGGATCCGAGGTCCAGGAGCGGCTGGTAGGCGAGCTCGAGTTCGCCGCGTTCCAGCGCGAGCGCGAGATCGCGCTTCATGGATTGCCGGGCGTTCACCCGCTCGAGCATCTCATCCTCGAACAGGCAGGCGACGCCGCCGCCCGCAGCCTTCGCCCGGTAGAGCGCCACGTCGGCGGCCCTGAAGAGGTCCTCCGCTGTGTCGATGCCGGATCGGGCGACCGCAACGCCCGCGCTTGCCCCGAGCCGGATCACGTGACCGTCGATGTGGAAGAGCCCCATCAAGCTGGCGACGAGGCGGCGTGCCAGTGCGACCGCCGGCTCGCCGGCTTCCCGCGGCATGACCAAGGCGAACTCGTCGCCTCCAAGACGGGCCAGGAAGACCCCCTCGCCCGCGGCCCCGCGCAGGCGCGCCGCCACCTGCCGGAGCAATGCGTCCCCGATCGGATGCCCCAGGCTGTCGTTGACCTCCTTGAAGAGGTCCAGGTCCAGCAAAAGAACGGCGGCCCCGCCTGCTGCCCCTCCACGGAATGCCCGTTCGAGTGCCTTGTTGAAGCTCGCTCGGTTCGCCAGCCCCGTCAGGGAGTCGTGATGCGCGAGATGGGCGATCTCCTCGCGGGCGCGCCGAGCCTCGGTCACGTCGCGGAAGAAGATGGAGACGCCTTTGCTCCCGTCCGGGAACGCGTGAACCTCCAGCCAGATCCCCGCCCGTCGGGCGAACATCTCGAACTGGGTCGCGCCACCGCCGTCGAGCACCTGCCGGAAGCGCTCGCCGATGTCGCTCTCGAGGTACTCGGGATAGGCGTCCCAGAGGCACCCGCCGACATCGAGGGAACTCGTCAGGCGGACGAAGGTCCTGGCGTGGCGGTTCATGTACGAGACGCGGAACTCGCGGTCGAGGACGATCACGTTGTCGGTGGTGCTCTCCAGGACCTCGGCGAGCTGCCCGCGCGCGGCCTCCACCTCGCCCCGCATCCGCTCGCGCTCGGTGACGTCGCGGGAGATGGCGAGGACGTGGGTGATCGCGCCGTCGTCCGCGCGCACCGGGTCCACCGTGACGTCCCACCAGGCCTCGCGGCCGGAGCGGCCCGGAAAGCGGGCGGAGAATCGCCGGCTCGCGCCCGCGAGAGCGCCGGCGACTGCCTCCCGGACCATGTCCCGGTGGCTTCCCGGCCAGCCGTCCGCCCAGGAGCGGTCGGAGATCCCGCTTGCCGCCTCCGGGCCCAAGAGCAGCGCGGCGGCCCTGTTCATGGAGCGCACCCGTCCGTCGAGATCGAGGACGACGACGAAATCGGGACTGCTGTCCAGGACGCTTCGGCTGAACGCCTCGCTTTGGCGGAGCGCCTCCTCGGCGGTCCTGCGCTCGTGGATGTCCTCGACCGTTCCGTACCACCGCATCACGGAGCCGTCCGCCGCCAGGCGCGGCGCCGCATAGGCCCGGAACCAACGGTAGGCGCCCGACCGAAGCCGTAGGCGGTACTCCGTGTCCAGGGGTGACCTTGCCCCGACCGCGGCTGACCACCGCTCCCTCGTGGCCGCGAGGTCCTCAGGATGGAGCGCGTCGCTCCACCCATGGCCCAGCGTGCGCTCGACCGTCATCCCGGTAAGCTCGATCCAGCGCGGCCCCGCCTCCAGGATCCGGCCGTTGGCGTCCGCAGTCCAAGGTATCTGCGGGCTCAGCTCGACGGCGTGGCGATGGTTGTCCTCGCTCTCCCGGAGCGCCGCCTCGGCTACCCTGCGCTCGTGGATGTCCTCCACGGTTCCGTACCACCGGATCACTCGGCCGTCGGCGGCAAGGCGCGGGGCGGCGTATGACCGGATCCAACGCCAGTCGCCGGACGGGGTACGCACGCGGCTCTCGCAGTCGTACGGCTGGAGCGTCTCCAGGGAGCTTTTCCAAAGGTCGCGGGCCCGCTCGACGTCGTCCGGGTGCAGGGCGGCGCCCCACCCGTCGCCGAGGGTCCGCTCCAGCGTCAGTCCGGTAAGCGCCTCCCAGCGCGGTCCCGCCTCCGTGATGCGCCCGCCGGCATCGGCAATCCATGGGATCTGCGGGCTCAGCTCGACGGCGTGACGGTGATGGTCCTCGCTTTCCCGGAGCGCCGCCTCGGCGACCTTGGCTGCCGAGATGTCGGTGAGGATGCCGACCATCCGCGGCGGGCGCCCGCCCGTGCTGCCCATCGGACCGCCCCGGCTCGACAGGTGCCGCGTGCCGCCGTTGCCGTCGATGATGCGGATCTCCAGCGAAAAGGGCCGGACCTGCGCGACCGCGGCCAACGCCTCGTCCAGGATGTGGTGGTCGTCGGGATGGACCACTCGACGGAAGAGCTGCGCCGGGTCGCCACCGCCTGCCGGATCGGCTCCGATCAGGCGGTAGAGGCTGTCGGACCAAGTGATCGACCCTGTCGAGATATCCACCTCCCAGCTCCCCGAGGCGCTCACGGTCTCGGCGTGCAACAGGAGGATGTTCTGCTTGAGAAGGTCTTCGTCCTGCCGTGCCTTCTCATGGCGCACGCGGGCGAGTTCGTCGCGCCGCGCCATCGCGTCGAGGTCGGCACGGTGCCGACGCAGCTCGTCCGTCGCCGCCTCGGCGAGGCTGGCCAAAATCGACGCCTCGCGGGACGAGAACTCGCGAGGCACGGTGTCCACGACGCAGAGGGACCCGAGCCGCAAACCGGGTTCAAGCAGGAGGGGAGCTCCCGCGTAGAATCGGATCCCGGGGCCGCCGACGACCAGGGGATTGCCCGCGAAGCGCTCGTCGTCGAGGGTGTCGGGAACGACCAAGACCTCATCCGCCCTGATGGCGTGATCGCAGAGGGCATCGGCTCGGCGCGTCTCGCAGAGATCGGTTCCGCAGCGCGCCTTCAGCCACTGCGTCCTGCCGTCGAGCACGGAGATGTAGGCGATGGGCATGCCGAAGATGTCGCGGGCGAGGCCACAGATCCGATCGAGCGATGGCGAGGCCGGCATGTCGACCGCGCCGAGCGCGTCCAGCGCGGCAAGGCGGTCCAACTCGGAGACAGTGCGTGAGCTCGGTCGCTGCATGAGATCCAATCCCGATATGCTCCAGGGTTAGATCAACCGGCGCTAAGGTTACGTTACGCCCGCACGGCAAGCCAATCATGGTCGAGGAGCGACCTTGTCGCGGGGCGCCCGGGAGACCGGCGCCCCGCGATTTCATGGGGCTCGACGCGGACGGAGAAGGCGATATCCGATCTCCCATCCGTCGGGAACGTTCCCGCTCTCGCTCCTCCTACGAGCGACCCACGTCACGGAAAGGCACCCGGCAGCGGCACCCGACCGGGGACGCGACCGCATCCGTTCACTCCAACCTCGCGACGCGATCCGACGGGCCTGTCCACCCGTGGCCGCGGGTCTTCGAAGCCGGATCGACGGCACCACGCTCGCGGATCAATGGAACCCACGGCGCATGGGGTCCGTCGCCCGGGCAAGTCGCAGCGTCGGCGCACCCGTCCACGGAACACGGCGCGGGCTGCGGCATTCCGTGGACGGGCGGCGCTCATCACCTTGCGTCGAAAGCCGCGGAGGATTGACGATGTCGTCGAGCGCCAGTGAAAGGAACCCACCGGTTCTGGTCGTCGAGGACGAGGCACTCGTCCGCATGGTCATGGTCGACGAACTCGAGGAGGCGGGTTCTCGCGTCATCGAGGCCGACAATGCCGACGACGGCTTGGCGGAGCTCGAGCGCCACCAAGACATCATGGCCCTCCTCACCGACATCGAGCTGCCGGGGTCGATCGATGGCGTCAAACTGGCCCGGATCACGAATGAGAGGTACCCGGACGCGGCGGTGATCGTCATGTCCGGGCGGATCCGCCCGGGACGCCAGGAACTGCCGAGGCATGCCCGGTTTTTCGGAAAGCCCTATCGCCATGCCGAGGTCATAGAGGCCCTGCACGAACTCATGGGGCGCACCTGAACGGGCTTGACGTGCTCCCCGGCTCGCTCTAGCGCCCCCGCGCCGCGACGATCGGGTCGGTCAAGGACGCGGCTGCCGGACGTCGTGTGCGTTTCGGCCCGGCCGGATGCGTCCGGCCTCCCGAAACGATCGGCGGCCGTGACGACCTCCTGGCGGCTGGGGCAAGGTGACCGACGAGGTCAGCGGCAGCCTCGTCGCACGGCACACAGGCGGGAGGCCGGCCACGTTCCGGGGAGAGCACGGGATCAGGCGTCCAGGACCTCCCGAATCTTCACCGCGAGCTGGTCGATGCCGAACGGCTTGGCGAGGAAGTTGGTGCCCGGGTCGAGGACGCCGTTGTGCACGACGGCGTTGCGCGTGTACCCGGTCGTGTAGAGCACCTTGAGGTCCGATCGCAGCGCGGCCGCCTGATCGACGAGTTGGCGTCCAGTCATGCCGGGCATGACGATGTCGGTGAAGAGCAGGGTGATGTCCTGCCCGCGCTCCACCATGGCCTCGGGACCGCTCCCCGCGTGGAGCACGGTGTAGCCGAGTTCGCGAAGCGTCTCGACGGTAAAGTTGCGCACGCGCTCCTCGTCCTCCACCACCAGCACGATCTCCGAGGGCACGCCGCCCCTCGCGACCGCAGGTGCGCGGCGCACCGCCGTCGGCGCGTCGCCCCGGAAGCGCGGAAGGTAGAGCTTGAACGTCGTGCCGTGGCCGACCTCGGAGTACCTCCATTGGAGCCGTGCGCCTGAGAAGCCGGTCGCTCCTTCGCAGGAGCTGGCCACCGAGTGCGAGAAGGCGCTCGAGGCTTGGCGCGGCGTTCGATCGGACCCCGTCAACGAGAACACGCGTGCGGCCTTCGAGGCCCTGGAGGCCGCCGAGCGGTGCTCGTACCAACCCACGGGCGACGACGCGGCCTTCGCCACCGAGGGATGACGCCACCTTCGACGACGCTGCAGCATGCGTCCCAGTCGGCGAGCCGCCCTCCCCCGATCGTGGCCGACCTCATGTGGCCGGGCGCGATGATGTGGCTGCGCATCGGCAACCCTGGTCCGAAGAAGAGATCTCCGGATAGCTCCGGTTAATCCCAGCGTGGTGTCATTCCTCCACAGCAGCAAGGCATTCGCGTCGTGATGCGGTGCAAACAAAAACACATGCGTTGCTGCGGCGCACGGAGGATGTTCGATGTTGTTGCAGGAAACGACGGATCCCATCGTCGGCATGTTCGGCCGCAGGATCGCCGACCGGATCGCGAGGGCCACGGACATCCGTCCTGTCGCCGAGTTCATGCAGATCGCCCTCCTCGTGGATGTGCATGGCTTGGCACCGGACACGACGGTTGGCGAGTTGCGGACCATGGCTGAGCGGCGCCGGCACGCCTGAGGGTCGACACGGCCATCGAACGCCGGCCGGCAACGCGACACGGATCGCGATCCGCCCTGCCATGGCTTCGTGCCACCGATGGGGTTCGCGCGAGGGAGCTAGCGCGAGGCAGCTTTCCGCCTTTGTCGCTCCGATCAAGCGGTGCCGTCCTTCCGCAGCCCCTCGAAGCCTGCTTCCGGATCTGCGGGAACCCTGCCGATTGCCGTCGTGGATGCCGGTTCGCTCGTGAGGGCGAGCCGCAGCGGATCGCGCCGGCGATCGGATCCCCCGCCTTGCGGGTCACGCCGGACGGAACCGGCTCATTCCGGGGCCGCGGACGTGATCCTCATGACCGGGGGCAAGCTCACGGACGCCGACTGGCAGTCCACCCGAGGCCGTGCGCGATCTCGTAAACCTGCGACCTTGTCAGGCCTGTTGCGGAGACCGCACCGAACAGGTCGCAGACCGCCCCTCCGTCGAGTTGTCTCGGCAGGACATGGATGCCCTTGGCGAGCAGGTACGACACGGCCTCGCCGAAGAGCGGGGACATGCCGGTCGAGTGCGTGGGATTGATCATGGTCCTCTCCCCTCGCCCGCTCTATGCCGCCGCGAACCGGCGCCCGCCAGATGGTGAAATCACGTACCGAGCCGGATGCGGGGCAGGTGGCGGCATAGGGCGGCCCCTTCGATCGCGCAGGGCACCGCGCCGTCGGGAAAGCGTGCGTCCGACGGAGCGGATCCGAGCCACGGCGCCGCATAAGATCGTTTGCGCCCTCCCGTTCGGCTTCGGGGGATCCCCTTCCTGCGGGACGGCGTGGCGGCTAGGCGATCGGTGTACCTGCCGCGAGCAAGCCGAGCGCCTCCGCCCGATCGTTCGCCCGGCCGCGATCGAGGACAGTGCGCTCGAGCCTGTCGATCGTCTCGAGAAGGCGGACGCGCGCCGGCCGCGCCTCGGCCTCGCTTTCGCCGTGACGGAGCCGGCGCTCGAGGTCCATTGCGGCCGAGCGTACGTCGTCCAATGCCGCCCGGATCGCCGCATCGTCCCCGACGAGGTGGAGGATCCGCGTCTCGAAAGCACCCGCGGTGCCGCGATCGACGTACTCGCCGTCGACCCTCCCCGTGTAACGGCGCGCGTTGTAGCGGGCGGCATCCGCCGCCCCGCCAAGGCGCACCCGCAACTTGGCCCCGGCATCCGCTCCGCCCATGTCGGCTCCTCCCCGTCGGGAACGATGGCGCCGGCACCGCCGGGCCTCACCCGCACCGACCGCGACCGCGCCGCCGAGCCATCTGTCCTCGATCCGGGAGGACGCTCCCAAGGACCGGCGCGCACACCCTCGATCGAACCGCAAGATGGTGGCGGGCTCACCGGGGACCCGCGGCACCGGCTCATTTACCGCACCTTAGACGGAAGGCGTTAGGAACGCGTTCCGACGGATTCCGGACTTGGCGTCGGGAAAGAGGATCACGCAGAACCATGCGGGCGCTCATTCTCATCTGGATGGTGCCCGCAGCCTTCGCGCTTGCCGCGGCGGTGCTTTGGACGCTCCACCGGAAGGGTCTCGCCTCCGCTCACTGGGCGGCCGCGTTCCTGGTGCTCGGCCTCGCCTACGGGACGATGCAACTCACCCCGGCCGCCTGGTCGAGCAGGAAGCCGCTGGTGGAGGACTCGCTGTTCCTGATCGGCGCCGCGTTGATGACGGAGGCCATGGCAAGCCGCGCCTCACGGCCGGCCAATCGCGTCGCGGTCGCGGCCGTGGCCGTGGCCGTGGCCGTGGCCGCGATCACGGGTGCCGCTTATGCATTGGCAATCCTGGGCAGCGTTCCCGTCGAGACGGCCGTCGTGCAAGGTGGATGCGCCCTCATCCTCCTTTGCGGCGTCCTCGCCATGCGGCACCGCCGCCGCCCGGCGGACAGGGTCCTTCTGGTCGCCTTCGGCCTCCTGTCCACGCTTTTGGGCGCCCAAAGCCTGGCATATGCGTTCTCGGCGACGCCGAGGGGCGTGGCGGGAGCGTGGTCGGCGTCGGCATGGGGGTTCACGTTCATGGTGACCGGGGGCTTGATCGCGGTCTTGCTGACCTTCTCGGTCTGCCTCGCACTGGCCTTGGACGTCGTGGACCGCCTGTCCGAGGCCGCGAATACGGATCCCCTGACCGGCGCGCTGAACCGGCGCGGCCTGGGCGAGAGCGCCCCCGCTTGTCGATGGCCTCCCATGGCGGCCCCGGGGCCGTGGCGATCGTCGACATCGACCATTTCAAGAGGATCAACGACACTTGCGGTCACGATGCCGGCGACCGCGTGATCGTCATCCTCGGAGCGCTGCTGAGGGGGACCGTTCCCGCGCGCGGATGCGTCGGGCGGCTGGGGGGCGAGGAGTTCGCCGTGCTCCTCCCGGGCTCGTCGGCGGAGGCTGCTCGCGCCCTGGCGGAAACGGTCCGCCACCGCTTCACCGAGCTGGCGAGCCTCTCGCTCGGATCGGACTTGCGTCCGACGGTCAGCTTCGGGATCACCGAAGTGGCGGCGGGCGAGCCCATCGCAAGCGCTCTCGCCAGGGCCGACACCCTCCTCTACGTCGCCAAGAGGGAAGGCCGCGACAGGATCGTCTGCGATCCGGACGCGCGGGCGGAAGGGTCGGACGTCCCTCCTCGGAGCAGCCGCGGTCAGCCGCTCGCGCCTCCTTGAATTCGCACGTCCGCGACCGACGGGGACCGGCGGCTCCCAAGCGCCCACTCAGTCGGTGGGAACCGAGAGGTCGATGGTAACGCCGCTCACGCCGGGGATGGCCTCCGCGACGGTCCTGACGGCCTCCAGTTCGACGCTCGAGCCCACGCATCCGCGGATCCGGACCTCGCCGCCCTCGACCTCGATCGCGAGGTTCGAGGGATCCACTCCCGCATCGTCGCGCAACCGGGTGACGATCGCGCGTCGCAGGGCCCCGTCGCCTGCCGCCACGGGCTCCGGCTTGGCAATCGCAACAGCCCGGAGGAGATCGGCGCGACTGACGATGCCGACGATCCGCCCGTCCCTTGTCACGGGCACCCGCTTGATGCGGCGACGATGGAGCGTCGCTGCGACCTCCGCCAGCGTGTCATCCGGAGCCACCGTCACCGCCGGCGAACTCATGACGTCGGAAACCTTCCAGCCGTGGCTCCTGACGTAGGCTCTCGCGCGCTCCTCCGGGGATGTCGGGTCGTCCGCGGTCGCCAGGGTCCCGATGCCGAGCTCGACCCGCCTGAGGAGGTCCCCCTCGGTGACGATGCCGACGAGGCTGCCGTCGTCGTCGATGACGGGCAACCCGCTGATCGAGCGATCGAGCATCAGTCGGGCGGCCTGCTTGACGCCGTTCAGGGGAGAGACGGTGATCACCGGGACCGTCATCAGATCCTTCGCCCTCATGAATTTCCATGACCTCCTTGTTCGCGTTGAGCCTCATGCGTCGTACGCGCTCCGCTCTTTCTCGCGGCATGCGCCGGAAGCAGCGGCGCGGGCAAGGCGGTGCGCGGGACGCCCGAGGGCACGAGCCGCGCGCCTCCCTTCGTCTGGCCCGCAAGTCGCGCCGCACGGTCACGCGCTCGACATACCGCACCATAGCGCTTTCGGGTGCCGTTGCCCTTGTCCTGGATCAATGCAGGCATCCCGTGTCCGGGCCACGGTGCCGGCTCGAACCCGACAGCAGACCGGAACGCGGAGCGCCATGACGTCCAAAGCCATACGGAGGGTGAAGCCGGGGAACCGCAACCGCGCTTGTCCGACGACACGCGCGGTCGCGCTTGCCCCCACCCCGACCACCCGGGAGGCGATCTGCGCCGGCGGGAAGCTCGGGAGACCGCACCTCCGCATGTGGGCCTCAACGAGCAGCGGACGGCACGACCTTCCCGTTCGCGCGGGCCGAGCACGGCGGGCGGGAAGGGCATGAACGCCGAACTCGGCTTCCTGGGCGGCCTCTTGACCGGCGCGGCGGGCAGTCCCCACTGCATCGGTCTCTGCGGCGGCATCGCCGCGTCGCTCGCAGTGGCGGGCGGGCGCAAGCTTCCTCCGCGGGTTGCGGCCGGACGGGTGCTGGCGGTCCAGCTCGGCCGCCTCGCCGCCTACGTCGCCCTTGGCAGTGTGGTGGGAGCCGGAGGCGGCGCGATGGGCCTCGTTCTCGGCGGGGCAGGAGCACAGCATGCGTTGCGCGTCCTTGCCGCCGTGAGCCTAGTCCTGATGGGCCTGTCGATGCTCGGAGTCCTTCGTCTCCCCGGTCGCCGGGTTCGGACATCGGCGCAAGGGGCTCGTTCCTGCTGTGCGGCGCGTCCCCGGAACGGGAGCGTGCTCCCGTTCGTGGCGGGTCTTGGCTGGGGGCTTGCGCCGTGCGGGATGGTCTATGCCGCGCTCCTCACCGCAATGCTGTCTGGGTCCTTCGCCGGCGGCGCGATCTTCATGGCGGGCTTCGGCTTGGCGACGATCCCCCCGGTTCTCGTCGCCGGCTTCGGGACCGCGGTGCTTCTCTCGCGCTGGCGCGGCACCGTCCGCAACCTCAAGAACCCGCTCGGATGGTCGGTTGCCATCGTCGGGGTGATCAGCATGGCGGACCCGGCCAAGCAAATCGGTGAGCTGTGCCTGGGAAGCGGAGGCTGATGCGCGATGGTTGCCGGCTGCCATCGCCTATCGCCCGGCAGTGCGCCCGAGTGGTGTGAGGTCGCCAGGACGGCACCAGCCAGACGTTGATTTCGCGATACGGACGGCCGAACGTGCGTACGATCCGCCCCGGCTTTCGGGAAGCGTGAGGCAGTCGACCGCCGCATGTGGCTGCGGCTGTTTCGCCCGTTCCATGCCGCTGCGCCCGGCGGCAGAAAGAGCACCCGAAGTCCCTCGATGGCGCCGAGACGATGAACTCGCGCCTTGCGACCATGGTTCGGCGCGGGGCTTCGACGTCGATATGCGTAGCGATCCGTTGCAAGGTCCGGTGGCCCATGGGGCGGCACAGCGGCACTCGAGGGCAGGTCCTCAGCGGATGGTTGCGAGCACCGCCTTTGCCTCCGGCAGCGCTTGAGGTCGAACGGGGCCTCCCTCGGGGGACGGATTGAGGATGATCAGGCGCCAGAAGAGGTTACCCGATCTCCACAACGTGTAGGTGGCGGGCCAATCGCTCTTTATCGTGAGGGCCTCGCGCTGGACCACGGACCTTCCCCAAAGTATGTCGCTTTGCCAGCGCCCCCTCATCGTGACCTGCGAACTGGCGTTGAGTTCCAACGCGCCCGCATAATCGGTCATGGACATGCCCGATGCGGGCTCGGCGCCGAGATAGAGGAGGACACTCTCGTCCCCCGGCGCGAAGGTGCTGAGGTCAGTCCCGTCCGGCGCCTTCATCTCCTGCGAGATCCATCCCGCCGGCAGGTGGACCGAGTCGCCGGTCACCGGGTTGGTCCAGTTCGTCGGCGGGGCACCCGCGGCGTCGCCATGGTCGGGATGATCGACCACGCGGCTGAAGGCAAGGACGCCGAACACGACCACGATCGACAGGAATGTCGCCGCTGCCTGCCGCAGGGCACCGATCGGGTGCGCGATGACGGTCGCGCTGCCGATGTCGTAGCGCGCCGGCTGGCGATCCTTCACCTCTCGGAAGTTGTTGAGGAGCGGGATCAGCGAGATGACGGGCAGCCCCATCGCCAGGCCGTAGAACCAGACCTTGAACTCGCGGACGGTGTTCCAGGAGAAACCGGGCGGATCGCCGCCATCGGTTCGAACGACCTCGAGGGCGAACATCCTCTTGCCGAGCGAGGTGCCGAAGATGCCGACGATCAGGGCATTCAAGAAGGCGCCCGCCGCGACGGAGGCGATGCCGATGCCTGCCTCCGGAGCCTCCAGAAGGCGGTCTTGGACATCGGGCATGGCGAAGGCAACGAAAGCGCCCGCCACGACGGCGAGATAGGTCAGGTCGAACTGTCGCGCGAGATAGCGAGACCACGGGCCGGCCGGATCGTGGCCCGCCAGGGCCGCAACGGATGCGGGCGCCTCGTCCTCGATCGGGCCGTCGCCCGCCACGGGAACGATGCGCGGCGGCTCCGCCGACAACGGCTCCGGAACTTGGGCGGGTGCCTGAAGGACAGGCGGCATGGCCGAAGGAAGGTACGGCTCGTCATGCGGCGCCTTTGTCGCCCCGCTGTCGGTGACGGAAGCGCGCGAGCGACAGAGCGGGAGCGGAGGCGGCAAGCGTCCCAAAACGGCGGCAAACTGCGCCACCTCCCCCAGCGGCTCCCAGTCGCCCATACCCTCGCGCCAGACCAGCGTGTCACGACCGATTTGCCGGGAGGCGACAAGCTTCTCGAGCTCATCCTGAGCATGGGGCCCGCTCGGTTCCTCATCCTTGGCGTAGTACCATTCCATGCCCGCCCCCCGGCACCGCGGCCGACATGCCCGAAGATCGAGTGCTTCAGATGCCTCTCAGCGGCACGCCGCTCGGAGAGGCCGATCCGTCCTGCTGGATCCAGACCCCAACTTCCCTCAACATGACGATCAGTTCCCCGCCCAAGTGTCGGAGGATCAGCACGCTGAGGATCAGGTTCACTGCCGCGATCATCGCTGGGGTCAGCCAATCGATGAAGCGGAAGCCGGGCGTGCGCATCGCCTCTCGCCCTATCAGGAAGAGCGCTGCCAGCGGCGGGCCGAGGAGGATGGGCACACATGCAAGGACAAGAACGATGCGCTCGAACGGGACCGTGCGCATCGTCCGGCGTGCGGCGGCCTCGACGGCGCCCGACACCGAGGCGCTGCCGTGGAGCCTGGGCGGCGTGGAACGCACCATGTCAGAGCACCACGCCCGCTGCCGCGAGACGCTGCTCGTAGCGGCGGTTCATCTTCTTCGCCGTTCCATAGGCATCGAACCAGGACCATATCATGATGATCCAGCCGAGAAAGAAGAACCATAGGAACACGGTGCCGACGAACATCAGGACACCCTTGCCGACCTGCCCGTTGTAGCACTGGCCGAGCCCCGTGATCAGGAACGACAGAACGAAGGCGAGGCCCGCCGACTTGGCCTTCGCCTCGCCGTCCAGAAGGATCACCTGCGGACGCGGCGCATCGATGTGGTTGGTGACCTGCACCACGGTCGAGCCCCGTTCGGCCGTGACATGCCCGGCCGATTGGGCTGGCTGCACGGTTGGGATCGCGGGCGGGAATATCGTGGAGAGCGCCGCGTCATCGCCGGCCTTGATCCATTCGGAGGTACCCACGCGCACGACGTCGCAGTTGCGATCGAGGCGCCCGTCGAGCATCAGTTCCTTCATCCGGTGCCCCGTATAGGGCCCGTAACTCTGGCCGTTCGAGAGCATGTACCACTCGGCGTCGAGTGGATGCGGCGGCGGACCGCCGATCGGACGCAGGTCCCGCTGGGGCATGGCGGTGACGGTCGTCCCGTTCGGGACGTCATTGTCTGTCATGGAGAACTCCAAGGCGCAGAACTCGCGCCGGGCGGGAATGTGGCCATATTCGCCTTATTTCGGCCATCGTTGTCAATCTGGGGACGCCATCGATCCCGGTCTCGGCTGCCTTATCGTTAAAGCACTGAAACTTGCAGATTTTCGCGTTCGGCAGCATCCGCCTGCCCCGGCCATTCCAAGAGGCTGCGGCGCGATGACGATCCAGACGCGGGTCGGAGAGCTTCGGCACCCAGGGTTTCAGTGCCGGGTGGATGCGCGGATGCCCCGCGTCCCTCATGGAAACTGGCCATGTCCGGCTTCATCGGCATCGGCAGCGGACCTCGCTGGACGTCAGTTTCCTTCGATCACCGAAGCAGTGATCGCCGCCGGGGATGCAAGCCGTTGGCGGCGGTCACGGCGTTCGTGGCCGGATCGACATCGTGGGTCTTTTCCCCGGAGGATCGAACGCGAGGCCTCCACTCCGTGGTACGGTACCGCGCTTCGGCGACGGTCGGCATGCACACTTGTCGGGGAAGTTGAAGTCAGGTGCGTCGACGCGCACCGTCCCCGTCGCGGACGGATGCTCGGCGGCCAGCATAGCGCGCGCGTCATCCTTGGGACGATCGTCGACAGTCTTGCGGGCGCAAGCAAGGAATGGGGAGCCCCCGCAATTGCGTTGGGTGCCGTCACAGGGTTAGGGGACGGTAAGGGCCCGCCGGACGGCGTCAGTCACCCGCCAAGCTGCGGCATCTCGATCCTTGAAGCACGACAACGCGATGATTATCGTTCCGAGCCAGAGTCTTAGCCAGCGTCCCAAACCATCCACACCCCGATGAGCTCCTTCGACCGCGTAAAGAACATGCTCGCCGTTTTCGACGTTTTCGACGCCCTCATGCGGGACCTGATGGCCGAGGTCGAGAACCAGTTGGCGGAGACGGACGGCCAAGCCTCGAAGGGTCCGGAACAGCCCGCGGCCGCCGAGGCGCGGACGGAGCGTCTCCGAGGCGCGTCGAAGAGGCTGCATTAGGAGCGCCACAAGGAAGCTCGGACACCCGGGCAGGCTTCACGCCCGACACCCGGGCGCGATCCCGGCTCCCGCGGCGCCGGACGAGGACCTCCTGCCTTCTACGAATCGGCCGGGACGCGGCTACGGGGCTTGCGGGCCTTCATGTGCCCACGGACGAAGCGTGCCGCTTGGGCATAGGTGCACGTCTGCCGAAGCTCGAAGCCGAGCTCGGCAAGGTACTCCCCCACAGGCTGGCTCAAGAACCGGCCGTCGGTCCGGAGCTTGCCGGTGAGGGCGTAGAGCTTGATGTGCGCTTCGTAACTCATGACCCGATCGCGGAGGCAGAGCTCGACGAGCTCACCGAACCGGAGCCCGTCAGCGCCGAAGGGCTCAAGCGGCGCCCGGACCTTCTGCGTCGCCGCAGAGGGGGCAAGGATCCGGGTCATGCGCGGACGAGCCTCTCGAGTTCCGGAGCCGCCTCGCGACACGACGTCTTGGAGCTGACCGATGTCCGGATCAGCGTCAGGATCCCCTTGCTCCCGGTGCTTTCCCGGGACGGCCGGGGCAGTTCGCCGAATATCCTCCGTTCGGCGTCGGGGAGGTCGCGGCGCCCATCCCCGATGGTCTCCAACCAAGTGAGGAACTTCCGGCCATGCTTGGTCTTGGCTTCGGTCACGAGGGCCTCCCGCCTGGTGGTTGCCTATGGCTTGCTGGGGAAAGGCTTCCTCTCCCTCGAGGGCGATCGACGCACCGCAACCCTCGGATGCAAGACGGAGGGTGCCTCAAGGAGAGCGTCCTTGACAAGGCCCCCTGTATGCCGACCGGCAGGGAGGTGCCTCTTGCATGGGCGACAAGCCCGGCAGGTCGAGGAAGGATGAGTTCGGCACGGTCCACGCCGGCCTCAAGGATCCAGTGGCTCGACCTGCCCCACACGACGGGGTTGTCGGCAAAGGCCCGGCGAGGACCGCGACCACGACGCCGGCCGGGAACGTCCCCGCCCAATCCGATGGCGGGTCCGCTGCCTGTCGGACGCCATGCACTCCCCTTGTGGAGCGGCATCGGGCTTCCGCTCCGATAGGTGGGCCCACCCATAGCGTGGGCCGGGATCGGGCGGAGCAACGCGAAGCGCACATCAACAGCGGCAATCGAGGTCTCCCGGCTTCGGGGCCAGGGGCGGCCCGCTTCGGGTCGTGGTTTCTCCGTTGCGCGGCTCACTCCTTGAGCTTCGGTCTGCCACGTGCCCGGCCGACGTCCCGGCTCGGGCGCGGGACGCGCGTCGAACGCGCTTGTGTCGGCCATCGATCGACATCGGGGTCACGACGGCCGAACCGCGCAGCCACCACCGCGCGGCGCCGGGGACGGATCGGCGGAAGCCTTTGATCCGGATCAAGGCGCTTGGCTCCGCGACCCCCTATGCACCGCACGACAATAGCCAACGATCCCAGGAGCCAAGGTTGTCGACGCAATTCCGCATCTCCCTGCTCATCTACGGGATGGTGAACGCCGTCCTCTTCGGCGCCGGAGCGATCACCGTTCTGTCGATCCCTTCCCTCCAGGAGCAGTGGAAGGTCCTGATCCCGATCGTCGTGGTGGCGAGCTTCGTCCTTGCCGCGCCGATCGCCTGGGCCATCGCGCCCCGCCTTCGCGCCCGCTACTGGCGCGAGAAGGGCCGGCGGTGAGCCCATGCCCCCGAGCGACACCTTCCGCCTGTCCGGGGAGCCGGCGCCGCCGCTTCCCCGCCACTGCACCTCATGCCTTTCCTACGAGCGGGGCGCCTGCGGCGTACTGACCCCGGACCAGCTGCGCCGCCTGGCGGCGACGGCGCTTCGCAGGCGCTTCCCGCCCGGCTCGCAGATCCTCCCGCCGACCCGTGCCGAGGACCTGTGCGCCAGCCTCGTCTCGGGCGTCGCCAAGCTGTCGTGCCACCTCGAGGGCGGACGCCAGCAGATCGTCGCCCTGGCGACCGCGCCGAGCATCGTGGCGGCGCCCTTCGCGGACCGCGACGACACGCGGGCGGTCGCGGCCACGGAGGTGGACGTCTGCCTGCTTCGGCGTTCGACGCTCGAGGACCTCGCGCGAGAGAACCATGCCCTCGAGCACGAACTGCACGAAAGCTCCCTCGCCGACCTGCGCGACGCGCGCGAGCTCCTCGTGACCCTGGGACGCAAGTCGGCCCGGGAGCGGGTCGCCTGGTTCCTCCTTTTCATGCGGCAGCGGCACTGCCGAACGGAAGAACCCGCGCCTGAGGGGAGTGTGATCGAGCTGCCGCTCTCGCGCGGCGACATCGCCGACTTCCTGGGGCTGACCATCGAGACGGTCAGCCGTCAGTTCTCCCAGCTCAAGAACGAGGGCGCCATCACCGTTCCCGACGGGAGGCGCTTCTCAGTCCGAGACCTCCGCCAGTTGGAGGCGGCCGCCGGGCGGGCGTGAGGCCGACGCGCCCGCTCCTGCCGGGAACCCTCCGCCCAACAGAAATCCGGCGGCTTTGATCCCGGTCAATGCTTGCACGCCGGCGCTCGGGTAAGCCCGAGCCCGGGCATCCCAGCCATGCCCCCGAACGAACCAGGACGTGCGATGGAACTCGTGAATCCCTTCGTGCTGCTGCCGATCGCGGCGGCGGCGTTCTTCGCCGCGGGCTACGCGCACGACGCGCAGTTCGCGGCTCACATGGGCCTCATCTCGCTCCTGGCCCTCGGCCTGTCCGTATGGCGGGTGGCCACGATGGATCCCGCCCGCCCTGTCCCGGCGCTGGCCGCCAGCCCGGCGCAGACACGGCCGGGCATGCCGTACTACATGGACGGACCGATCCGTTACGGCACGGTCGCCACCGTGTTCTGGGGCATCGTCGGCTTCCTCGTCGGCGTCCTCATCGCCGCCCAGCTCGCCTGGCCCGACCTCAACCTCGAGCCCTACCTCAACTTCAGCCGGCTCCGGCCGCTGCACACGTCGGGCGTCATCTTCGCCTTCGGCGGCAACGCGCTGATCGCGACGTCCTTCTACATCGTCCAGCGCACCACGGCTGCCCGGCTCTTCGGCGGCAACCTCGCCTGGTTCGTGTTCTGGGGCTACCAGCTCTTCATCGTGCTCGCCGCGACCGGCTACCTGATGGGCGTCACCCAGTCGAAAGAATACGCCGAGCCCGAGTGGTACATCGACATCTGGCTGACGATCGTCTGGGTCGCCTACCTCGTCGTCTTCCTCGGCACGCTCGTCCGCCGGAAGGAACCCCACATCTACGTGGCGAACTGGTTCTTCCTCGCCTTTATCGTCACGATCGCGCTCCTCCACGTCGTCAACAACCTCGCGGTGCCCGTCTCCTTCCTCGGCTCGAAGTCCTATCCCGCCTTCTCCGGCGTCCAGGACGCGCTGGTGCAATGGTGGTACGGGCACAACGCGGTCGGCTTCTTCCTGACCGCCGGCTTCCTGGGCATGATGTACTACTTCATCCCGAAGCAGGTGAACCGCCCGGTCTATTCCTACCGCCTGTCGATCGTGCACTTCTGGTCGCTGATCTTCATGTACATCTGGGCGGGCCCGCACCACCTGCACTACACCGCCCTGCCCGACTGGGCGCAGACGTTGGGCATGGTCTTCTCGGTGATGCTGTGGATGCCCTCCTGGGGCGGCATGATCAACGGCCTGATGACGCTGTCGGGAGCTTGGGACAAGCTGCGCACAGACCCGGTCCTGCGCATGCTGGTGATCGCCGTCGCCTTCTACGGCATGGCCACCTTCGAGGGGCCGATGATGTCGATCAAGGCGGTGAACTCGCTCTCGCACTACACCGACTGGACCATCGGCCACGTCCACTCCGGCGCGCTCGGTTGGAACGGCATGATCACCTTCGGCGCGATCTACTATCTCGTGCCGCGGCTCTGGAACACGAACGGGCTCTACTCGCTGCGCCTCGTCAACTGGCACTTCTGGCTGGCGACGATCGGCATCGTGCTCTACGCCGCCTCGATGTGGGTCGCCGGCATCACGCAGGGGCTGATGTGGCGGGAGTACGACGCCGAGGGCTACCTCGTCTGGTCCTTCGCCGAGACCGTCGCCGCGATGAACCCCTTCTACGTCATCCGGATGCTCGGCGGCCTCCTCTACCTCGTCGGCGGCCTGCTGATGGCCTTCAACGTCTGGCGGACCATCCGCTCGGCCGCTCCCGCCGCCCATCCCGTCGGCGTCGTCCAGCCGGCCGAGTGAACCCTCGGGGCGGGCCCCGCGCCCGTCCCTCCTTCGCCCGATCCCGACCGCCTTCTCCTCCCAAGGGCAGCATCCATGCTCGATCCCCTGTCGAAGTTCATCTTCCGCCACCACCACAAGGTCGAGCGGAACGTCACCGTCCTCCTCGTCCTGTCCTTCCTGGTCGTCACGATTGGCGGCATCGTCGAGATCGTCCCGCTCTTCTACGTCCACAACACGATCGAGAAGGTCGAGGGCGTGCGGCCCTACTCGCCGCTGGAGCTGGCGGGTCGCAACGTCTACGTCCGCGAGGGCTGCTACACCTGCCACTCGCAGCAGATCCGGCCGATGCGCGACGAGGTCGAGCGCTACGGCCACTACTCGCTCGCCGCCGAGTCCATGTACGACCACCCCTTCCAGTGGGGCTCGAAGCGTACCGGGCCGGACCTCGCCCGCGTCGGCAACCGCTATTCCGACGAGTGGCACGTCCGCCATCTGGCCGATCCGCGCTCGGTGGTCCCGGAGTCGATCATGCCGCGTTACGACCATCTGGCCGAGACCGACCTGAGGACCGACGACATCGCCGACCACCTCCAGGTGAACGCGACCCTCGGCGTGCCCTACACCCCCGAGATGGTCGCCGAGGCCCGGGCGGACCTCCTCGCCCAGGGACGCAACGGGACGGACACCGCGGGCCTCGAGACCCGCTACCCCAAGGTCCAGGCCCGGGACTTCGACGGCAACCCGCAGCGCCTGACCGAGATGGACGCCCTCGTCGCCTACCTGCAGGGGCTCGGCACCTCGGTCGACTTCACGCGCTACGAGCCCCTCGCCCACGAAAACCTGCGGTAGGCGGCGATGAACCTCTACGAGACCCTCCGCCACTTCGCCGACAGCTGGGGATTGCTCGCCCTCGCTCTCGTCTTCCTCGCCATCGTCCTGTGGGCCTTCCGGCCCGGTTCCAAGCGCGCCTACCGCGACCAGGCCGACATCCCCTTCAAGTACGACCCGGAGGACAGGAACCGTGAGTAACATCGGCGCCGACGAGGGCTTCCCGCGCGTTCCCGAATCCGAACCCCACCGCGGCGAGATCGATCAGCCCACGGGCACGGCGACGACCGGCCACGAATGGGACGGCATCAAGGAGCTGAACACGCCGATGCCGCGCTGGTGGCTCTGGGTGTTCTACGCCACGCACGTATGGGCCTTGGTCTACATCGTCCTGTTCCCGGCGATCCCTCTCCTGAAGGACTCGACCACCGGCCTTCTCGGCTGGCACTCGCGCTCCGAGGTCGCCGAGGAGATCGACACCGCCGCGGTGGCGCGAGCCGACCAGTTCGAGCGCATCCGCAACCTCCCCATCGAGCAGGTGGCGGACGACGAGACGCTCCGCAATCTCGCGGTGCGCGGCGGCGAGTCGGCCTTCAAGGTCAACTGCGTCCAGTGCCACGGCGCGGACGCGGCCGGGGGCATCGGCTTCGCCAACCTCAACGACGACGACTGGATCTGGGGCGGTTCGCTGGAGGCGATCGAGCAGACCATCGCCCATGGCGTGCGCCATGCGGGCGACGACGAGACGCGCCTGTCGGAGATGCCCGCCTTCGGCCGCGACGGCATGCTCGACCGCGAGCAGATCGCGGCCGTCACCCGCCACGTCCTGTCGCTGTCGGGCGCGGGGCCGGCCGACCCGGCGGGCGCGACGGTCTTCGCCGACAACTGCGCCGCCTGCCACGGGGCGAGCGGCGAGGGCAACCGCGACGTCGGCGCCCCGCGCCTGTCCGACGCCGTCTGGCTCTATTCGAGCGACCCGGCGGCGATCCGCGCGCAGATCCACAATCCCAAGCACGGCGCGATGCCGTCCTGGAGCCAGCGGCTCGATCCCGCCACGGTCAAGCAGCTCGCCATCTATGTCCATTCGCTCGGCGGCGGCGAGGAAGAAGGCTCGCGCGAGGCCAGCGCCGGGGCGATCGATTGACCCGGATCAAGGCGCGGCGAACCCGGCGGACGTAGGGAAGCCCCGAACGAAGTCACGAGGAACGCCGCGCCGATGGCAACCCTGATCGACACCATCCGGAACGACCCCCGGAGCCCGCGCCGGGGCCTCCAGGGCGTCGGCGCCGAACCCGTGCGGAGCGCCGAGCCCGTCAACGACCGCGAGCTGCGCTCGGACTACGAGGCGCGCCGGCACATCTTCCCGTCCCGGGTGCACGGCGCCTTCCGGCGGATCAAATGGACGTTGGTCGCGCTCCTTCTCGGCATCTACTGGGGAACGCCGTGGATCCGCTGGGACCGTGGGCCCGCGGCACCCGACCAGGCCGTCCTCCTCGACCTCGCGCGGCGCCGCTTCTACTTCTTCGGCATCGAGATCTGGCCGCAGGAATTCTACTACGTCGCCGGCCTCCTGATCATGGCGGCCCTCGGCCTGTTCCTCGTCACCTCGGTGGCGGGCCGCGCCTGGTGCGGCTATGCCTGCCCCCAAACCGTCTGGACGGACCTCTTCATCGCCGTCGAGCGGCTCGTGGAGGGCGACCGCAACGCGCGGGCGAAGCTCGACGCCTCGCCCTGGACCCTCACCAAGATCCGCAAGCGCCTGACGCTCTGGAGCCTCTGGCTCGTGATCGCCGCGGCCACGGGCGGCGCATGGGTGTTCTACTTCGCCGACGCGCCCACCCTTCTCGTCGACCTCGTGTCCGGCACTGCGGCGCCGGTCGCATACACGACGGTCGCGCTCCTTGCCGCCACCACCTTCTGGCTTGCCGGCTTCATGCGCGAGCAGGTCTGCACCTACATGTGCCCCTGGCCGCGCATCCAGGGCGCGATGCTCGACGAGCACTCGCTGATCGTCACCTACAACGACTGGCGGGGCGAGCCGCGCTCGCGCCATGCCAAGAAGGCGATCGCGGCGGGCCGGGACGTCGGCGACTGCGTCGACTGCAACGCCTGCGTCGCCGCATGCCCCATGGGCATCGACATCCGCAACGGCCAGCAGCTCGAATGCATCACCTGCGCCCTGTGCATCGACGCCTGCAACCGCATCATGGAGAAGGTCGGCAAGCCGCGGGGCCTCGTGTCCTACTCGACGCTCGCCGATTACGAGCGTCACGCGCAAACCGCCGCGACCCTCGGGCGCGACACGGCCCGTGCCGAGCAGAGGGGGCCCTCGATCTCGAAGGTCCTCCGGCCGCGCACCATCCTCTACTTCGGACTCTGGGCCACCATCGGCGTCGCGATGCTGGTCGCGCTCGCCGCCAGGGGCGAGATCGGCATGACGGTGCTCCATGACCGCGCGCCGCTCTTCACGACCCTGTCGGACGGCAGCGTGCGCAACGGCTACGAGCTGAAGCTCGTCAACAAGGCCGGGGAGCCGCGCAGCCTGGCGCTGGCGATCCAGGGGCTGCCCGACGCGACGATGTGGACGGCGGAGAACGGCGAGCGCACCCGCTCCGCGGTCGTCGACGTGCCGCCCGACTCGGTGCGGGACCTGCGCGTCTTCGTCCTGCGCCCGGCCGCAAACGCCGCCCCCGCCGACTTCGCCTTCGTCCTCACCGACCCGCGCTCGAACGAGACCGTCGTCGAGGATGCACGCTTCGAGGCCAAGGAGGTCACGCGCAAATGAACCCGTCGAAAGCTTCCGGTCCGGCGGCGAGGCGCGGCTTCGTCTTCACCGGCCGGCACATGGTCGGCGTCGTCGCCCTGTTCTTCGGGACGATCATCGGCGTCAACGTGGTCATGGCCTACAAGGCGATCTCGACCTTTCCGGGCCTCAACGCGAAGAACAGCTACGTCGCGAGCCAGACCTACAACCTCCTCCTCGACGAGGCGGCCGAGCAGGAAGCGCGTGGCTGGACCTCGACGGTGACCCTCCGCGGCGGCCGCCTCGAATTCCGGTTGCGCGACGCGGCCGGCCGCCCGGTGCCGGGCCTCGACGTCCGGGCCCTCGCCGGCCGGCCCGCCAGCGCCGCCTCCGACCGGCTCCTGCGCCTGGCGCCGGCGGGCGACGGCTTCGAGGCCGGGGAAGTCCTCGAGCGCGGCCGCTGGCTCGTCGAGATCGAGGCGCGGCAGGGCCCGAGCCTCGCCTGGCGCGAAACGCGCGCGCTCTCCACCGACTGAGGAAAGCCCCGATGTCCGCACTCGTCGACGCGGCCGCGCCGCTCCCCTCGCCCGTTCCGAGCCCGGCGCCCCCGCGCCGGGAGCCGCTCGACCCCGCCTTCCTGCGCCTCGCGCCGGACGGAACCCGCCACGTCGAGTTCATGGTCGAGGACATGCACTGCGCCGGCTGCCTCGCCCGCGTCGAGCGGGCGGCGGCGAGCGTGCCCGGCGTCTCCCACGCGCGCGCGAACCTCACGACCAAGCGGCTCAGCGTCGCGATCGACCCCGCCGGCGCCCCGGAGGCCGTGCTCGACGCGCTGGAGGCGGCCGGCCGCACCGCCCGGCCCTTCGACCCCGCCGCGCTCGCCGCGCAGAACTCGGGCGCGGAGAAGGAGCTGATCCGCTGCATGGCCGTCGCGGGCTTCGCCTCGGCCAACGTCATGCTGCTCTCGGTCTCGGTCTGGTCCGGTGCGGACGGCGCGACGCGCGACCTCTTCCACTGGCTTTCCGCGGCCATCGCCGTCCCGGCGGTCATCTATGCCGGCCGCCCCTTCTTCCGTTCGGCCGGCCGGGCGCTCCGGCACTTCACGACCAACATGGACGTGCCGATCGCGATCGGCGTCGTGGTGGCGACGCTGCTCAGCCTCTACGAGACCGTCACCTCCGGCCCGCACGCCTGGTTCGACGGCTCCGTCTCGCTGCTCTTCTTCCTGCTCGTCGGGCGGGTGCTCGACGAGCGGATGCGCGGCGTCGCCAGGTCGAGCGCGGCGCGGCTCCTGTCGCTCGCACCCGACAACGCCGCCCTCCTCCTCGCCGACGGGCGCATGCAGCGCCTCCCGACCGCCTCGCTGCGGGTCGGGGACCGGGTCCGCATACTGCCCGGCGAGCGCGTGCCGGTCGACGGCACGGTGCTGGCGGGATCGAGCGACGTCGACCGCTCCCTCCTCACGGGCGAGTCCCTGCCCGAGGCGGTTGCGGCCGGCGGTTCCGTCCATGCCGGCTCGATGAACCTGACGGGCCTTCTGGAGGTCCGCGTCGACGCGCCGTCCGGCGAAACGCTGCTCGCCGGCGTCGTGCGCCTCATGGAGGCCGTGGAGCGGCCGAACGGGCGCTTCGTTCGCTTGGCGGACCGCGCCGCCCGGCTCTACGCGCCCGTCGTCCACGCCGCCGCGCTCATCACCCTCCTCGGCTGGCTCGCGCTGGGCTCCGGCATCCACGCCGCGGTGACGGCGGCGGTGGCCGTCCTCATCATCACCTGCCCCTGCGCGCTCGGCCTCGCCGTGCCCGCCGTCCAGGTGACGGCCGCCGGGCGCCTCCTGTCGCGCGGCATCATCCTGAAGGACGGGGCGGGCCTGGAGAAGCTGAGCGAGGTCGACACGGTGGTCTTCGACAAGACGGGCACGCTGACGCGCGGGCGCCCGCGACTGGCGCAGGCGCCGGACACGGCGGACGAGACGGTTTGGCAGGTAGCGGCAGGCCTTGCCGGAGCGAGCCGCCATCCGCTCTCGCTCGCCATCGCCGAGGCGGCGCGGAGCCGGGGCATCGTCCCCATCCCCCTCGACGATCGCGCGGAACTTGCGGGCCATGGCGTTTCGGCGAGCTTGGCGGGCGTTCCCGTGCGCCTCGGCCGCCCGGAATGGGTGAGCGGCGAGGCAGCCGGCCGCTCGGCGGGCACGCAGGTCTGGCTGAGGATCGGCGAGGGTCCGGCTCACCGCTTCGGCTTCGCCGACGAGCTGCGGCCGGACGCCGCCGAGACTGTCCGGGGCCTGCGCGCGCTCGGCCTTGACGCCCATCTCCTCTCGGGCGACGCCCTTCCGGCCGTCGCCGCCGTCGCGGAGGAGGTCCGGATCGGCTCCGCCACGGCCGAATGCCTGCCCGGCGCCAAGGTCGAGGCGCTGCGCGACCTCACGCTCGCGGGACGCCGCGTCCTGATGGTCGGCGACGGCATCAACGACGCGCCGGCGCTCGCCGCCGCGCACGTCTCGATGTCGCCGGCGGGCGCCGCCGACATCGCCCAGGCCGCCGCCGACCTCGTCTTCACGGGCGAGCGGCTGGGCCCGGTCCTCGAGGCGATCGCCGCGGCGCGGGCCACCCGCCGCAAGATCCTCCAGAACTTCGTTCTCGCCATCGGCTACAACGTCGTCGCGGTGCCGATCGCCGTCCTCGGCCTGGCGACGCCGCTCATCGCCGCCGTCTCCATGTCGGCCTCGTCGATCCTGGTGGTGGCGAACTCCCTCGCCCTGTCCTGGCGCGCGCTCCGCCCTGCGGACGGAACGGGGCCGACGTCGCGCGGAGACCGGCCGTGAACGCCCTCCTCTACCTCATCCCCGTGGCGCTCGGATTCGGCCTTGCGGGCCTTGCCGCGTTCCTCTGGACGCTCCGGTCCGGCCAGTACGAGGACCTGGAGGGAGCGGGCGCGCGGATCCTCCTCGACGATGAGCCGGAGGCGGTGACAAGGGAAGGCGACGGGCGCCATGTTTGAGCTGCTCAAGATCGCCCACCTCATCATGATGGCGATGGCTTCCGGCTCGACCCTTTCCTCCTACGTCGTCCTTCGCGCCAGCGTCGGACGGGAGGACGAGGCGGGACTTGCCCTCGCGCGGCGGACGCTCGCCGAACTCACGACGTTCGCGGTGGGGTTCGTCTGGATCAGCGGCGCCGCGCTGTTGTGGAGCCGCGCGCACGCTCCCGAGCCTGCGGTCAGCGCCTGGTTCTACGCCAAGCTGGCCTTCGTCGCGCTCTTCACCCTGGCCCACGCCGCCCAACGCTTGTCGGGACGGCGCCTGCGAGGCGGACCCGATCGCGTTCCCGCGCGGCGGGGGACGGAGCGCTGGGCGTCGGTGGCCTGGCTGATGTCGCTGCTGGCGATCTGCCTGGCGGTCGTCTCCTTCGAATGATGCATGCTGCCGGCCGGCCGGACCAAGTTCCGGGACATCCGCGGCCGAGCGGATCCGCGCACGACGGGCTCCGCGCACTGATTGTTGCGTGGGAGTCGCTCGGCATGATCGGCAAGCCCATCATGGAGGCGGAGAGCCTCCGGGCGCCCCAAGTTGCCACGGTGCGGAAGAGTTAGCCGTGCACGACCTGAAGCGCTTGCATCCAAATGATTTTTGGCCTTTGGCTGGCCTTGTCTGATCGAGGCGGCGGGGACAATCTGTGCGGCTGAAGAGTGTCGGTGATGCGCGTTATCGCATGATCGTGGAGAGCGCCACGACCTTCGCTTTCGTCGTGACGGATCTCGAAGGGAACATCTCCGAATGGAGCCCGGGCGCCGAGGCGATCCTCGGGTGGAACGCGGAGGAGGTGCTCGGCCAAGCCGTGGATCTCATCTTCACGCCGGAGGATGTGGCTGCCGGCGTTCCCCTGATCGAGATGGACAAGGCCCTTCGGGAGGGACGGGCGGCGGACGAGCGCTGGCACCTCAGGAAGGACGGCTCGCGGTTCTGGGCGTCCGGCGAGATCATGCCCCTCAAGGACGACGCGTCCGTGCCGGTCGGCTTCGTGAAGATCCTGCGCGATCGCACCTCAGAGCACTTGGCCGGCGAGCGCCTGCGCCTTGCGGAGGCTCGTCTTCGCCAAGCCCAGGAAGCGGCTGGCGTCGGCGTCTTCACCATCGACGTCGTCGACGACGTGATCACCGCGTCGCCCGAGTTCTCGCGCCTCTACGGACTGGAGCACCGGGAGCGCCGCCCGGCCGCTGACTTCGAGCGCCTCGTCCTGGCCGAGGATCAGGGCCTCGTCTCGCATGGCTCGACCCGCCGCTCGGCCCTGGCTCCGACGGACGTGGAGTACCGCGTTCGCAATCCGCGGACGGGCGAGCTGCGCTGGATCGCGCGCAAGGGCGAGTTCGAGCGCGACGTCGACGGGCGACCGATCCGCTTCGTCGGCGTGTCCCGCGACATCACCGACCAGGTGCTGGCCCGCCGGGAACTCGAGGACGAGCGCGAACTCCTGGCAGCCATGTTCGAGCAGGCGCCGACCTTCATGGCGCTCCTGGGCGGCCCCGGGCACCGCTTCGAGAAGGTGAACCCCGGCTATACCAAGCTTGTCGGTGGCCGCGACGTCGTCGGGAAGACCGTCGCCGAGGCGCTTCCCGAGGTGGTGGGCCAAGGCTTCGTGGACATCCTCGATGAGGTCTATCGCAGCGGCACCGCGCATCAGGCGCTCGGCCAGCCGGTCGAACTGCGGACGGGTGCGGACGGACATGTCGAGGAGCGGCACCTCGACTTCGTGTACCAGCCGATTCGCAGCTCCGCCGGCGACGTGACGGGCATCTTCGTCGAGGGTGCCGACGTAACCGGGCGCGTCGAGGCGGAGGCTCGGCTTGCTGCTGCCGAGCGGCGCTATCGCACGCTGTTCAACTCCATCGACGAGGGCTTCTGCGTCGTCGAGATGATCTTCGACGGCGGGCGGGCGGTGGACTACCGCTTCGTCGAGCACAACGCGGCCTTCGAGCGGCATACCGGGCTCGCCGGAGCCGAGGGTCGGACGGCACGGGAGATGGTGCCGGACCTCGAGGAGTTCTGGTACGAAACCTACGGGCGGGTGGCGGCGACGGGCGAGGCCGTCCGCTTCCGCCACCGGGCCGAGCCGATGGATGGCCGCTGGTTCGAGGTCTACGCCTTTCGGCTCGACGATCCCGCGCCCAACCAGGTCGGGATCCTGTTCTGCGACGTCACGGACCGGGTGGCCGCCGAGAGCCAGCGCCAGCTCCTCAACCGCGAGCTCTCGCACCGCCTGAAGAACACGCTCGCGACCGTTCAGTCAATCGCGACGCAGACGCTGCGCTCGGCGCCGGACATGGCAAGCGCCCGGACCGCGCTGACGGCGCGCATCCAGGCCCTGGCGAACGCCCACGACCTCCTGCTCCGCGGATCTCGGGATGCCGGTTCGGTCGAGGAGATCGTGCGCGGCGCCGTCTCCGTCCTGGACGGCGAGGGTCGGATCACGTTGTCCGGGCCGGAGGTGACGATCGGGCCGACGGCGGCGCTGGCCCTCTCGCTCACCTGCCACGAGCTGGCGACGAACGCGGGCAAGTACGGTGCCCTGTCCGCTCCCGGGGGATCGGTGTCGATCAGCTGGAGGGTCGACGCGCACGGCGCGGCCCCACCGCTGTTCGTGTTCGAGTGGTCGGAGCGCGGCGGGCCGCCGGTGACCCCGCCGGAACGCAAGGGTTTCGGCACGCGGCTGATCGAGATCGGGCTCGCGGGTTCCACGGGCCGGCCTGTCGAGATCTCGTATGCGCCCGAAGGGGTTTCCTGCCGGATCGTCGCGCCGCTGGACAGGCTCACCGCCGAGAACGCCGGCGAGGCTTGAGACCGGCGAAAGGGAGCCGACGCGCCGCCCCGACGGCTCAGCGGTTCGACCGAGGGTTTCGGTCCTCGTCCTGAGGATCCATGAAGCCGGCGCGCACCATCAGAAGCATCCGCGTCAGCTCGTTCCTTTCCGCCTCGTCGAGGCGCCGTACGGAGAGTTGGTGCACTCGCAGCGCGACCGGCGCGATCCTCCGGAAGACGCGGTCCGAGGCGGCGGTCACCTCCAGGCGACGCGCCCGACGGTCCTCCGGATCGATCGTGCGCTCCACGGGGCCACGCGCCTCCAACTGCGTGACGAAGTCCGATGCGGTCATCGGCTGTACGCCCATCCGGCCGGCCAACCCGCGCATGGTGAGGCGCGGAATCCCCGCGATCTGGACCAGGGTCCGCAACTCGCCGGCCTTCAACGCCACGTTCTCGGCTTCGAGCCCTCGCTCGAGGGACGGCCAACAGAAACGCGCCACACCACTCAAAACAAAGCCCAGGCCGCTTGCGGACAGAATGCCGTCCACTCGACAATCTCTACAATTTACTGGCTAACCGAAACTTCACTATACTAATCAGCTTGCGAATGGCGCAAAAGGCGAAACCGCCATTGGTCGCAAAAAACTTTGTCTCTTGGTTTACGCGCCGGCTCCGCCGAGGTCTTTCACTCACCCGAACGCCGTCGCGCCTCAACCGCCCGTCCCGCTTGCCGCCACCGGACGTGCCGAGTGCCGGTCCTGCCGGGGCCTTGTTCGTCCGGGTGGCGCGAGGCACGCGCATCGCGATGGATGGCTCACGGCAGCTCATGCGTTGCGCGGCCATACCGATGGTCCTGGTCCCCGCTACAGCCGCCGCTCCGGTCGTCCACCCTGCCGTCGATACAACCGATGCGTGCGGCGGGCGTTTCCCCAAAGGTCGGGATGGTACGATCACCGCGCCGCCCGGGAGGAGGAGGCCGCCGGCAGCCGGGACCGCACGCGTGAGACGTCTCCGCCTTGTCTCAAGGTTCGCGCGTCGCGCCGTGCCGATGCTGTTCGTTGCCGTCATGGACGTGCTCGGCTGATGCGCTGCCGCCGCTTCATCGATCCTTATCGATCTGACCCTACAGTCGTGCCGAAGTCACAGAAGGCATCGGTTGTCACGAAGACAAACACGGAGGAGGCTCGATGCCGTCCCGTGCGTGACGTACGGACCTTCGATGAGCCCGGCGTCCGGCGGAGGCGGCAAGAATGATCAGCCACGCTGACCGCACCTCCCATGGCCAAACACGCTTCGCGGTCGCGCTCGACTGCGCCGAGTTGGGGGTGTGGGACGCCGACCTCGTCAACAACGCCTGCTACTACTCGCCGAGCTGGAAGCGCATGCTCGGCTACGGCGACGACGAGCTGCGCGACCATCCGGACCTTTGGCTCGACTTCATCCATCCCGACGACCGGGAGCGGGCGCTCGCCAGCGGCGACAGCCATCTCGAAGGCGAGGCGGAAAGCGTCGAATGCGAGTTCCGCCTTCGCCACCGGAGCGGGCGGTGGATCTGGGTCCTCGACCGCGGCAAGGTCGTCGAGCGCAACGCGGCGGGGCGGCCGACGCGCATGATTGGCGTCCAGACCGACATCACGGCGCAGAAGGAAGCCGCCGCCCGGCTGGCGCTCCTCAACCAGCGCATCGAGCTCGCCCTCGACGCCAGCGGCATCGGCCTTTGGAGCTACGAGACCGAGACCGGCCGGACCTCGTGGGACGCCCGGATGCGCGAGATCTACGGGCTCGGGCCGGGACCTGAGGAGGTTCCGCAAGGCACCTGGCACGCCCGCCTGCACCCGGACGACGCCGCCGCCGCCGAAGCGGCGGCGAGCGCCCTTCTCGCCGAGGGCACGCCGGTGCGCATGACCTACCGCATCCTGCGGCCGGACGGGGCGGTGCGGCACATCTTCGCCCTGTCGCGGCTCGTGCACCCGCCCCACCAGCCGCCGCTCGTCGTCGGCAGCATCTGGGACGTGTCCGAGCAGGTCGAGGTGTCGGACAAGCTCGCGGCGGAGAAGGAGCGGCTGCGCGTCATCCTGCGCTCGATCGGCGACGCGGTGATCGCCACCGATGCCGAGGACGCGATCACCTTCGCCAATCCGGCGGCCGAGCGGCTGCTCCTGGCCGAGCAGGCCGACCTCCTCGGCCGCAGGACGGCGGACGTCCTGCCGCTGCGGCAGGAGCGGACGGGCGTCCTGCTGCCCCCGTCGGCCCCCCTCGCCTGCGCCGAGCGGCGCACGACGGAGCGGGATGAGCCGGCCCTCTTCGAGCGCCGCGACGGCGAGCGGCGCGTCATGCGCGACACGGCCTCGCCGCTCTACGACGCGGCCGGCGCGGTGGTGGGAACGGTTCTGATCGTCCAGGACGTCACGCGCGAGCAGGCGCGCCAGCGCGAGCTGGCCCACCTGGCACGCCATGACGGGCTCACCGACCTTCTCAACCGCTCCTCCTTCGACAAGGCTCTCGCCCGCGCGGTCGAGGATCCGGCGAAGCGCGCGGGCCTCGCCCTCCTTTACGTCGACCTCGACCGCTTCAAGATGGTCAACGACACGGCCGGCCATGCCGCCGGCGACGCCCTCCTGAAGCTCGTGGCCAAGGCCATGGCGGCCGTGCTGCCGGCCGGCGCGAAGATCGCGCGGCTGGGCGGCGACGAGTTCGCCGTTCTGATGGAGGCGTCCGGGCCCGATGCGGCCTATCGCGCCGGCGGCGACGTCGTGAAGGCCGTCGGCTCGCAGCAGCTGTCCTGGGGCGGCCGGGTCCACGGCGTGGGCGCGAGCGTCGGCATCGTCCTGCTCGCGGACGCCGGCCCCGACCCGCTGACCGCGCTCTCCCTGGCCGACGCGGCCTGCTACGCCTCGAAGTCGCGCGGCCGCAACAAGGTCTCGCTCCACGATCCGGCAGGCGGCGCGGCCGCCGGCGGCTTCGCCGAGGTGCGGGCCGCCTCCGAGCTTCTGCAGGCCCTCAAGGAGAACCGGCTCCGGCTCTTCGGGCAGGAGATCCGCGACCTGTCCGATCCCGCGCGGCGCTCGCGCCGCATCGAGGTCCTGGCGCGGCTCGCCGGGGTCGACGGATCGCTGATCATGCCGGGAACCTTCATCCCGGCCGCCGAGCGCTTCGACCTCATGGGCGTCCTCGACCGCCGCGTCATCCGCCAGTCGCTCGATATCCTCGCCGGCCTCCGGCCGGCGTCCGAGGCGCCGGTGCTCTCGATCAACCTGTCTGCCATGTCGCTGAGCGACCCGGAGCTCTGGTCCTTCGTGGAGGCGCAGCTGGGCGAAACCGGCCAGCCGGCCGAACGGCTCTGCTTCGAGATCACCGAAACGGCGGCGGTCAACAACTTCGCCGCCGCCGAGCGCTTCGTGCGCGATGCGCGCCGGGCGGGCTGCCGGGTCAGCCTGGACGACTTCGGCGCCGGCCTGTCCTCCTTCGGCTATCTGCGCCGCTTTCCGGTGGACGGCATCAAGATCGACGGCGCCTTCGTTCAGGACGTCGCGAGGAACGGGCTCGACCAGGCGATCTGCGCGGCGGTCGGCACGATCGCGCGCGAGCTCGGCGTCGAGGTCGTGGCGGAGCGCGTACCGGATGCGGAAGGGGTCGAGCTCCTGCGCGCACGCGGGATCGGCTTCGGACAGAGGCTTTACCTGCACCGGCCGGAGCCCCTCGCCTGGCTCCTGGACAGGGTTGGCGCCGCGGCCAGGCGCCTTGGGTGAGGACGCCTCTGCGGGCGTGATCCAAGCGGCCGGCCGGCAGGTATGCATATGCCCCGAACCCCAGACCGCCCTCTCGGCGGACGCCGGCGCCGAGCCCGCCGATGCGACCGGAACAAGGCGCCCTCGGTCCGCCGGCGTGAATCCAGGCCGTGGCGGAAGCCATCGGGATAACTCACCGATCGGGGTTAGGCCCACAGCGCGGACCCGACATGGTGAGCGCCGCGATCGGCGGCGAAGCTGCGAACCGCAACCCGACGGCGCGGCCGCCCTCCCCGGCGGCACGCCCGAGCACGGGCGCCCAGGGCGCTCGACCGCAAGGGGACGCGCCTTCAACGCGCACGTCCGGGGAACGGACGGCCTGCTGCGGGTTTTGAGGCAGCAAGGGCAAAGGGGGACATGCCGCCTTGCTGAAGTCGAGGTGCCGTCGATGCAAGAGAGTTCTCCGATTCCGGAACTGCGCCACCGTCAGCTCCAGCAACTGATCACCGGTCTCGACGATGGCGTCGTTCTGGTCGGCTTCGACAGGGTCATTCTCTGGGCAAACGAGCGGGCGCTCGCGCTGCACGGGGTCAAGCACCTCGACGAACTGGGCTCCACCATCGAGGAATACAGGAAGCGTTTCCAGCTCACCTACCGCAACAAGCAGCCCGTACATCGCGAGGACTTCCCGATCGAGAGGGCGATGAAGGGCGAGACGCCCCGCGCCGTCACCATCGAGGTCTCCCCGGTTCACCAACCCGACAATCCATGGACCCACACGATCCGCTGCTTCGTCATCTACGACGAGGCCGGGGATCCGGAGTACATGGTGCTCGTCATCGACGACGAGACGGGGCGCTTCGAGGCCGAGGACCGCTTCGAGAGCGCCTTCAACGCCAATCCCGCACCGGCCCTCATCTGCCGGCTGTCGGACCTGCGTTACGTCAGGGTGAACCGCGGCTTCCTGGAGATGACGGGCTTCTCCCGCGACGATGTCGTCGGGCGCTCCGCGGTCGAGCTTGACGTGTTCGCGGGCAGCGCGGACCGGGACGCCGCCGTCCGGAACCTGCACGAGGGTCGGACCGTCCCGCAGACCGAGGCGGACCTCCGCGTCGCGAACGGTGCCGGCAAGCGGGTCATCGTCGCAGGTCAGCCCATCGAGATATCCGACGAGCGCTGCATGCTCTTCACCTTCGCCGACCTCGAGCCGCGACGTCGGGCCGAGAGGGCCCTGGAAGCCAGCGAGGAGCGCTTCGCCAAGGCGTTCGGGCTCTCGCCCGTCGCCTCGTGGATCTGGGACGCGGCCGACTTCCGGTTCATCGAGGCCAACACGGCGCTCGTCCGGCTGACAGGATACGCCAAGGAGCAGATAGTCGGCCGGACGCCACTCGACCTGCGCCTCTGGGCCGATCCCCTGGAACAAAGGAAGCTCGGCGCGCTGCTGGAAGGGGAAGGATCCATATCCGGTGCGGACATACGAATCCGGGTGCGTGACGGCTCGCCGGTGGACTGCCTGCTGAGCGCCGAGACGATCGACCTCGATGGCCGCAAGTGCGTGCTCTGCGTCATGCAGGACATCACGGAGAGGAAGCGCTCGGAGGCCGAGCTCATGACGGCCATTGAGACGGTGATGTCGGAGACGTCCTGGTTCAGCCGCACCATCGTCGAGAAGCTGGCTGCCTTGCGCTCGGCCACCCAGCATGCCCCCTCTGCAGCCGGAACCGAATGCCTCACCGAGAAGGAACTCGGGGTCCTCAAGCTGGTTTGCGAGGGACTCAGCGACGCGGAGATAGCGGAACGGCTGCGCCTGTCGCGACATACGGTACGCAACCATCTCTCGTCCGTGTTCCGGAAGATTGGGGTCAAGCGCAGGGGAGCCGCAATGGTCTGGGCGCGCGAGCGGGGTGTCGCTGGCTCAGCTGCCCAGTGATGAAGTCGTACGACCAAATTCATATCGAAATCAGCTAGGCGTTTGGTTCTTTTCCGCCAACTCGATGCGCATTCCTAAACCGTCCCGATCAGCGAGAACGTGTGCCCCGAGCCCGTTCCGAAAGCTAGGCGAGGTTGCACCGCATGACCGACTTGAACAGGCCCCACATCCACGATGACGGCTCCTTCAACCGCCCCGGGCACGCAGCCACGGCCGCGGAAGACGCGCACACGATCCTCATCAACAAAGTGTCTTGGGGCGCCATCTTCTCCGGCGTCGCCGTCGCCCTCGTCGTGCAGGTGCTGCTGACGATGCTCGGCGTCGGCATCGGGATCGCGACGCTGGATCCGGCCACCGGCGACAACCCGGCTGCCTCGACCTTCTCGATCACCGCCGGCATCTGGTACGTGTTGTCCGGCATCATCGCCTCGTTCATCGGCGGCTACATCGCCGCGCGCTTGTCGGGCAAGACGGTCGCCACCACGGGCGCCCTGCACGGCCTCACCACCTGGGCGGTCACGACCCTTCTCGTTCTTTACTTCCTCACCAGCACCGTCGGATCGCTGATCGGCGGCGCCTTCAGCGGCGTGACGAGCGCGATCGGCGGTCTTGGTCAGACGGTTGCCCAGACGGCGGCTCCCGCGCTCGCCAACTCCAACCCGCTCGATGCTTTCGAGGGTCAGGTCCGCGCTGCCGGAGCGGATCCTGAAGCCTTGCAAGCGCGTGCCGTGAACGCTCTGCGGGCGTTGGCTACGAGCGACGAGCAGGGCGCCGAACAGGCTCGCCAACAGGCCGCCCAGGCCCTCTCGGAAGCTCGGGGCATCCCGCTCGATCAGGCCCAGCAGCAGGTTCAGCAGATCGAAGCGCAGTACCGCCAGACGGTGGATCAGGCCCGTGAGGCTGCGACCCAGGCCGCCGATACGGCCGCCTCGGTTGCCTCGACGGGCGCTATCCTGGCCTTCATCGCCCTTGTTCTGGGCGCTGTTGCCGGCTGGCTCGGGGGGCGCTCCGGCGTCGTTCATCCGGTCTATGCCGATCGCCTGATCCCCAGCCGACGGGTTGTTGAGGCTCGCGATGTGCGCGGCACGGGCGGCAGCCTCTGAGAGCTGGATCCGGAAGGAGCAGCGCCATGACGAAGAAGGACGGCAACGTCAGGCTCGCAGACGATGCAAGCACACAAGCCGCGCTTCTCCTCGCCGAGGAACAGGTGAGGTTCGGCAAGCGCGAGGTCGTCACAGACCGGGTGCGGGTCCGCACCGTCACCCGCGAAGCCGAAGAGCTGGTTGCTCAGGATCTGGCCGGCGAGACCGTTGAGGTCACGAGAGTGCCGATCGGGCACGAGATCGATGCAGTTCCCTCCATCCGGGAAGACGGTGATCTCACGATCATCCCCATCGTCGAGGAGATCCTCGTCGTCGAGAAGCGCCTCGTCCTGAAGGAAGAGGTGCATATCCGCCGGACGCGCTCGGTGGAGCACGTCCAAACCTCCGTCATCTTGCGCAAACAGGAGGCCGTCATCGAGCGGCTGGGTGCAGGTGACGAAACCAAAAAGGAGAAAACCTCATGAGCCGGACGATCACCGCCTACTTCGACAGCCGCACGGAAGCTCAGAATGCCTACGATCAGCTCCTGGCCGCAGGCATTACACCGAGCGAAATCAGCATCCATGACTCCAGCAGCACTGCCGCGAGCACGAGCGGATCGACAGGAACGGGCGAGGACAAGGGGTTCTGGGCCTCCCTCGGCGACGTCTTCATGCCCGATGAAGATCGCTACTCCTACTCCGAAGGCTTGCGCCGGGGTGGCTCGGTTCTGACCGTCAGGGCTGACAACGCCGACTTCAACGTGGTGTCGGACATCCTTGAGAATGCCGGTGCCGCCGATCTCGACACGAAGGAAGCGCAGTGGCGCTCGGAGGGCTGGAGCGGCTACGACGCAGGCACGGCAAGCACCAGCACGACTGCTACGAGCGCGACCGGCACGGCCGGCACCGCTTACACGGACCTCGGCACCACCTCGACCTCGACCTCGACTGGGTATGGCGCGGCAGGAACGTCTGCGAGCAGCACCGGCTACGCCGCCGCTGAAGGCGTGGAGGCGCGCTCCGACTACATCCCCGTAGCGGAAGAGCAGGTTCGGGTTGGCAAGCGCGAGGTCGATCATGGGCGGGTGCGCATCCGCTCCTACGTCGTGGAAACGCCGGTCGAGGAGAGCGTCGCGCTGCGCAACGAGACGGTTCGCGTCGAGCGCAACCCGGTCAATCGCGCCGCGACGGACGCCGACCACTTGTTCCGCGAGCAGGTGATCGAGGCAGAGGCACGCGGCGAGGAGGCGGTGGTCTCCAAGGAAGCGCGCGTCGTCGAGGAAGTGCGCCTCGACAAGGATGTCGAGGTCCGTGACGAGACGATCCGCGACAGCGTGCGCCGGACTGAAGTCGAGATCGAGGACGAGCGTACCGGTCGCACTTTGGGCGGCACGACCGTGAGCGAGGACGAACTCGCCCGCCGCCGCGGTGGAAGCGGCACCGGCTACTGAACCAGGAACCACGACTCGGCCGGTGGGCTTGCTCCACCGGCCGTGCGAAGGGCGCAAAGGAGGTAAGTCATGGGACTTCTGGATCAGGTCATCGGCAACGTGCTGGGCCAGCAGCAGGGCTACCAGCAGGGTAGCACCGGCGGGTTGGGTGGAGGCTTCGGCGGCGCGAGCGGCGGAGGCATGTCGCCGCTCGTCATGGCCCTGATGGCTCTGCTCGCCTCGAGGTCAGGCAGTGGGATGGGAGGCGGTCTCGGCGGCTTGCTCGGTGGCATCACCGGAGGCGCGAGCGCAGGCGGAATGGGCGGTGCCGGCATGGGGGCTGGAGGCATGGGAGGGCTCGGCGGGCTCATCGACATGTTCCAGAGGAGCGGCCATGGCGACGTGGCGAACTCTTGGATTGGCTCTGGTCCGAACCGGCAGATCGCCCCGCACCAGCTCGGTGAGGCGCTCGGGCCGGACACTGTTCATGCGCTGTCGCAGCAGACCGGAATGGGACGCGACGATCTTCTCTCCCAACTTTCCCAGGTGCTGCCGGGCGTTGTCGATGGAATGACGCCGCATGGACGCATGCCGACGGAGGACGAGTCATCGAGGTGGTAGGAGGCGGCTGTGCCTCCGGAGCCATGTCGTATTATTGGTGGATGCTCCACCATAAACAACCGAGACCGGAAGAGGTTGGGGTCAATCTAACTGGAGGGTGGCGGCGGTGATCCCTGCCGAGCATAGTTCTGCGAACTGTGAGGGGGAGGGCGGAGTGAGCGATACTGACATCATAGCAGCTCTCTTCTCCGCCGCTCTCATCATCTTTGTTATCCTGCTCGCAATCTTCTTCGTTCATGCGTAATGTAGTTGTCAGGGTTGGGTGCGGTCGCTCTTCAAGCGACAGCCGTCTGGAGCTTCGAGTGGGCTCCTAATCTCGACTTTGGCCAATCCGATGGTGTGGCGAGCGGAGCAGTGTGACGAAGCGGGCATGACGGATAGGCTTGGAGTGTCCCGACCAAGAGACGTCCGATGCCCGATCTGCCCACCTGCTTCGCCGGCCTCATCCTGGCGTTCAAGCCGCT